>JBKOXJ010000098.1:0-24725 GCA_046724905.1 Actinomycetota bacterium | reverse complement strand
CGGTAAGAGCGAGCCGCTCGAGGTATGGCCGGCAGATGATGAGACGTTCGGAGGCGGGCGGGCGCGCTCAGAGCTCGTGGGCCGCGAGCACGAGCTTCAGGTGCTCGCGGGCGCAGTCGAGGACGCGATTCGGAGCCAATCGACCCGCGTCGTCGTCGTTCTCGGCGAGCCGGGAATCGGGAAGAGCAGGCTCGCGGAGGAGTTCGCGGGCCGCGTGACCGGCCGGGCCTCGGTCCACCGCGGCGCCAGCCTTCCCTACGGTGAGGGAACGGCCTGGCTTGCGCTCGCACAGGTCGTCCAGGGCGACACCGGTATCTCGGACGGCGACACCGTTGAGGCCGCGACGCTGAAGCTTCGTGAACGCCTGGCACTGCGGCATCCGCCGTCCGAGGCAGCGGTGGTCGAGGCTCAGCTGGCTCCGCTCGTCGGTGCCGCGCGCAACCCGGTCGCATCCGGCGCGGAGCTGCTCTGGGCCGTCCGCCGCTACCTCGAAGCGCTCGCCTCCGCGGCGCCGACCGTGATCGTGCTGGACGACCTCCACTGGGCGTCCGAGAACCTGCTCGAGCTGATCCAGGAGCTCGTCGAGACGATCGCCGCGGTCCCGCTCGTCTTCGTCTGCCAGGGACGGCCCGAGCTCCGCGAGCAGCTCGCAGGTGTGCTGGGATCCGGGGGCACGCAAGCCCTCGAGGTCGGCCCGCTCGCACCCGACGAGGCGCGGCGCCTGGCACGCAGCCTCGAGCTGGACGAAGCAGCCGCAGACCGCGCCGGGGGCAACCCACTCTTCGTGGAGGAGCTCGCCGCCATGGCTTCTGAGAGGCCCGACGCCGCCGTGATCCCACAATCTCTGCGGGCGCTGATCGGCGCCCGGCTCGACCTCCTCCCGACAGAGGCGAAGCGAGCGGCCCAGGCGGGTGCGGTCGTCGGCGACGTGTTCTGGGACGCAGTCGTCTCGGCCGTGATCGGCTCAGAGGTGCCCGCCTCCATCGTCCGGGTGCTACGAACGCGCGGGGTGATCGACGAGGAGCCCTCGAGCGCCTTCGTCGGAGCCCGTCAGTTCCGATTCCACCACGCCCTCATCCGCGAGGTGGCCTACGAGTCGGTCTCGAAGCAGGAACGACGACAGCTGCACCATCGGGTCGCTGCCTGGCTCGAAGACCGAGTGTCCGCACATCCGGGTCTGAGCGCTTCCGTCGCCTACCACCTCGATCGCGCAATCTCGCTCAGCGCGGAGGTGTCGCCGCTGGAGGCGCCGGACCCAGAGCTCGTGCGGGCGGCGGTGACCGCCCAATGGCGCGCAGCGGAGTGGGCCGAGACGAACGCGGCGCAGTCGGAGTCGCTGCACTTCTCGCGTAAGGCGACAGAGCTCGCGGACAGCTCGCCGGAGCTTCACGCTCTCGCACGCGCTCGGCTCGCTCGGGCACTCGTCGTCGCGGGTCTCCGCGAGGATGGGCTCGTGCTGGCCGAGGAGGTGCTCAAGGGCGAGCCGGCCGACGAGGCACGCGCGTATGCCACGCTCGCTCTCGCACAGGCCGCGCGCGACCGCGACGATGTCGCAGGGATCCGTGCGCACGCAGAGCCCGCGCTCGCACTCGCCGAGGCGGCGCACCTGGACACGCTCGAACTCAGCGCGCTGATGATCCTCGGATGGGCGGATATCGCCGAAGGCAGACTCTCGGACGGCGAGGCGCGAATGAGCCGCGGCGCAAAAATCTGCCTTCAACGGGGCGACCTCGCGGGCGCAGCGCGGGGGACCAGCATCGCGGGCATCCATGCGATGTGGAGAGGAGCTCTGGGCCTGGCTGAAGAGCGGGCGGTCGCAGCGCAGCGGTACGCCTCGGAGTCCGGCAGCCTACGCGCAGAGGCCCAAACGCGTTCGCTCCTCGCGCATCTCCGTCGAGAACAAGGGCGCCTGGAAGAAGCAGTCGAGTACGGGCGCGAGCGGCTACGCCTTGACCTGGAGGTCGGCGATACGTTCCTCGCGGTCGGTGCTTGCGCGCTCACGCTCGCCCGACCGCTCATCCTGCTGGGGCGACTGGACGAAGCATGGGACGTGCTGGAGCGAGGGTCGGAGCTCGCGGCGCAGATCGGCGCGACGTGGTTCGACGACGCAATCCAAGGCCAGCGGGCCGAAATCCTGCGGCTGAAAGGCGACCTCGCGGCGGCAGACGCAGTCCTAGGCACGCGCGACACAGCGGAGTCGCTTCTCTTCGAGCACGCGGCCAGCGCAGCCGAGTTCGCAAAGCTGCGTGCCCAGCAAGGACGCGACGAAGAGGCGGAAGCCGTCTGGCGCGCGCTGCTCGAGCGGCCGGCAGGCGAGAACGTGCTTCAGCCGGCGCGGATCAAGCTCCAGTACGCCGGCTTCCTGGCAGGACGCGGCCGCGCGAGCGAGGTGGCCAAACTCGCCGCGGAGGTGCGTGCTGCAATCGAGGGGAGTGGCGCGGGCCTGCTCGAGTCAGAGCTCGAGGCTCTCGAAGCCGCTCAGAGCCAGAGCTTCTGAGACGCCTACGGTCTGGACCTAAGTCGGCGCGTGAATCGGCTCGATCCCCTCGGGCGGAGAGAGCATCTCGACAGTGCCGCCGGCGACCTTCGCCAGCGTGAGCAGCTCCGTCGGCTCGAAGCTCGACGCCTGCCTCACTACGCGGCCAAGCCGCTCCTTGAACTCCGGCGAGCTCTTCCAGGCGGCTATCGCATCGGCGTCGTCCCACTCGCCGGTGCTGAAGAACCGGCCCGGATTACGGACGTCGCGAAGGAGCCGCAACGTGCGAGCGCCGGGCCTCTCGCTCGCCCAGGCCGCGAACCCCGACCACGCGTCGACGAATGCCTGCTCGTTCCCCGGATCGACGTCGAACCTACCGTGCGTGAAGATCTCGTACATCGGTGCTCCTCCCGCTCGACGATCCTACTTCCTGAGATGGCCAGACGGCGTGCACGCCGGAAGGTCGTGTGTGTACCGATCGCGACCGTGCTCGCGGTTGTCCGTCGTCCCCGACCGTGCCGGCGCCTTTTGATCTACTGGCCGCTAGGACGATTCGGACGCCCGGCTACGACAAGACGCTCGTGCCGACGGGGCAGGTGGCCTGCTCAGCATTCGCTCAGAGCCAGCGCTTGAAGCGGAAGAACCCGAACAGCGCGGCCAGCGTCGCCGCCATCACGAGGAAGATGACCCAGAAGCCCTCTGCGGTGCCGAAGCCGGGGAAGTGGACGTTCATCCCGAACACGCTCGCGATCAGCGTCAGCGGCAGCAGCAGCACGCTGAACACCGTGAGCACGCGCAGGACGTCGTTCTGCTGGTGCGAGATCACCGACTCGTTCGTGTCCTCGATCGCTTCGACGACCTCCTTGTAGTTATCGAGCAGGTCCCAGATCCGCTCGGCCGCGTCGATTACGTCGTCGAAGTAGAGCTCGAGGTCCTCGGGCAGGAACCGCTCGACGTTGCGCTCGAGCACGCGGAGGGTCGAGCGCTCGGGCTTGAAGATCTTGCGGTAGGCGATGATTTCCTGCTTGACGTTCGAGATGTCGCGGACGACCTCGCGCGAGCGGCCCTCGAACACGTCGTCCTCGATCGAGTCGAGCTTGAAGGCGATCTTGTCGAGGATCGGGAAGCAGTAGTCGAAGAGGTCGTCCAGCACCTCGTACAGGAGCCGGCCCGAGCCGCGTGAGAAGAGCTGCTCGCGCAGCGCCTCGTCCTCCTCGCAGCGGCGGAAGAGACGCGTGACGGGTAGCAGCTCGACGTTCGGGATCGTGACGAGGTAGTCGTTCCCCAGGAAGACGTCGAGCTCGGCGGCGTTCAGCCGCTGGATCGTCTTGTCGTAGACCGGGAAGTGGAGGACGACGAAGAGGTAGTCGGGGTAGTCGTCGACCTTCGGGCGCTGGCGCTTCGAGAGCACGTCCTCGATGTCGAGGGGATGCCAGCCGAAGCGCTCGCCGAGGCGCTCGACCTCGCCGGGAGCCGCCGGTTCGACATGCACCCAGGTGACGCCGTTTGCGACGAGCTCGGCGCTAGCGGGCTCCGTGCGGACGGCGACCTCGGCCGTGCCGCCACGGCCACGAGCTCGCTTCAGGCGAGGGAGAGCAGGCATTGGTACTGAGCGGGTCCTCCGTCCGCATGGGATGGAGATTCTACCCGGGAGGCCTTTCTCCTAGACGTGGTCGCTAACGGAGAGCGTGTCGCCCAGTCGGTTCAGACGGCCTCGCCTGAGGCCAGCGCCGGCTCGGCTCGAACCGGCGTGCGGCGGGCCTCGCGGGGAATCGCCCGCTCGAGGCCGAGTGCTGCCAGGCCGGCGAGCGCGCAGACAGCGGCGGCGAGCGGCCAGAGCAGGTGCGGGGCGTGCTTGAGGACGACACCGCCGATCGAGGGCCCGACGGTGAAGCCGACGCCCCACGAGAACGCGGATGCGGCCATGTACCGGCCGATCAGGCGATGGTCGGCGAGGTCGGTCACGAGCGGCGCCTGCACCGTCCCATGGAGGGTCTCCCCGACGGCGATCGTCGCGAACACGACGGCGAGCATCGCCACCGCTGCCGCTCCCGAGAGGAAGATGCCGGCGACCGGGACGAGCATCAGGGCGCACGCCCAGATTGCGCCGAGCAGGGCCAGCGTCCGCATCCGCCGATGCCCTTCGAGCAGACGCGCGACCGGGAGCTGCGCGAGCACGACGACGACGGTGTTGATGAAGAAGAGCAGCCCGATCCCGCGCTCGGTCACGTCCGCCTCGTTCTTCGCGTAGACCGGCAACGTCTCGAGCTGCGCCATCCCGGCCGTGATGAAGACGAAGTTCAGCGCGACCACGCCGACGAAGACGCGGTTGCGGAGGACGTCCGCGTACGTGCCCCGTCGTGGTTCGCCGCCGTCCTCGAGCGCGTCGGGACGTGGGACGAACGCGAGGACGACGGCGAAGACGAGAAACGTCGCCGCGTCGGCGAGGAAGAGCGCCGTGAAGGTGCCGGGGCGCGAGGTCGTGGCGATCAGGCCGCCGGTGAGGCCGCCGAGACCGATCCCGAGGTTCATCATCACGCGTTGCATCGCGAACGCCTGGTGACGCTGGTGGCGCGGCGTCAGGCGGGCGATCAGGGACGACTGGCTCGGCCAGAAGCCGCCGTTCCCGATCCCGGCGAGCGCGCTCGCGAGGAAGCCTTGCCACGGCTCGTGGACGAGCGGATACGCGCCGTACCCGGCGGCCATGAACCCGAGCGAGACGGCGAGGGTGGTGCGGGGGCCGACGCGGTCGACGAGGCTTCCGATCACCGGGCCGGCGACGAGGCCGACGGCCGCGTTCGTGCCGACGATCAGGCCCGCGGTGTCGAGCTCGATCCCGCGGACGTTGTGGAGGTAGATGAACAGGAACGGGTACGCGAGGCCGTTCCCGAACGAGTTCGCGAGCCCGCCGAGCTGCAGGGTCTGCACGCTGCGAGGAAGGCGCGGGTTCAGGCTCCGGATGTAGTCGGCGAGCGCCTTCACGGGCGGCGTGAGCCTACCCGCCCCCGCGCGCGTGACCCATTCCCCCCGGGGGCCTTCGGCCCTGACCCCCCGGTTTGGACCTTAGCGGCGAACGTGTCACGCATGTGAGACCGGATCGTCACGATTGTGTGACGCTGCCGCCGTGCCCGGGCTACGCGACCTCTTTCTCCTCGATCCCGACGTCGTCTTCCTGAACCACGGTTCGTTCGGCGCGTGCCCGCGGCCGGTGTTCGAGGAGTACCAGCGCCTCCAGCGGGAGCTCGAGTGGCAGCCTGTCGAGTTCCTCGGGCGGCGGCTCGCAGGCCTGCTCGACGAGGTCGCGGCCGAGCTCGGTGACTTCCTCAACGCCGACCCCGAGGGACTCGTGTTCCTCCCAAACGCGACCACGGGCGTCAACGTCGTCGCCCGCTCCCTGCGCCTGCTGCCGGGCGACGAGGTGCTCGCGACCGACCACGAATACGGCGCCCTCGACCTCCTCTGGGAGTTCGTCTCCGGCCGCACGGGAGCGCGCTACGTCCGCCGCGCCGTTCCAGTTCCGGTGGAGTCGGCGGAGGCGGCGACCGAGGCGATCTGGGGCGGCGTGACCGAGCGGACGAGGGTGCTCTTCCTCAGCCACGTGAGCTCGAAGACGGCGATCCGCTTCCCAGTCGCGGAGCTCTGCCGGCGTGCGCGCGCGTCGGGGATCACGACGATCGTGGACGGCGCCCATGCACCGGGCCAGGTTCCGGTCGACCTCGCGGAGATCGGGGCCGACTTCTACGTCGGCAACTGCCACAAGTGGCTCTGCGCGCCCAAGGGGTCGGGCTTCCTGTGGGCCGCGCCGGACCGCCGCGCCGCGCTGGAGCCGCTCGTCGTCAGCTGGGGCTGGACCGCGGAGTCGATCTTCCGCGAGCGCCACGGCTGGCAGGGAACGCGCGACCCCGCGGCGCACCTCGCGATTCCGGCGGCGATCCGGTTCCAGCGCGAGCACGGCTGGGGCGACGTGCGCCTCCGCTGCCACCGCCTGCTAGCCGATGCCCTGCCGAGGCTGGGCCAGCCGGTCGCCGGCGAGAGCCTGTACGCGCAGATGGCCTCGGTGGAGCTGCCGTCGTGCGACCCCGCCGAGGTACGCGGCCGGCTACTGGACGAGCACCGGATCGAAGTGGCCTGCGAGCGCTGGAACGAGCGTCCGCTCCTCCGCGTCTCCGTGCAGGGCTACAACGACGAGCACGACCTCGAGCGCCTCGAACGGGCGCTGGCGAGCGTGCTCTACAGCCAGCCGATCCCGCGGAAGTAGCGGAAGAGCCCGAAGCAGGCGACCAGGATCACGACCATCGTGATCGGGTAGCCCCACGTCCAGCCGAGCTCGGGCATGTGGCGGAAGTTCATCCCGTAGAGCCCGGCGATCATCGTCGGGATCGCGATGATCGCCGCCCACGCGGAGATCCGGCGGACGTCCTCGTTCTGCCTCACGGTGACCTGGGTCAGATTCGCGGTCAGCACGCTCGTCAGCGCGTCCCGGCGGGTCTCGACCTGGTCGACGATGCGCAAGAGGTGGTCGTGAACGTCGCGGAAGTAGGCGTGGATCTCGTCGCTGATCAGCTCGTGCCGTCCGCGCGCGAGCCGGTCGAGCGGCTCCAGCAGCGGATGGACGGCGGCATAGAGCTCGAACATCTCGAGCTTCAGGTTGTAGATCTCCTCCGCGGGGTTCGTCCGTTCAGGCGAGAAGACCTCTCGCTCGACGTCCTCGATGTCGCTGTCGAGCGCCGTGATCACCGGCTGGTAGTCGTCGACGATCCGGTCGACGATCGCGTACAGCGCAGCGCCGGGCCCGCAGCGGAGCAGGTCGGGCCGCTCCTCCGTGCGCAAGCGGACCTCGTGGAGGGCTGCCTCGCCGTGGCGAACGGTGATGATGAAGCCGTCGCCGAGGAAGATCAGGATCTCGCCGAACTCGACTCGCTTCTCGGCCTCGAGGTAGCGCGCCGGCTTGAGGACGACGAAGAGCGAGTCGCCGTAGACCTCGAGCTTCGGCCGTTGGTGAGCCGTGATCGCGTCCTCGACCGCGAGCTCATGCAGGTCGAACTCGCGCCGCACCGCGTCGAACTCCTCCTCGGTCGGCTCCCAGAGCCCGATCCAGACGAACGAGTCCCCGCGCGAGCTCGCCTCGAAGGCGTCGGGCAGCGGAAGCTCGCCGGGCCGCCGCCGCCCCTGCTCGTAGACGGCGCAGTCGACGATCATGTCAATCGAAAGTATCGCCCCGTGATCGCGCCAACGCCATGCCGATCGAGCAGTCGAAGCGCCGGGTAGCGGCGGGCCGGATCAGAGCCGAGGCCGAGCGCCTGCTCGCGGCCTCGACGCTCTGCGCGATCTCGACCGTCTCGCCGGGCAACCGCGCCCACGTCAACACCGCGTACTTCGCGTGGACGGATGAGCTCGACCTGATCTGGCTCTCGGACCCTGCCGCCCGACACTCGCGCAACCTGAGCAGGAACCCGACCGCCGCGATCGTCGTCTTCGACTCGACCCAGACGTGGGGCGAGCCGGACCGCGGAATCCAGCTCTTCGGCCGTGCTGGCGAGGCAGCGCTCGAACTGGAACGCGTGTATGCGAAGCGATTCCCGGCGTACGAGCCGACCGGCTATCGGCCGTACCGCTTCCGTCCCAGCCGCCTGAAGCTCTTCGACGAACCGGCGCTGGGCGCAGGGGTGTTCGTCACGGCCAAGGTCGCACGAGGTCAGGTCACGTGGGAGCGGACGGAGATCTACCGCTGAGACGGCGCCGCGAACGCGACTGCTGAGGAGTCGAGCAGCTCGAGCTGGTCGCCGAGCGCGTGTTCGGCGACACGGGACACGACTTCCGCCGGGATCTCCTGGAGGTCGTAGGTCGCATGGGCGCCTCGCACGAGCACGACCTCGAAGCCACGGGCGAACGCGGCCCGAATCGTGGCGCTGATGCACATCTCGGAGAGAAGACCCGCAACCGCGAGCCGGCGGACCCCGGCTTGCCGCAGCAGGGTCTCCATGTCGGTCCCCTCGAAGCCGTCGTCGCCACGCTTTCGCATCACCGGCTCGTCAGACCGTGGCTCTGCGGCCAGGTGGATCGCCCAGCCCGGCGAGCCCGGCTCGTCGGGCGCACCGGGGAGACCATCGTTCTGAAGGTGAAGGACGAGTGCCCCGGCCCTGCGGGCGGCGGCGAGCAACTCCGCGATCCGAGCGGCCGTCTCCGCCGCGTCCGGAACGGCGTCGGAACCGTCCAGAAGATGCACCTGCGCATCGATCACGAGGAGAGCCGAAACCGGTGCGAACCCGCGCTCCACAGGCACAGAGTGCCGGAGGACGTCGCGTCTCGAATACCAGATCCGCCGCCGCAGCCGACATGCGCGGCTGCGGCTCACGAACGCATCTAGAGAAGGCGAACCCGCGAAAATCATCATGGCGCGCTCCAGCGCGCCGGATTTTCGCGGGGAGTGCGCCCGGCAGGAATCGAACCTGCGACCTCGCGCTCCGGAGGCGCGCGCTCTATCCCCTGAGCTACGGGCGCTCGGGGGGTTCAGTGTATCCCGGGTCGACCTCGGCGGCTCCGTCGGCGGCGAGGCACACGAGGACGCGTCCTGTTCGGCCCGTGCGGTCGGCGTAGCGCGCGGTTACCTCGGCGCCTAGCGGTTCTGCTGCTTCGACATCAGCGAGCACGACGATCGCCCCGCCGAAGCCAGCGCCGGTCAGCCGTGCGGCGACCGCATCGGCTTCGTAGGCGAGATCGACCAGCAGGTCGAGCTCCGGCGTCGAGACCTCGAAGTCGTCGCGCAGGCTCGCGTGTCCTTCGCGGAAGAGGCGTCCGAGCGCAGCGCGGTCGTCGGCCTCGAGCGCCTCGGCGACGGCCAGTACCCGCTTGTTCTCAGACTCGACGTGGCGAACGCGCAGCGGGTGTCCGGCCTCGAGCTCGGCGCGCCGCTGCGCGTAAGGCGCGTCCTCGAGTCGCCGCTCGATCCCCGAGTGGATGACGACGAGCGCGAGGTCCGCCGGGAGCCGAACGAGGCGGTGCTCGAGCGTGGAGCAATCCAGGAGCACCGCGTGACCCGCGCGCCCGAGCAAGGACGCCGCCTGGTCCATGATCCCGCAGGGGACGCCGACCGCCCGCTCCTCGGCGCGGCGGCAAGCCTCGGCCAGTTCGAGCGGCTCGATCTCGCGACCGGCAACGCCGCAGAGTGCGACGGCGACGGCCACCTCGAGCGCGGCGGACGACGCGAGCCCAGCACCGATCGGCAGATCCGACGTGATCCGGCCGCGAAGACCCGTCGCCGCCACCACCTCCTCGACGACGGCCTCCACGTAGCGCTCCCAGCCCGCCGGCGCGCCCTCGGACTGCAGCTCGACGCCGTCCGCCTCTTCGCCGGTCACGGTCACGAAACGGTCGATCGCGGCCGGGAGGACCAGGCCGCCGGCGTAGTCGGTGTGCTCGCCGATCAGGTTCACGCGACCCGGCGCGCGGAAGCTGCGGAGCATGAGGGCCGTACGATAGGCGCGTGGACGTTGTCGCGAAGACCACCACCCATGCCCTCGCCGAGACGTTCGTGATTGCGCGGTCGGCCGAGGACGAGGTCGACGTCGTCCAGGTCGAGATCCGCCACGACGGACACGTTGGATTCGGCGAGGCGAATCCGATCGACCGGTACGAGGAGTCGGCGCAGTCGGCAGTCGCTTACGCGGAGGAGGTCGCGGACGCGCTCGACGACGACCCCTTCGCGCTCGACGAGATCCTCGACCGCCTGCCCCGGCGCGAGTTCGCGGCGCGCGCGGCGATCGACGCCGCCCTCCACGATCTCTGCGGGAAGCTGACAGGGCTCCCCGTCTGGCGGTTCCTGGGACTGCGGCGGGCCGGTCCGCCGACCTCGTGGACGGTCTGGCTGGGCGACCCGGAGGAGATGGCGCGACGTGCCGAGCGGGCGGCGCCGCGCTTCAAGCGGCTCAAGCTCAAGCTGGGCGCCCGCGACGGGCTCGACGTCGAGCGCGTCCGGGCGGTGCGCGGCGTCACCGAGCTGCCGCTCCAGGTCGACGTGAACGAGTACTGGACGGTCGAGGAGGCGCTCGATTCGCTGCCGCAGCTCGCGGAGCTCGGAGTCGAATACTGCGAGCAGCCGCTTCCGGCAGGAGATGCGGACGCGCGCCGCCTGAAGGAGGCCTCGCCGATCCCGATCTACGTGGACGAGGACTGCCACAGGCTCGAGGACGTGCTCCCGTGCTCGGCGCGGGCCCACGGGATCAACATCAAGCTCGCGAAGTCGGGAGGCATCCGCGAAGCGGTCCGGATGGCCCATGCCGCCCGAGCGGCGGGCCTCGGCGTCATGCTCGGCTGCATGGTCGAATCCGGCCTCGGGATCGCCCCGGCCGCGCAGATCGCCAGCCTCTGCGATCACGTCGACCTCGACGGCAACCTGCTGCTGGCACACGACCCCTGGCCGGGGGTTGAATTCGTGGACGGTGTCCAGCTCCCAGCCAACGCGCCGGGCCTCGGCGTCCGCCAGACAGCTCCCGCCTCTCAGCGCTTGTAACAACTTGTTACTTGGCACGGACTGCCGGGCTTCCTCGTGACGGCGGGCGAGACGAAGCGCTATCTGATCCTGGCCGAGGGCCACTCGGCCGATCCGCACCACGGCAAGACGGCGCGCGGGGTGATCCGCTACAGCCCGCACCCGACGGTCGCAATCCTCGACTCCACGCGCGCGGGCGCAAGCCATGACGGAATCCCGGTCGTCGCCTCAGTCAACGACGCGCTCTGCTTCAACCCCACGACCGCGCTCGTCGGCGTCGCGACGCAGGGCGGGCGCTTTCCGCCGGCGTGGCGCGAGCTCCTCAAGTCCTGCATCTCCAAGGGGCTCGACGTCGAGAACGGCCTACACGAGTTCCTGAGCGAGGACGCCGAGATGGTCGAGCTCGCGCGTCGCCACAAGGCGGAACTGCGCGACCTGCGGAAGCCGCCGGCCGATCTCAGCGTCCCGACCGGCGAGAACCTGCGCGTCCCCGCGAAGATCGTGCTGACCGTCGGCTCGGACTGCGCGATCGGCAAGAAGACGGTGTCGGTCGAGCTCGACCTCGAGGCGCGGCGGCGCGGGGTCGCGTCGCAGTTCGTGCCGACGGGCCAAACGGGAATCGCGATCGCAGGGTGGGGGATTGCCGTCGACGCGGTCGTCGCCGACTTCCTCGCGGGTGCGGCTGAGCGCCTCGTCGTCGAAGGCCATCGCCGCGGCGGCGACGTGCTCTTCGTCGAGGGCCAGGGCTCGCTCGTCCATCCGATGTACTCAGGCGTCACGCTCGGGCTGATCCACGGGAGCGCGCCGCACCTGTTCGTCCTCTGCCACCTGGCCGGCGCGACCGAGATCGACGGCTCACCCGGTCACCCGATCCCGCCGCTGCGGGAGCTCGTCGAGCTCCATGAGCGAACTTCGCTGCCGGCCCGTCCTGCGACGGTCGCGTGCATCGCACTGAACACTCGCCACCTCGGCGACGACGAGGCGCGGGCGGCGATCGAGGCCGCCGAGGCCGAGACGGGCCTACCCGCCGACGATCCGGTTCGCTTCGGCGCGTCGGGGCTCGTTGACGTTATCCTCGCGCGTCTCCAGTCCGAGGACTAGGACTTGCGGCCCCCGAAAACTGGGTCTCCAGGCCCTGGTCAAGCCTGCCGACACGAGGAAAGCTCACACCTAGGGCGTACCCCGCACAGCCGTGACAAACCTCCGCGCCGCACTGACAGCAGTCGTCGCCGCGCTGGCCTGCGCCGGCGCAGCAACCGCCGGAACGGTCCAGGACCCGACCCGCTTCGGCGTCTCCGACGACTACGGCAAGTACGCGGACGACAGCGGCGCCTGGTTTTTCGAGCAGATGAGCGGGCTCGGGCTGAGCGCGAACAAGATGACGATCAACTGGGACCCGTCACGCCCGGACGTGATCGTCGAGCAGGCATTCCTCGACCGCGCGATCTCGGAGGCGGCGAAGCGCGGGATCGACGTCTCGCTGGGTGTCCACATCGGCAAGGCGCGGGCGATCACGGGCTCCCGGGACGGCGCCCAGAAGTTCGCCGAGTTCCTGGTGCTGCTCGCGCTGCGCTACCCCGAGGTGACGGAGATCGTCGTCGGCAACGAGCCGAACCTCTCGCGCTTCTGGCGGCCGCAGTTCGATTCGCGGGGGCGCGGCGTGTCGGGGGTCTTCTACGAGGCGATGCTTGCCCGCGCCTACGACGCGCTCAAGTCGGTGAACCCGAAGATCACCGTCGTCGGGCTCGGCCTCTCTCCGCGCGGGAACGGCAATCCGAAGGCCGTCTCGAACATCTCGACGCAGCCCGTGAAGTTCATCCGAGACATGGGCCGCGCGTACCAGGCCAGCGCGCGCGACTTCCCGATCATGGACGTATTCGGCTTCCACCCGTACCCGTCGAGGGACACCGACTCGATCGCGACGGGGTACCCGTGGCCGAACGCAGGCATCGCGAACCTCGACCGGATCAAGCAGGCGGTCTGGGACGCGTTCCACGACACGGCGCAGCCGACGTTCGCGGAAGGGCTGGACGCGTACGGCACCTTCGCGGACAGGCCGCAGCCGTTGACGTTCAAGCTCGACGAGGTCGGTTGGCAGGTCGCGATCCCGCGGGCCTCGCGCGGCGCGTACTTCGGTTCCGAGAGCGTGAAACCAACGAGCGAGAGCAAGCAGGCGCAGATCTACCGCGAGCTCGTCTACCGCGGGGCGTGCGACCCGTCGGTGCGGGAGCTGCTCTTCTTCGGCCTCGTCGACGAGCCCAATCTCGACCGCTGGCAGGCCGGGATGATCCGGTCCGATCACACTCCCCGCCCGTCGTACTTCGCGGTCAAGGAGGCGATCGCCGACAGCGCCGGGCGCTGCATGGGCGATGCGGTCATCTGGCTGCACACCGAGAAGGTGATCGGGGCCACCGCGAGCTTCCGCGAGACGACGTTCGCGCTCGACGCCCGCGCGACCGAGGACGCGTCGTACACAGCCGGGCTCTTCCGCGTCGGCGGCGCTTCGCTCACCGACTCGGCGCGCGATGACATCGACCGGGGGCTGTCGGGACGGCTCGGGGCCGCTGCGTCGGCCACCCGCGGCGCGGTCAAGGCCTACTGGCGGACTCGCGTGAAGATTCCGTGGCGGGTGCTTCCGGCGGGGTGGTACGTGCAGGCGATCAGGCTGCGCGCGGCGATGAACCCGGAGCGGACGACGCTGCTCGTCGGCCGGCCCTTCTGGGTCGCCTGACCCTCGTCGCGGTCATCGCCGACACGCTGTCACGCGGCTCGCGACGGCTGCCGGACTCGTGCGCGAGCCGCTTGACCCGAACGTGTGTTCTGCTACAGTGTACGAACACATGTTCGCCAGGATTTTGATGATCGGCCTGGTCGCCACGGTGATCTGGGGCATGGCTGCGCACTCCTCGAGCGGTGCCGGCCACGAGCACGTCTACGTCGTCAAGTACGGCGACACGCTCTGGACCATCGCCGCCGCGCGCTACGGCGGCGACGTCCGCTCGGGGATCTGGAAGCTCCAGCAGCGGAACGGCCTGCGCGGGTCGACGATCGTCCCTGGGCAGCGGCTCATCGTCCCGGGATAGTCACGCCCTCGACGTACACCTTCTCGCCCCGGAACAGCTGCCGCTCGCGATCCCAGGGGAAGAAGATGACGACCGACCACTCGAGCCGCTCGCCGGTCGCCGGCGCGCCGAGCCACTCGCTGCGATGGGTACCGGTGACGCGCGCCTCCTCGCAGACGCCCTGGGGCCCGACGACGATGTCGGTCAGCGAAAAGTGGATGTCCGGGAACGCGGACAGGAGCTGGGTGTAGAAGCGTGCGGCACCGTCGTGGCCCTCCCACCGGTGCGGCGTGCCGGCCAGCTCGTAGACGCAGTCATCGGTCAGGGTCGAGATCAGACCGGGAAGGTCGCGCTGGTCCTCGGCGATCGAGTGGCGCTTCCAGAGCTCGCGGATCGCCGTGTACTCCTCGGCGTCGGGCTCGAGGCGGAGAAGCTCCCGGACGTCGCGCGGCATGGGGCGGAGCGTAGTCGCTCGCCAAGCCTTCCTACACTTGCGCCGTGGACCTCGACGTCGTCTTCCTCGGCACCTCGGGCTCGATGCCGACCGCGCAGCGCGCCCCGACGGCGATCCTCGCTCGCCGCGGCGGCGACCGGCTGCTGTTCGACTGCGCCGAAGGGACGCAGCGGCAGCTCCTGCGTTCGGCGGTCGGCCTGATCGAGCTTCGCGAGGTGTTCCTCACGCACTACCACGCGGACCACTACCTGGGGTTGCCTGGGATGCTCAAGACGTTCGCGCTCCGCGGCCGGACGCTGCCCATCGTGATCTACGGCCCGCCGGGCCTGGTCGAGTTGTTCGGCGCCCTCAAGCGGATCTTCGGGAAGCTCACGTACGACCTCGAGCTGGCGGTGGTGCAGCCGGGCGAGGTGCTCGAGCGCGGCGAATACGTCCTCGAGGCGTTTCCGGTCGACCACGGCGTGACGGCAGTCGGCTGGGCGCTCGTGGAGCATCCGCGTCCGGGCCGCTTCGACCCCGACGCGGCGGATGCGCTCGGGATTCCGGTCGGGCCCGAACGCGGAACACTGCAGCGAGGCGAGTCCGTGACGCTGCCGGACGGGCGCACGATCACACCAGACACCGTCGTCGGCCCGCCCCGGCCGGGGCGGAAGCTGGTGCTCGCGGCCGATACGGCGCCGTCACGCAGCGTCGTCGAGGCCGCCCGCAGCGCCGACGTCCTAGTCCACGAGGCGACCTTCTGCGAGGAGGAGCGCGAGCGGGCGCGGGACACCCTCCACTCGACTGCGGCGGACGCGGCCGAGATCGCGCGTGAGGCGGAGGTCGGCCTGCTCGCGCTCACGCATCTGTCGAACCGCTACTTCGGCCCCGAGGTCGCGGATGAGGCGCGCGCGATCTTCCCCGACACGGTCGTACCGAAGGACTTCGACGTGATCGAGCTCCCGTTTGCTGAGCGCGGCTCTCCGAGGCTGATCAAGGGAGGCGCCGCCCACCGCCGCGTAGAATCGGCGCCGCAGGTTGGGCCCGAGCCGGTCACGACGGTGGAGGAGCGAGCGTGATGACGCAGATGGTGCATCTGGCGAACGCGGGGGACGTGACCGAGGCTGAGGAGCTGCAGGCGATCCTCCGCGAGGCCGGCATCGACTCCGAGCTCCAGGCTTCCGCCGAGGACGATTCGGTCGTTGTGCTCGTCCCCGAGTCGTCGCTCGAGGCCGCGCAGGAAGCAATCCTGGCGCTGACCGAGCCGGACGACCTGGTTGCAGACACCTAGAACCGATTTCGGGCCGCTGGCGGCTCGGTACGACGAGCTGCGGGAGGCCAATGAGCTCTGGGCCGAGAGCGTCGACGTGCTCGTACGCGAGGGCGACCTGCGCGGCCGACGTGTCCTGGATGTCGGCTGCGGCACCGGCAGGCTCGCTGCGGTGCTGGCCGAGCGCTACGGCTGCAAGGTGTGGGGCGTCGATCGCTCGCCGGAGATGCTCGAGGTCGCGCGCGGACGCGTCCCGGCAGGCGTCGGGCTGAAGGTCGGCGAAGCCGAGGACTTGCCTTTCCGCGACCGCTGGTTCGAGCGGGCGACGATGACGCTCGTCTTCCACCACCTCGACCCGGACCGGGCCGTTCCCGAGCTGCGGCGCGTGCTGGTGCCCGGCGGCCGCCTCGCGTTCCTGACCATGAACCCGGCTTTCTTCCCCGGCTACTACCTGAACCGCTACTTCCCGTCGTTCCTCGAGATCGACCGCGCGCGCTTCAAGCCGCCGGAGGAGCTCGAGGCGATGCTGGTCGCGGGAGGCTTGGCGTCGGTGCGGATCGTCTCTCACGACCAGCTGCGCACCCTCGACCGCGAGACGGCGCTCACCAAGATCCGCGGCCGCCACATATCCACGTTTCAGCTGATCTCCGACGAGGAGTACGAGGCCGGGCTTGCGCGAGCCGAGCGCGAGCTGCCAGAGGAGATCTCATACGAGTACCACTGGCTGATCGTCGTCGCCGAGCGCGGTCAGTAGCATGTCGGGCGGCACCTAGACCGAAAGCGCATATGACGACGGTGATCTTCCGTGGCAGGCCGAGCCGCACGCAGCGTGCGGCCGCGCCCGCAGCGGCCACGTAGCCAGCACTTCCTTCGCAGTCGCGCCCTCGCGGATTTGATCGTCCGCGAGGCGGGCGTCTCGTCGTCCGATCTCGTCCTCGACGTCGGTGCGGGCAATGGACAGCTGACCGCGCCACTGGCCTGCGCCGCCGCGGTCGTGGTTGCGATCGAGCTCGATCCGGCGCTGGCGGCCCGGCTCCGTCACCGCTTTGCGGACCGTCCCGGCGTCCGCGTCGTCGAGGGCGATGCCTTGCGGGTGCCGCTGCCCTCGGAGCCGTTCCGCGTCGTCGCGAACCCCCCGTTCCACCGAACGACGGACCTACTGCGACGTCTGCTGGACGATCCGCGCGTCCCGCTCGAGCGCGCCGACCTCGTCGTCGAGCGCGCGGTCGCACTCAAGCGCGCGGCGATCGTGCCGAGCACGCTGCTGTCCGTCTTCTGGGGGGCGTGGTACGAGCTGACCCACGGCCGCCTCCTCAGGCGATCCTGCTTCATGCCCGCGCCGGCGGTCGATGCCGCGCTCCTGCGTGCCGTTCGCCGGCGCGAACCGCTCGTCCCCGTGCGCGAGGCGCGGGAGTACCACGCCTTCGTCGCCGCCGGATTCGGCCGCCGTTCCGTCTCGCTTCGCCGCGCCCTCGACACGCGGGTCCCGCCGCGGCGCTTCAAGCAGCTTGCGGACGAGCTCGGCTTCCGGCGCGATGCTCTCGCACGGGAACTCGACGCCGGCCAGTGGGCGTGCCTCTTCGCCGCCCGGCGCTGAAGGCGACGCATGCGGCGCCGACCCTCAGGACGCGCAGCGCGCTCGAACGGTTGCGACTTCTCCCGGCGTTTCAGGCGAGCGGCTCAGACGGACGCGCGGATGAACCGCGCGTCCTGAAGGAGGGCGTCGCAAGCGACGCCCTCGGCGCGTCCTTCTGAACTGACCGGTCGACACGTCGGAAGTCGTCTCGCAACCGCTTCTAAGCGACGAGCTCGAAGCGCGTCGAGCCGACGATGTTGGTCACCTCGACGTCGTACTCGCACTCCCCGGCTCCGGGCGGCTGCGTCAGCTTCGCCGGAACGACGCCGGACCAGACCTCCTCGGCCTTGAGGTCGAGCTGGCGCCAGACGTCCCCTCCGGACCTGAGCACAACGGTCGCCGGCGCGCCCTTGGCAACGAGCGTGAGCGCCAGCCCGCCGCCGGCACATCCATACGCGACGAGCCGCGCGTGGTCGTAGATGTCGCCGCCGACGTGCACGCCCGCGCGCGCGCTGGCCAGGCGCGCCGGCGGGTCGACGCGCCAGAGCTGGAGGCCCTCCTGGCCGACCTGCGTCGTCCGCGCGACCGGGTCGCCGACGAACGTGAAGGCCGGCGAGGCGACGACATAGCCCGGCGACGCCAGCCCACCGCCGTCGAGGAGGAGCCTCCCGTCGGGCAGCGGCCGGACGACCGGCTGTCGCAGCGGGCCGGGGACGCGCTTCGCCCAGGGGAAGCGATAGACCGCGCGCAGGCGCCGGTTCCAGAACAGCTGCTCCCAGACGGCGTTCCAGTACGGGTCGCCGTCGTAGACGTACGTGACGGGGCCAGAAGCGGCGTGGTCGATCCACTGCTCGTTCGCGCCGAGGATCTTCAGCCGCTGCTCGCCGGCCTGGTCGGCGACGACACGGGTGGCCACGGCGGAGCCGGCCGCGAGCGTCACGAGCAGGCCGACGGCGAGGAGCGGGAGGAGCCTCTTCGGCAGCAGCGCGAACGCGAGGACGGCTACGGCGGTGCCGAGGAACACGGCGAGCTCGACGGCGTTGTCCCCGCTGTGCTTCTTGAGCAGGTAGAGCGGCGCGACGGTGAAGGAGTCCGGCAGCGCGGCCTGCTTCACGAGCTTGTTCAGCGGCAGCAAGAGCACCGGCGCTGCGACTGCGAGCGCCACGACCGAGGCAGCCAGGCGCGTGCGCGGAGCGCCGCGGTCGAGCCAGAGCGCGAAGCCGACGAAGAGCGGCGCCGCGAGAGCGAGCAGGTCTCGTTCCGCGAGCTGACCCACATGGCGCGACGCGAAGACGCCGACCTCGAGCACGAACCAGGCGACGAGCGAAAGCGTGACGGCGAGGTACGCGCGGACGGCGGCCGGCAGCTCCTTCCGGGTCGCTTCCACCGCGAGCAGCACGACCGCGCAAGCGGGGACGATGCCGGTGAACAGGATCGCGTCCGCGACGTGATACCCGACGTAGCGGAGAGCCCCCCCGACGGTGTACGACGACGTTCCGGCCGCCTCGTAGGCCCCGATCACCGAGCCGCCGACGGTGAGCTGGACGAGCCCCCAGAGAGCGGCGAGGCCGCCGAGCACGGCGAGGGCGGGCCAGAGCGCACGCGCCGGCTGGAAGCGTCGAGCGAGCAGGGCATAGAGGCCGACCGCGGTCACGACGACGGGCAGAAGCACGAGCGCCTGCAGGCGGGTGGCGGCGGCCAGGACGATCGCGCCGACGAGGAAGGCCTGGTTGCGCGGCGTCGGCCGGACGAGCGCGCGCGCGAGCGCCCAGGCCGCGAGCACGGCGACGGGGTAGAAGGCGACCTCCGTCATCACGAGCCCGGAGTAGGCCAGGCCGGGAATCGCGACCGTCAGGGCCGCGGCGAGGAGCGCCCAGCGGTGCGACATCAGCTCGCGTCCCCAGAAGTAGGCCGGGACGGCGGCGAGTGACATCACGACCGCCTGCAGCGCCTTCAGCAGCCCATAGCCGAGCCCGACGTCCGAGAGGCTGAGCGGGAGGCCCGCCAGGAGCGGATAGACGAGCGAGTAGAAGCCCGTCGGATGGCCGAGGATCTCGAACTTCCCGGACTGGACGAGGCTGCGCCCGAGCTCGGCGTAGACCATCTCGTCGGCCGCGATCCACGGAGCCGGAATCCCGAGCGCGCCCCAGAAACGCAGGATCGCCGACAATGCGACGATCCCCGCGAGGGGCAGCCAGAAGGGCGCGGAGCGAGCCGGGACACGCACGCGGCGATGATTGCAGCGCCGCAGGTTCGACCGCCGCGTGAAGCGGGCAGAAGCGGCCTATGAACCGCTACTTCCGCAGACTCCAGCAGTTCGGCAAGAAGCTCTCAGCCCGCCGCAGCCAGGCCGAAATGGCGAATACCGAGCGCGAGCTCGACGACGCCCCTACGCCGCAGGACGTCACGAGCACGCGGGCGAAGAGCCAGGTCCACGGCAAGGTGACCGCCGACAAGTGGAACCAGTAGCGAAGCCATGAAGCACACGCTGACGGTGCGCATCGCAGACGCCTCACGCAGCAAGTAACAAGTTGTTACTTGGAGCCGTAGGCGCGAGGCGGGAGAGGCGTCAGTCCGGCGGCGGCTCGCAGGTGCCGAAGGTGGGCTCGTCGGCGCGCCGCCAGGAGGGTGCCGCTTCGTCGGCGAGAGTGGTCGTAATCTGGCGCGGACCGGAGCCGTCGGCCGAAGCCACGTACACGTCGGCCGGCGGCAGGCTCTGACCGGGATCGCGGCGGAGGAAGACAAGCGCCTTCCCGTCGGGCGACCATTCGATCGCCTCGCCCCTCAGCGCCGACGGCGGAGCGACCACTCGCTCGTTCGAGCCATCTGCGTTCACCACCACAATTGCGTGGTCTTGCCAGCGCTCGTATGCCCGCTTTGTCCTGTCGGGCGACCAGACGCCGGCGAGGCGTCCGCTTCCGGAGTCGCGTGGCGACTCCCGTCGTAAGCCGGTTCCGTTAGGCCTGATGCTCAGCAACCGGAGCGCGACCGGGCCCACCTGCCAGTAGAGGAAGTAGATCCGCGATCCGTCGGGGGCCCAGCGAGGCGAGGAATAGCCCATCAACCCTCCGCTGGCTTGACCGAAGCCCGCTAGGCGGCGAAGCCTCGATCCGTCGCGGCGCACGACGAAGATCGCGTCGTCGGGGACGAAGGCGAGCAGACGCCCGCGTGGCGACCACGCGGGCTCCATCGCATTCGAAGTGAAGCGGCGGCGGCTACTTGCGATTGGGATCCGCTGGTCCCCACTGGGCCGCATGAGCTCGAGTGAGTAACGTCCGTCGCCTTTAGTGACGGCGGCGATCTGCCGGCCGTCCGGATTCCAGGAGAACCCGACGTACCGCGCGACCGGCGCGACCACACGAGCTGGAGTCCCGCCCGGAACCGCGATGGAGCAGATCACGGCCCGCGCGACCGGGTAGGCGGTTTGCCGCTCGATGAAGGTCACCTCCCACCTGCCGGTGGAATGGCCCGCAACGGCGCCGCCCGAGCATGCCACCGCACACGCCGCAACGGCTACTACCTTCATCGCAACAGGTCAGACGATTCGCCAGGACGCCCGTTAGACCACCGAGCAAGCTCCATCCGGCCAAGTCGCTAGAGTCACGCGCGACACGAGACCCCTTTAACTCGGTTCAGCGAGGCCGGGAAGGAGTTGCGAATGACGGCTGCCCCCACGACCCCTGCGGCGCCTTGAGCGCGCGGGTTTCCTCCGACAAGGTCCTCCTCGACACCGAGGCGATCGGGCGGACACTCTCGCGGATCGCGCACGAGATCATCGAGGCGCATCCGGAGCTCGAAAAGGTCGCGCTCGTCGGCATCCACACGCGGGGCGTCCCGCTCGCGCAGCGCCTGCGCCGCCTGATCGCCGAGCGCGCCGGCGAGGAGGTGGCGCTCGGGACCGTCGACATCACCTTCTACCGCGACGACGTGCAGGTGCGGGGCAGCGAGGCGCCGCTCCACGCCCAGCCGGTCGTCCGCTCGACGACGCTCGACTTCCCGCTCGAGGGCGTGACCTGCGTGCTCGTCGACGACGTGCTCTACACCGGCCGCACGATCCGTGCCGCGGTCGAGGCGCTCTTCGACTACGGCCGCCCCGCGCGCGTCCAGCTCGCCGTGCTCGTCGACCGTGGCCACCGCGAGCTCCCGATCCGTCCCGACTACGTCGGCAAGAACCTGCCGACCTCGCGCGAGGAGCGCATCCAGGTGCAGCTGCTCGAGGTCGACGAGGTCGACCGCGTGCTGCTGATCGCATCCCCGGAAGAGGAGTCCCTCGATGGCTGACATTCATGTCATGCGGGAGGACCTGCTCCCGCCGGCACCGCCGCCGCGCCGGCATCTGATCTCGATCCGCGACCTGACTCGCGACGACGTCGAGCGCCTCCTCGCTACGGCCCGGAGCTTCGAGCGCTCGCTCGAACGGGAGGTCAAGAAACTGCCGACGCTCCGCGGCCGCACCGTCGTCAGCGTCTTCTACGAGTCGTCGACGCGCACGTCGTCGAGCTTCGAGCTTGCCGCGAAGCGCCTCTCGGCGGACACGATGTCGATCAAGGCCGCCGGATCGTCCGTCGACAAGGGCGAATCGCTCAAGGACACGGCGATCACGCTCGGCGCCTACGACCCCGACGTGATCGTGATCCGCCACCCGCAGATCGGCGCGCCGCTGCTCGTCGCGCGTTACACGGATGCCCACGTTGTCAACGCCGGCGACGGCAAGCACCAGCATCCGACCCAGGCGCTGCTCGACCTGTACACGATCCAACAGGAGCTCGGGCGCATCGAGGGCCTGCACGTTGCGATCGTCGGCGACGTCCTGCACTCGCGGGTGGCGCGCTCGAACATCCAGGCCCTCGTCCTCATGGGCGCACGGGTCACACTCGTCGGCCCGCCGCCGCTTCTCCCGCGCGGGATCGAGGCGATGGGCTGCGAGGTCTCGACTGACATCGACGCGATCGGCGCCGCCGACGTCGTCTACATCCTGCGAATGCAGCGTGAGCGGATGCAGGAGGGGGCGAACTACGTGCCGAGCCTGCGCGAGTACTCGGCGCGGTGGGGCGTGACGCCCGAACGGCTTCGACCCGGCCAGAAGGTCATGCACCCCGGCCCGATGAACCGCGGCGTCGAGATCGATCCCCGCGTCGCGGACGCGCAAGACGCGCTGATCGAGACGCAGGTCCGCGCCGGGCTCGTCGTCCGGATGGCGGTGCTCTACGACCTGCTCACGCATGGCCCGGTGCCGATTCCTGTCGAGACCGCGGTGGAGGTGGCGTGATGCTCGTTGCGAGGCGAACGGCCAAGGGCAACCTTCTGATCGCGGGCGCGCGCGTGCTCGATCCCGTCGAGGGCGTCGACGCCGCCGTTGACGTCCGCGTCGATGCAGGAGTGATCGCGCAGATCGGGACCGGGCTCGACTCGAACGAGCATCGCGTAGTGCAGGCCGACGGCCTCGTGCTTGCGCCGGCCTTCGTCGACCCGCACGTCCACCTGCGCGTCCCGGGCCGCGAGGACGAGGAGACGATCGCCAGCGGCACCGCCGCGGCAGCGGCGGGCGGCTACTGCGCAATCCTCGCGATGCCGAACACCGACCCGGTCGTCGACAGCGCCGCGGTGCTCGGCGCGCTGGTCGAGGACGCGCGGGCCGAGGCGCAGATTCCCGTCGGCTTTCTGGCCGCGATCACGAAAGGCCAGGCCGGAGGCGAGCTGACCGAGATGGCCGAGCTCGCCGACCAGGGCGCGGCCGCGTTCACCGACGACGGCCGTCCCGTCGCCTCGCCGGGACTGATGCGGCGCGCACTGCAGTACACCGCCGTCACGGGCCGAAAGCTCGCGCTCCATTGCGAGGAGGAGACGCTTTCGCGCGAGGGGCAGATGCACGAGGGCGACGTCAGCGCCGAGCTCGGCTTCGCCGGCTACCCCTCGGTCGCCGAGAGCCTGATGGTCGAGCGCGATCTCGCCCTCGCCGCCTACGAGGGCCGGCCCTTACACCTCCTTCACCTGTCGGCCCGAGAATCCGTGGATGCGCTGCGGGCCGCCCGCGCAGCCGGGGTGGAGGCGACGGCCGAGGTGACGCCGCACCACCTGTGCCTCACCGACGAGGCCGTGCGCAGCCTCGATCCGAACCTGAAGATGAACCCTCCGCTCAGGGCCGATGCCGACCGGGCCGCGTTGATCGCGGGCCTGAAGGACGGCTCGATCGGCTCCGTCGCCACCGACCACGCACCGCACGCGCGGCACGAGAAAGAGGTGCCGTTCGAGGCGGCGCCGTTCGGCGTGACCGGGCTCGAGACGGCGTTCGCGGCGCTGTACACCCACCTCGTCGAGACCGGGCTCGTGCCGCTCGAGACGCTGCTCGAGCGGATGTCGGCGGGGCCGGCCCGCGCCTACGGGCTCGAGCCGCCGCGGATCGCCGTCGGCGCGCCGGCGAACCTCGTCCTGCTCGACACGAAGGCGAGCTGGCGCGTGGACGAGAACGGCTTCCGCTCGCGCTCGGCGAACTCGTGGCTGCTCGGCGAGACGCTGCGCGGCCAGGTGCGGCTGACCGTCGCCGACGGACGGGTGGCGTTCGAGCGATGACCGTCGCTCGCCTTCGGCTCGCTCCCGTGGGGGAAACGAGCGTTTCCCCCTCGTGCCCCCTTCGAGAGTGGCTGGGGGAACCTCCCGGTTCCCCCAGCGAAGACGCCCCCTCCCCCGTTCATGGGGCAGAAGTCGCCCCATGACCGGCTTCCTGGTGCTCGAGGACGGGTCGGTCTTCCGCGGCACGTCCGTCGCGTCCGACGGCTGCGCGTTCGGCGAGGCGGTGTTCACGACCGCGATGACCGGCTACCAGGAGATCGTCACCGACCCGAGCTACGCCGAGCAGCTGATCTGTTTCACCGCGCCGATGATCGGCAACTACGGCGTCGCGGCGGGGCGCTCGGAGTCGTCGCGTCCGCATGCGCGGGCCGTGCTCATGCGCGACGCGCGCGGACCGGCCTGGACGGACTGGCTCCACGAGCGCGGGATCGTGGCGCTGAGCGGGATCGACACGCGCTCGCTCGTGCTCAAGCTTCGCGAAGGCGGGTCAATGCGGGCGGCCGCCGTCGCGGGAGACGGCTCCGTGGAGGAAGCGCTCGCTGCGGTGCGCGCCCAGCCGCCGATGGCCGGACGGGCGCTCGTCGAGGGCGTGTCGACCGCGGAGCCGTACGTCTATGCCGACGTCGGGCGCGTCCGAGTCGCCGTCGTGGACTACGGCTGCAAGCGCTCAATCCTGCGCCGGCTCGCGGGCGCAGGCGCTGCGGTCACGGTTTATCCGCACGACGTCGACGCGGAGGAGCTGAGCGGCTACGACGGCGTCGTGCTCTCCAACGGCCCGGGCGATCCGGCCCCGCTGGCCCGGGAGGTAGTAACAACTTGCAACTTGCTCGGGAAGGTGCCGGTGCTGGGG
>JBKOXJ010000127.1:0-8616 GCA_046724905.1 Actinomycetota bacterium | reverse complement strand
TTGTTGAAGAACGCCATCAGCGGATCGGCCTTCATCCACTCCTGATACGGCTTCCACCATGCCGCGAAGGCGGGATCGGTGTTCATCATGGTCTGGACGGTCGCCGTAACGCTGCGTCCGTACGTGAAGAGATTCATCAATCCTGGCCTGCGCCGTCGGGGATCGGGACCTATAGCGTCGGCGAGTCCAGCACGCGCCATCTCAAGCATCTCCCTCGCGTTCGCAAAGATGCGTTCCTTGTCCCTGCGCCTCGGCGGGTTGGGCATGTCAGTTGCCACGTCAGTTTCCACAGACGCTAGCTGACACCCAGCGACTGCTTATCCGCCCCCGAACCGCATAGCTAAGCCGTGAGAGGCTCTCAGGCTCCCCGAGCCCCGCGCCCAGGCCGTTCTCTGGACCAGGTAGTTAGGTTCGAATCTAGCCCCGCAGCCTTGAGGAAATGCCCGCATAACGCGGGTTTCCTTTTCCTGACGCAGAATGACAGAGGCCCCATACCGGGGCCTCGATGTGTCAGGTTCCTGGCGCCCGAGTCATCCGGCTCGTGGCGTCAGGAAGCCGGTGACCGTTCCTTGGATCGTGACCGTTCCCTCCGGGAACGAGAAGCTCTGGAGCGGGATCGTGCAGGTGATCGTGTCGCGGATCGGGGCTGCCTTAACCGCAGTGTCCGTCTCGGTCATCGTCGGACCGCCTGTCGGCGTGAACGTGAAGGTGATGTCGAACGCGGTCGGAATGAACACCGAGGTACCGCCGAGGATGTGAGCCGGTGTGAACTCGCCGTTGCCGTTCACGACCACGGAGTACGTCTGGCTTCCGCAGACGGCCTGCAACTGAAGCGAGTTCTTTGCATTGATCGGATCTGCGCCCGCAGTCGGGGCGATCGCCGCGGCAGCGAATACGCAGCCGACGACGAAAGTGAGCAAGCATCGCCGCATGTCCTCCCCCTTGGTCGAAGTGCCGCATAAAGGGCTTCCCCATGCCCCTGACGACTCAAACGTCCTGTCCCCATCGCGGCGCGGCCCCGGCGCAGCCCGCAGGAGTCCGGGCCAGTGGCATCGGCTTCGTGCGCTTCTTCAACGCCTGGATCCGCGCGATCCGTGTCGCGGTCGCCCGGTCACGCCTGAGCATCGCGTAAACCGGCTGCTCGGCGCGCCGCAGTTCGGCGAGCTGGGAGCTCGTAGAGCTCGTCACCCTCAAGCCGGCGATGCATAGCAGGCGCAGCTGCGCTTGATCGCGGGCGCCGATCCCGACGAACGACATGCTGGTCGTCGCCGTGGCGGCCCGCCGGAGAATCGATCGCTGCTGCGGGGTGAGCGCCTGGAACACGCGCTCGTTGATCGCGAACGATTCGACGCCGGGGAAGAAGACGAGATTCGTGGTCACGTACTTCGCAACCTGGTAGTAGCCGTTGCTGAAGATGTAGTAGATCGAGGTCTCCGCGCCGTCGACGGCGCCGGAGCGGAGGGCAGCGGCGAGCTCCACACCGCTGGCAACCGACGCCGCCTTCGCACCGAGCGCCTCCAGCATCGCGGTGCTCACGCGTGAAGCCGACGGAACCCGCAGCGTCGCGCCACGGAAGTCAGCCGCTGCGACGAATGGCCGCCGCGCCCCGAGTGGAATGCGGAGATCGCGTGCGGCCAGACCGAGCGTCCGCACCCCAAACGCTCGCGTGCCGCCGAGCATTCCGCGTCCAACGGGGCTTTGCAGCACTCTCTTCAGGAGGGCGTAGTCCGTGATCAGGAACGGCGCCTGAAGAGCTGTGAAGGCCGCGAGCCCTTGGGTGTCCCAGGCGCGCGTCGGGATCTGGCCCATTTCAGCGCTCCCCCGCTCCACCTCGGCGATGACGCGCTCCTCGCCCTCCGCAGTCTGGACCGAGGGTGCTCGAAATGAGATCAGCAGATCGCCCTTCGACAGACGCCGAACGTTGTTCGCAAAGACCACGCCCGCCGGCGAGGGGCCGCCGACGTCTGCGACCTCCATCGTGAGCACCTTGGGCGAGTGGGTCGAGGGAATCGCTGCATGGCCGGCCCCCGCGGCAAGAGCTGCCACGCTGGCGGCCGCGACCACAAGTAGCGTCCTCATCTGTCGGACCTCCTCTCGAGCGGTCTCGACCGATGATGCGGACTCAGGCTTAAGGCGGCCTTAAAGTCGAAGCGCTTACCGAGCGAGCAGCTGCAGGGTAATGCGACCGGATCGCTCCAACTGCGCGGTGGCGCTGACGCTGCAATCGGAGGGATGGCCGACGGGCAGTCGCAGCCGCCGACGGAGCGGCGTCCGTCCGTGGATCTCGCCGCTCGTGGACTTCGGTTTCGAGCGCTTGCCGCAGGCGACCGTCCACGTGCCGTCGACGCGCTGTCTCGGCTTCGAGCGGACGCGGGCGAAGATCGCATGCGGGTCGTCCGCGCGACCGCTCACGAGGACGATGGCGTAGCGACCCGAGGCAGACCGCTCGGCGATGACCTTGGGCCTCGTACCGTCGGCGGCGGGCGCGAGAACGGCGCCGACGGCCAGCGCGAGCAGCACCTTCCTGATCAACCGGGTCCTCCCGCCTTTCTGCCCGCGGTCACGGCCGCCCGGGAGCGGTAAGTCATTCTCCGCCTGGCAGGCCGAAGGTCAATGGGCCGTACGGCTCATTTCCCCAGCTTCAGGGCCTAGGCGGCGCCGGCGCGGAGCCGGAAGAAGTCGCGCTCGACAAGCACCTCTCCGGGCGCCTGCTCAAGGCGGTCTCCGACCTCGAGGCCGCGGCGCTCGCACTCACCGGCGGCGAGCTCCAGGACGGCCTTCGCGCCACGACAACCAGCCGTTCGCCACGGCGCCAGCGACGGCGTGATCTTGACCACCGTCTGCTCGGCGTCGAGGAACACGACGTCGATCGAGAAACGCATGAAGAACGTATGCACGGATGCGCAGGGGCGCAGGAGGATCCCTTCGTCCGAAGGAAGCGTCCTACGCCCCAGCAGGCCCTTCATGCGGGCCAGCGGCCGGTCGGCGACGAGACATCTCTCGCACACCACCGGACCGCCGGCCCGCTGAAGCGTGATCTTGCGCAAGCTTGCCCCTAGTACCCCACGTGGATGTGGTCGTAGTGGTTCGCGAGCGCGAACGACGGCCCGCCCATGCCGAGCAGGGAAATCACCTGCCGCGGCATCAGCTCGGCCGGGAGCATCAGGATCTCGCGCACCGCACGCTCGGTGATCGAATGCGGCTGCTGGTGGCCGGAGATCGGCAACCCGGCGAGGCCGCTGATGTCGACAGCGTGCCCGTAGATGTGCGCCGAGATCACGCCCGGCCGCGCGAACAGGCGGTGCCCGGAGATCAGGCACGAGACCGTGACCTGACCGTGCGCCTCGGCGAGGTACTCGATCAGGGCGACGACCCGCACGTTGACCCGGCCGGCCCTCAGGTCCTGACGGCCGCCGGCGTAGATCGACACGCGCTTGTCACGGAGCAGCTTCTTCGTCAGGCGCTGCTTCGAGGCCTCGAGGCCCCTGACGAGCGCCTTCAGGCCGACCGCGCGGTTGTAGCGCGTGAGCGCAATGGTGCGATCGGCGAAACCGCTGCGGCCCGCGATCGAGAGTGCTGCGTGCCACGCATTCCGGCTCGCACCCTCGGCGTGGAGCCGGTGGGCGAGCGCGCGGACCTCGGAACGCTCGGCCGGCACACGGCCGTTCTCGCCCTCGGCGCGAAGCATCCCGAGCACGAGTGCCCAGCTGGTGTGCTCCTGCTTCGAGATCCGGACCAGGTACTTCGCGAACCGCGGCGAGAGCCGGCGCGCGGGTGGGGTCGGATCGGGCAGGGTCCGGTTCAGCCAGATCGTGGCCGCGCTCGGCGGGCCCTCGATCTCGGGCTGCTGCCGCGGAACGGCGCGGGCGCGCTTGACGACCCACTGGTGGGTGTCGTGGACCCTGATCGGACCGTCGATCGCCGAACGGGTGTCACCCTTGCTGGCTGCGGGCTTGGCGTCGTCCGAGGGAGACGCGTCGGGCGCGGCTGAGTCGTCGGCGGCCGCCGGCTCCTCGGGCGACGCGGAGGCCTCAGGCGCGGCAGCCGGCTGGGGGGCCGAATCGTCGGCGGGGCCCAGCGACGGGTCGCCGGATTCGTCGGAAGCTGCCGGAGCGGCCTCCGAGCTCTCGCTTTCGGCCGGCGCCGGGGCGGCTTCCTCGGGCTGCGAGCACGACTCGTCCTGCGCCTGCTGCGAGGACGGGTCGGCCGCCACGGCCTTTGCTGCCTGCGCGTCCTCCGCGGCCTGGCACTGATCCGGGTCGAACGCGCGCGCGAACTGATCGCCGGCACCCGCCGTGAAGGCAGCGCCGGCGAAGAAGAGGGTCGTGAACGCAGCAGCGACCGCGATCCTGCGCGCGGGGAACTGCCTGCGTGCGCGGACGGGCGCCTCGGTGACGACTTCCTCCTCGTAGCGCACCACCGGCTCGACGACGGGCTCGGGGGCGGGCGAGCTCCACTGCCCGCCGTACTCCCAGGAGTCGTCGCTGCGGCGGACCAGGCGGATCAGCCAGGCCACCGCCGACACGAGCAGCAGTCTGAAGAGGAAGCGTCGAATTCGGTGATTCCGTTGGGCCATGTGCTTGAGCTCCCAGTTGTCGGGCGCCTAGCCGCCTGGTCGGCGCGGGTTGAACCTCTGACCCGCGGCCGCAACGGATCGTCCGGAGTATCGGAGCCCTTTAGGGGAGCCTCCCTCCCCCGACCGGGGGAAGTCGGCAGCGGATCACTCCCTAGGGGGATTACGACCTTGGCGAACCCGCCCGATCATCCGGCCATCTGAGCCGAACGAGGCGAGCGGCCACGCCCCGGTAGGCAGGAAGACATTCCTCCGCGTGACCGCACTCGATCTCGTGAATTTCGGACTCAATCCGCAAGCACCTACCGCTCCCCGGAGCGAACCCCTTTGTAGTGCGCCCGTCGGCGCGCGTGAGCCAAACGAAGGAGGTGAAACACCCATGACGTTCCGCGACTCGTTCGACCTTCTCCGCACGCATTGGCGGAAGGAGGAGGGTCAGACGATGGCTGAGTACGGCGTCGTTCTGGCCGTGATCACGGTCGGCGCCGTCGCCGCGTTCACCGCCCTCTCCGGCGGCATTACGGGCGCCATCAACAAGGTCAAGGGCTACCTCCCCGCCTAAGGGGACAGCCTCGATTCATTCAGGAAGGAGGTTAATGCGATGTCGCTGGTTTCCCGGGTCGCCGATCTGATCCGCGCAGTCCGCAAGCGCGAGCTGGGCCAGACGATGGCCGAGTACGGCGTCGTGCTGGCTGTGATCACGGTCGGTGCCGTGGCTGCGTTCACTGCCCTCGGTGGGGGCATCGACGGAGCCGTCAGGCGCGTCATCGGCTTCCTTCCAGGCTAGGCAGCCGAGCTGCCATCGCAGGTGGGCCCCTCCCGGCGGCGGGGCCCACCACCACCCTCGACACGCGAGAGATCCCACATGCCGCATCACGCCGCTCACAACAAAATTCGCAGCGAACGGGGTCAGACGATGACGGAGTTCGCCATCGTCCTGCCGATCTTGGTCGTGCTGCTCTTCGGCGTGATCCAGTTCGGCATCATCTTCAACAACTACGTCACGCTGACCGACGCCGTCCGCGCCGGCGCGCGCAAGGCCGCGGTCAGCCGGCACACGAATCCGGTCTCCGAGGGCGAGGCGGCCGTCCGCAAGGCGGCGCAGGGCCTGAATCAGACCGACTTGAACGTGACGGTCAGCGCGCCCGTCGTGGCCCACGGTGAGGACGTCACCGTCGAGGCCACGTACCCGTACGACATCAAGCTGCTCGATTGGGTCATCGGCTCCGGCCGCCTGAAGAGCAGGACAACGGAGAGAATCGAATGAAGCGTCTACGCCACCAGCGCGGCCAGGCCCTCGTCATCACGGCCCTCCTGATCACGGCGCTGCTCGGGATGGCGACTCTCGTCCTCGACGTCGGCGCGTGGATGCGCGACCAGCGCGATCTCCAGCGCGTCGCCGACGCCGCCGCGCTGGCCGGCGCGCAGGCGTTGCCCGGCTCGACATCGGAAGCCAGCACGCTCGCGACGGCCTACGCAAGCAAGAACGGCGGCTTCACCCTCGACAGCCTCACCTTCTCGGGCAAGCTCGTCGCGAACGACACGATCAGCGTCCACCTGAGCAAGGACGCGCCCGGCTTCTTCTCCAAGATCTTCGGGATCGACTCGGTGCACGTGGGCGCGAAGGCGAGCGCCCGCACGGAGGGCGTGGACGCCGTGCGTTGGGTCGCGCCGATCGCGGTCAACGAGAAGCACCCGATGCTCGACCCGGCCTGCAGTCCCTACCCCTGCCGGGACGTGACGCGCATCCCCCTCCTCAACCTGCACGACCCGGGGGGAGGCGACGCAGCCGGCGCCTTCGCGCTGCTGAACCTGAACAAGGGCGACGACAGCGGCTCGATCGGCGACAGCACGCTGGCCGACTGGATGAACCGCGGCTTCGACAAGTACATGGACCGCGGCACCTACTACTCGGTGCCCTCGTCCAAGTTCAACGGCTCCAACTTCTGCAGCTCGCTCGAGGCGCACAAGGGTGACGTCGTGCTCTTCCCGGTCTACCGAGAGCCGATCGTGGACAGCGGCTCCAATGCCCAGTTCAACGTCATCGGCTGGGTCGCCTTCCTCATCACCGACGTCGACTGCCGCGGCTCGAAGGGCTGGGTCGAAGGCCGATTCCAGGAATTCATCGCAGAAGGCATCCAGGCCGAATCACTTTCCGATCCCCAATTTGGAGTCCGCTCGATCGAGCTAATCGAGTGACCTGAAAACGCCGATAAGTCCACCCATAAGCGAGGTTCGAAAGGCGAGGTTCCCACGACGATGACGTACCGGCTTCGAAACATCGTGATCGCGGTTGTGCTGGCGCTGTTCGCGGCACTGCTGACGAGCTTCTATGTCACCAACTACCAGCGCAACGTCGACAAGGACAAGGAGAAGGTCCCTGTCTTCGTCGCCGTGCGCGACATCCCGCCGGGGACTCCGGGCGAAGAGATCTTCGCGTCGCTGAAGGAGACGCAGGTCCCGCGGGAGAACCTGGCGCCCGGCGCGGTCGCCGAGAAGAGCGACGTCGGGGGCAAGATCTCGACCCAGTGGATCTACCAGGACGAGCAGGTCACCCTGCGCCGCTTCGTCGACCAGAAGGCCGGCGGCGTGCGCGCCGAGATCAAGGGCACGCAGCGCGCGTTCCAGATCGCGGGTGACGCCCAGCAGGTCCTGGCGGGCACGCTGAAGAAGGGCGACCACGTCGACCTCGTCGCGACGTTCGGCTACAAGGTCGGCAACAACTCGAACACCTACTCGGCGAGCCGCATCGTCCTGCGCGACCTGATCGTGCTGAACCCCCCGCGCGGGCCCGCGGCCGGCTCCAAGCTCACCAGCGGTCTCAGCGACCGCTTCCCGATCATGCTCAAGGTCACCGACGCGCAGGCGCCGAAGCTCTCGTTCGTCCTGCCGGAGGTCGAGAACAACAACAACGTGATCGCCTGGCACCTCCTGCTCAGACCGGTCACCAAGCCTGAGGACAGCCCGGAGAGCGTCCAGACGCTCGACACCATCCTGGGCGACGGGCTCAGCCGCCGCCAGCGGGCGCTCCTCTTCGGACGGTTCGGAGGCCAGTAATGACTGAGACATACGCGAACCGCGAGCCCTTGCGGATCTACGTCTCGGGCAGCTGCGACGGCCTGGACAAGCTCCGCGAGGCGCTTGCAAATCACCCCGAGCTCGACATGATCGGCTCGAGCGAATCCGTGGCGGAGGCAGCGTCGGCGCTGACCGGCGGCCACCTCCACGCGGTCGTGCACGCGACGCGCTCGACGTCGCTTCCAGCCGGCGAGATCGCGGCGATCCGCGAGCACACGCAGGCGCCCATCGTCATGCTCGCCTCTGGGGCTTCCTCGACGCTGCTCGAGGAGGCGCTCGAGGCCGACGTGGCGGACGTGCTGCTGCTGCCACAGCTCGCCGTGAACGTGGTCTTCGCGATCTAGAAGGCGGCCCACACCGGCCGGGGCGTCCGCGCCGAGGGCGGCCACGGGCGCAAGGGCCACATCCTGACCGTGTTCTCGCCCAAGGGCGGGACGGGCAAGACCGTGACCGCGACCAACCTCGCGGCCGCGTTCGCCAAGCACGCGAAGAAGCGCGCGCTGCTGCTCGACCTGGACCTCCAGTTCGGCGACGCGGCGATCATGCTCGGCCTCGAGCCCGAGAAGACGATCTACGACCTCGTGGTCGCGCCGGGCGAGCTCGACAGCGAGAAGCTGGCGGGCTACACCACGCGCCATGCGTGCGGTCTCGACATCCTCCCCGCGCCGCTGCGCCCGGAGGACGCCGAGCTCGTCACCGAGGCCAAGATCACCCGGCTGCTCGAGGTGGCACGCGAGTCGTACGACGTGATCGTCGTCGACACGTCGCCGTTCTTCCACGGGCCGATGCTGGCGACCCTCGACCGCACGGACGAGCTGATCGTCCTCTGCGGCCTGGACGTCCCGACCCTGAAGAACGTCCGGCTCTCGCTCCAGACGCTCGACCTGCTGTCGTTCCCGGCGGCCCGGATCCGCTTCGTGCTGAACCGGGCGAACTCCAAGGTCGGGATGAAGAAGCGCGAGGTC
>JBKOXJ010000030.1:0-6219 GCA_046724905.1 Actinomycetota bacterium | reverse complement strand
ATGTAAAGCGCCGTGGCGCGGATGCGGTTCTGGTCGATCTCAGGCGCTGGAACCTCGAGCCGCACCAGCGCGTCCGGGTCGACCGGCGGCCCGAGCTCCGTCAGGTCGAGGCCGAGAGCGAGGTGAGCGGCGGCCGGACTGAAGAGGTCGCGCCCGTGGAAGGTCCGCGAGACCGGCTCGAGCGCGTACGCGGGGTTCGCAAGCTCGTGCGCGGCGTCGATCCCGCCGAGCTTCTCGGCCGCAGGGATGAGGAGGCCGTTGTCGGGCCCGACGTGGAGGCGACCGCTTCGGTCGCGTAGTGCGAGCGCGCGGCGTGCGCCGCCGACCCCGGGATCGATCACGGCGAGGTGGACACCCTGCGGCATGTACGGGAGCGTGTTCGCGAGCACGAGCGCGCCCTGGAGGACGCCCTGCGGCTGGATGCCGTGCGTGATGTCGATGATTTGAGCCTCTGGAGCGATCCGCTTGATCACGCCGTGGCACGTGCCCACGTAGTCGTCCTGAAGGCCGAAGTCGGACAGGAAGGTGATGAACACGGCGCGGGAGGCTACCGGGTGGCTGCTGCTTCGGCCACGGCCGCGACGAGCCCGTCCAGGTCGTGGGTCCGCGCCTCGGCGACGACCTCGAGTCCGACCTCCTCGGCCACCTTCGTTGTCTGAGGGCCGATGGTCACCGCCGCGGCACGCCCGCCGATCGCGACGTACGCGCGCGCCGCGGAGCCCGAGGCCAGCACGACCACGTCTCCGTCCGGCGGCTCGGGCGCGAGCAGCCGTGTCCGGTAGAGCGGGATGAAGTCGGCGCCGAGCTCGTCGATCGGCCGTCGTCGTGCTCCCTCCGCAGCCGTGAAGAGCACCCTTCCGTCGGGACGCGGGAACTCGGCCAGCAGTCCGTCCTGCGACGAGACGGTCGGGACGAAAGCGGGCTCGATCCCGTGTTCACGGAGACGCTCGGCCGTGCCCGGACCGACCGCAGCGACCTTCGGCAGATTGCGCCCACGGCGCGCGAGCTCGTCGGCGACGTTCGGGCTCGTCGCGATCACCCACTCGTAGCCGCCGGCGTCAATCGGCTCTTCGGACAGCGGCTCGATCTCGATCAGCGGGCACTCGACGACGTCGTGCCCGTGCGCCTCCAGCCGTCCGACGAGCGGCCCGGCCTGGGCCCTGGGACGCGTAACGATCACGCGCACGGCTTCATGTTGTCGCGCGCGTGCGCGCACGCCCCTAGGGGGACACGACCGCCCCCTTTCAGACACGCTAGCCAGGAAACCCGCACGTGTCCGTGCCGAAAGTGTGGTGAGATCGTCACGCCGGCAGGAACGCCGAGAGCGCCGCGGCGACCTCCGCCGCGTCCCGTCCTGTGCGCCGCTCGAGCCAGCTGCCGTCCTCGGCGGCGACAAGCGCGGTGAGGATCTCGCCGTCGTGGTGCGCGGCTACCGGGGCGAGACAGCCGCCCCCGATTGCTGCGACGCACGCGCGCTCCGCCTCGACGCGGCGCCGCGTCTCGGCGTCGTCGGCCTCGACCACGACATCCTCCTCGCCGACGCGCACCTGTAGCGCGAGCGCGCCCTGACCCGCCTCCGGCAGGACGTCCTCCGGGTCGAACCGCCGACCAACCTCCGCGCCGAGGCCGAGCCGGTCGAGCCCGCAGGCGGCCAGGACAACCGCGTCGAGACCACGCTCCCCCCGTTTACGCAGCCGCGTCTCGACGTTCCCGCGCAGCGGCTCCACCGAGAGCTCCGGCTCGAGCGCCAGCAGCTGCGCGCGCCGCCGCACCGACGCCGTCCCCACCCGCATGCCGGGTCTCAGCTCGGCCGCTCCGCACAACGCGTCGCGCGGATCGTCACGGGTTAGGTATGCCCCGACGGCGAGCCCCTCGGTGTCCGTCGAGGTCATGTCCTTTGCGGAGTGGACGGCGACGTCGATCCGGCCGTCGAGCAGCGCCTCCTCGATCTCTTTGACGAACACGCCGCGCGTCCCGATCTGCCCGAACGGCCGCGTTCGGTCGCGATCGCCGGCCGTCGTAATCGGCACGATTGCGACCTGAGCACCTGCGCGAGCCCGTCGCAGCGCCTCGGCGGCGAGCTCGGCCTGGATGAGTGCGAGCCTACTGCCGCGGGAGCCGACGCGAATCAGCACGGCAGCCCTTGCGCCCCCGTCCCGGCGCGCCACACGGCTGCGAGCCGCGGGGCCGGATCCGGACGAATGCCGTCGGCGCCTGGACCGGCAGCGGCCGCCCCGTCAACCGGCGTGTCGCGTTCAGCGATCGTCCTCGAGGCCGAACAGGTGGCGCACGGCGTCAGCATAGACCTCTCCCCCGTCGGCGGCGGCAGCCGCTTCCTTCATCCGCACGGTCGGCAGGTGGAGCAGCTTGCTCACGATCTGCGACGTCACCGCCTCCACGGCACGCCGCTCGGTCGCGGACAGGCGCCCGAGCCGCCCCTCCGCCTTGGCCAGCTCACCGACCCGGATCTCCTCGGCCCGGGCGTGCAGCGAAGCGATCGCGGGGACGACCTCGAGCGAGGCGAGCCACGAGCGGAACCGCTCCGCTTCGTCGGCCACGATCGCCTCGGCGCGCTCCGCCTCACGGCGCCGGCCGGCGAGCGACTCGGCAACGACCGCCTCGAGGTCGTCGATGTCGTACAGGTAGCAACCCGGAAGCTGGTGGATCGCGGGATCGAGGTCGCGCGGGACGGCGAGATCGATCAGGAACAGCGGCCGGCCGCGGCGTTGCCGCAGCGAGCGCTCGACCTGCGCCCGGTGCACGACGAGGCCCGGCGCACTCGTCGACGCAACGACGACGTCGACGCCCGCGAGCTCCTCCCCGACCTGCTCGAGCGTCAGCGGCCGCGAGCCGAACCGGCGCGCGAGCACCACGGCCCGCTCGAGCGTCCGGTTCGCGACGAAGGCGATCTCGGCGCCGCGCGAAACGAGGTTGCGTGCGGCCAGCTCGCTGACCTCACCGGCCCCGACCAGAAGGACCTGCCTCCCCCGGAGGTCGCCGAAGACCTGCTGGGCGAGTGCGGCCGCCGCGGCCGAGACCGAGGCGGGGCTCTCGCCGATCGCCGTCTGCGCGCGCACCTTCTTCCCGGCGTGCACCGCCTGCCGGAAGAGCCGCCCGAGCAGCGGGCCGGCCGCGCCTGCGTCGTAAGCGGCGCGCACCTGCCCCAGGATCTCGCCCTCGCCGGGCACCATCGAGTCGAGACCGGCGGCGACCCGGAAGAGGTGGAGCGTAGCCGCCTCGTCACGGAGGCGGTAGAGCGCAGGCGCGAGCTCCGCCTCCGACAAGCCCGAGCGAGCCACCAGCGCGGCTGCGGCCTCGGCTTCCGCGGCGGCAGGCTCCGGATGCGCGAGGTACAGCTCCGTCCGGTTGCACGTCGAGAGGCACACCGCTTCGGGCGCGACCTTCCGCAGCCGCTCCGCAAGCGCCCGCGCCTCGTCCGGTCCGTACGCAAAACGCTCCCGCACCTCAACCGGCGCGCGGTGGTGCGAGCTGCCGACGAGCACGATCCTCATCCGCCGTGCACCGCCGGCAGTCCGATTCCGGCCGCGACGACGAGCGCGAACCCGGCAAGGACGACATAGGCGGCCCGCCGCCCGCGAAGCCGGAGGGCGAGGAGCACGCCGTAGACGAGCCACGCGAGCAGCGTCACGGCAATCGTTGCGTCAAGCTCGCGCGCGCGGGCAAGTCCGGCCGCGATCCCGAGCGTCAGCACCGGGAACGAGACGGCGACAGTCCGCCCGACGAGCGCCTCGACCGTGACGAGCGCCGGTGCACCGAGGCGAACGAGGCCGGCCGAATGCCGCTTCAGCCTGCGCTCCTGCCAGAGGTAGAGGCCGGCGAGCGCAGCCGCCAGAGCGAGCCCCGCAAAACCCGCGAGCAGGAGCCCGACGTGGAGGGCGAGGAAGAGCGTCGAGTAGCGCTCGTCCGTCCCGCTGCCGATCCCGCCGGCTGCGCCCGCGAGCGCGAACAGGGCCGCCGCAGCCGGCATGACCGCGAGCCCGAGCAGCCGGTAGCGAGGACGGCAGCCCCAGATCAGGTAGACGCCGACGACGAGCCAGACGAAGAGGTTGAGCACAGCCGCCCATCCCGTCCACGGGAAGCCCTCCGCGCGACCGGCCTGGACGACGAGCAGGGCGGTCTGCGCCAGCCAGCCGAGCCGCACGCCCCAGATCGCGAGCCGCGTCGCAATCTCCGGGCGCCGCAGCACGCCTGCGTACGCCACGGCTGCCTCGCCGTACGCGAGCAGCGCGGGCCAGAAGAGCAGCTCAGCCAACACGCGACTCCCGGCTCCGGGCGACCTCCGCCAGCTCCGAGATCTCGCGCTCGAGCCGCGACAGCTTCGTCGCCACGATCAGCAGCCACGCGAGGATCACGAGCAGCAGCACGAAATACGCCGCCGCGACGTACTTGTCCGCGGTCGTCATGCGAGCGCCCGCCGCAGCTCGCGAAGCGCGCCGTCGATCCGCTTCCCGGCGAGCTCGCTGGAGTAGAGAGCCGCCGCAAGCGAGAGCATCCCGGCCAGGCAGAGCGTGAACGAGAGGAGCTGGCTCCCGGCGAGGTTCGACCCGATGTCCCGGTCGAACACGACCGGGTGGACGAGTCCCTCGGCCAGCCGGATCGCGACGAAGCTGACCGGCACGAGCACGACGCCGAAGAGCGCATAGACAGCCGAGATCCGGGCGCGGCCAGGCCCGGGCTCGAGCGAGAACCGGAGCATGAAGTAGGCCGAGTAGAAGAGGAAGAGGATCAGGAAGAGCACGAGCTGGCGCTCGCCCCAGCTCCACCAGACGCCCCAGGAGTAGCGTGCCCAGATCGAGCCGGTCACGAGCGTGAGCACGCCGAAGATCACGCCCATGTGCACGGCGGTGTAGCTCTCGAGGTCGTACCGTTCGTCGCGCGTGGAGAGGAGCCGCAGCCCCTTCCACGCGCCCCAGCCGAAGCACGCGTAGGCGGTCAGCGCGATCGGGACGTGGATGTAGAAGATCCGGAACGCCGGGTCGTCCGGCGCCCGAGGCGCCCATGCGAACGCAAGCAGGAGTCCCGTGCCGAGCAGAACCATCGCGCTCGCCGCGAAAACGGCGCCTCGGTTATCGGAAGGCCATCTGCCCACAGAGCACGCGAATGATCGCAGACGTCTTCGGGCCTAGAGCGACTTCAGGTACTGGACGAGGTCGCTCTTTTGCGAGGCGCTCAACCCGAGGTTCATGCAGCCGTCGTAGTGATTCACGACTGCGCCCAGATTCGGGAAGCGGCCGTCGTGGTAGAAGCCGCCCTTCGCGTGGGCGAACAGCCCCTTGAGGGGCGTCGTCCGGTAACGGAAGGTCGGCGACCGATTCGCTTGGAACGAGTCCGTGCAGATCTCGCGCGGAGTGTGGAGGTTCCAGCCGGCGTCGCTGAACAGTGGCCGTACATGGCAGTTCTGGCACCGGCCTTGGCCGTTGAAGACGACGCGCCCGCGCGCGGCGGGAGCGGCGTTGAAGCTGCCCCGCGGCGGACGCGGGGCCGTGAGCGCGAGCTGGTAGAAGTGGAGCGCGCCGAGCTTCGGACTGATCAGGTCGACCCTGTGGCGAACGTGGCCGAAGCGCTCCCTGGCGGCAACCGGGAACTGCTTGTCGTTGTCGAGTCTGTCGTCCTCGAAGTTCCCGATTCCATGCATCTCGAGGTTCGCCACGAACGCGTTCCAATACGTGATCGAGCCCCAGCCCGTGTACGTGTGGAGATTGATTCCTGCGAGCCCGAACGCAGGCGGGATCAGTGTCGCTGCGGGCCCGCCGTCTGGCCGGAACGCCTTCCCGTCCATGAAGACCTCTGCGTCGAACTTGCCGGGCCCCCAGCTCTTGAGCACCTTCGCGAGCGTCGCCTCGTCGACACGCAAGAGGCTCGTGATCGGCTTCTTGTTCGGAGCGAGCGAGACGATCGCTCCGACGTTGAGGTCGCGGTTCGGCCACCCGTCCAGGCGGCGGCCGATCCCCGGAGCGAACGAATTGTCCACCGTCGAGTGGCACACGGCGCACGTGAGGCCCATCGAAGTCAGGCGCCCGCCCTTGAAGAAGCCCTTGACGCCGACCACAGCGCCGAGCTTGAGCAGAGTGAGCGTGACCTTCGGGTCCTCGAGATTCACCTTACCGGCCTTCACAGCCGCGGCGACCCGCCTCGGGATCTTCGTGGCATCGACTTTGAGCCCCACCGACAATGCGGCCTTCGGGCTCACGCCGGGGC
>JBKOXJ010000164.1:0-11441 GCA_046724905.1 Actinomycetota bacterium | reverse complement strand
CGCCTAGGGCGAGCGCGGCGACGGCAACGACAGTCACGGCGACGTAACGACAAAGCCTCACGATGATCTCCCTCTCTCTGACGGCGACCCCTGGCCTACACGGCCATGTGCCGCGCGATCCTAACCGTGATGAGCTTCAGTGCATAGGCCGCGCTAGCTCTTCGCCTCGTTCCAGTCGTCGCCGACGCCGATGTCGACTCCGAGCGGCGGGTCGAGATCGTATGCGTTGCACATCTCGTCGCGAACGAGCTCCTTCGCCGTCGCGACCTCGACCTCCGGCACCTCGAGCAGGAGCTCGTCGTGCACCTGGAGGACGAGCCGTGCGCCTCTCCCCTCCGCGCGCAGCCGCCGGTGAATCCGGACCATCGCGATCTTGATCACGTCCGCGTTCGAGCCCTGCATGACGAAGTTGACCGCGATCCGTTCCCCGAGCCCGCGCGTCTGGCGCTGCCGCGCCCGGAGCTCCGGAACCGGCCGCCGGCGGCCGAGCAGCGAGGTTACGTAGCCGTCGCGCTCGGCCTGCTCGATCGTCCGCTCGATGAAGTCCTGGACGTGCGGGAAGCGCGCGAGGTACGCGTCGATGTACTCCTGGGCCTGGTCGCGCTCGATCCCGAGGTTCTCGGAGAGCCCGAACGCCGAGATTCCGTAGACGATGCCGAAGTTGATCATCTTGGCGACGTTCCGCTCGTCCTTCGTGAGCGTGGCCGGGTCCTTGCCGAGCACCTCGGCCGCGGTTGCCGTGTGGATGTCGTCGCCGCGCGCGAAGGCTTCGCCCAACTTCGGCTCGCCAGAGACGTGGGCGAGGATGCGCAGCTCGATCTGGGAGTAATCGGCGGAGAGGAGCTTCCAGCCGGGCTCCGCTACGAAGGCCGAGCGGATCTCGCGGCCGAGCTCTGTGCGGATCGGGATTGCCTGGAGGTTCGGGTTCGAGGTCGAGAGCCTTCCGGTGGCGGCGACGGCCTGGTTGAAATGCGTGTGGAGCCGGCCGTCCTCCGTCGAGATCAGGCTCGGCAGCGGGCCGAGGTAGGTGTTCAGGAGCTTCGAGTATTCGCGCCACTCCTCGATCACCTCGACGATCGGATGCTCGCCGCGGATCGCGCGCAGCACCCGCGTGTCGGTCGAGTAGCCCGTCTTGCCCTTGCGGCCGGGCGTGAGCTCGAGCTTCTCGAACAGGATCCCCGCGACCTGCTGGGTCGAGCCGAGCATGAACTCCTCGCCCGCCAGCTCGTGTGCGCGCGTCTCGAGCTCCTCGACGCGATCCGCAAGTCGGGCGGTGATCTCGCCCATCCGGTAGGTGTCGATCTTGACTCCGGTGTCCTCCATCGCGGCCAGCACCGCCGTCAAGGGCAGCTCGATCATCCGGTACAGGTCTTCGGCGCCGCGCTCGCGCAGACGCTCGACGAGCGGCTCTGCGAGGCGGCGGGCGGCCTCGGCCTCCCGGACGAGTGCGGCGGTCTCCTCGTCGGCCGCCGGCGTCGGGATCACCTCGAGCGCGTACTCGGCCGCGAGGTCGTCGAGCTCGTACGCGGGCCGCCCCGGATCGATCAGGTACGCCGCGATCATCGTGTCCTCGGCGGGCACCATCGTCAGCCGCGGGAGCGCCTTGAAGTCGTGGGCGACGATCTCGGCGTCGCGGAGCGCGTCCGGCTGGAACGGGGAGACGACGACAGGCTGTCCCTCGCGCGCGATGGCCATGCGGCCGTCCCGGACCGCGATCGCCGCGCGGCCCGAGACCTTGCCGGGATCGCCCTCGACCCACTCGACCTCTTGCCCTTCCACCGGCCGGGCCGCTGCTGGCACAGCCTCGTCGAGCAGGTCGACGCGGTTGAGCAGGTTGCGGAACTCGAACCGACGGAAGATCTCCTTGAGCTGCGAGCGGTCCGGCGGCGCGAGCACGAGCTCGCCGGGGTCGCAGTCGATCTCGAGGTCGCGCCGCATCGTGGCGAGGTCCTTGGCGTTGCGCGCCTGCTCCGCGTGTTCGCGGATCGACTTCGCGCGCGCCGGCGTCAGCTCGTCGACGTGCTCGAGCACGCTCTCCAGCGACCCGTACTGCGCGACGAGTTGGCCCGCCGTCTTGTCGCCGATTCCCGGGACCCCGGGGATGTTGTCCGAGCTGTCGCCTTTGAGGCCGATGAAGTCCGGGACCTGGTCCGGCCGGATCCCGTAGCGCGCCTCGACGCGTTCGGGCGTGTAGACGTGGACGTCCGAGACGCCCCGCGGGGTCATCATCAGGCACACGTTCTCGCTGACGAGCTGGAAGGCGTCGCGGTCGGTTGAGACCACACACGTCTTGATCCCGGCCTCGTCGGCGCGGGCGGCGAGCGTCGCGATCACGTCGTCCGCCTCCCAGCCCTCGAACTCGAGGTTGCGGTACCCGAAGGCCTCGACGATCGGCCGGAAGTGCGGGAACTGCTCGCCCAGGAGGTCCGGCATCGGCCGGCGCTCGGACTTGTATTCCTCGGACAGCTCGTGACGGTGGACCGGACGCGTGTCCCAGGCGACCGCGACGCCCCGCGGGCGGTAGTCGGACAGGAGCTTGAAGAGCATGTTCGTGAAGCCGAGCAGCGCGTTCGTGGGCATGCCCTCGGTCGTCGCCAGCTCTTCGGGCAGCGCGAAGAACGCCCGGTAGGCGAGGTTGTTTCCGTCGACGAGGAAGAGCTCGGCCTCGCGGGCCGGGCCGTCGTCGAGCTGCAGCTCCGCTCCCGTCAGCGTCTTCGGCATGCCTCAACGCTATCGTCCTGCACCGATGCCGGGGATCGAGATTCGGGCTTTCTCGGACGAGCATCTGGACGCCGCCGGAAGCCTTCTCGCCGCGCGTCACCGCCGCCACCGCGAGGCGGAGCGCCTGCTTCCGGAGCGGTACGAGAAGCCCGGCGCGGCCCGCGCGGAGGTCGAAGCTGCGTGGCGCTCCGACGGGGCTTCGGGCGCCGTCGCGCTCTCCCGCGGAGACGTCGTCGGCTACCTGATCGGCGCGCCTCGGGACGACGCGGTCTGGGGCGCGAACACGTGGGTCGAGCTCGCCGGTCACGCGGTGGACGAGGCGGAGGTCCTGCGAGACCTGTACGCGGCCGCGGCCGCGCGCTGGGTGGAGGCGGGGCGCACCCGGCACTACGCGCTCGTCCCGGCGACCGAGCCCGCGCTCGTCGAGGCGTGGTTTCGCGTCGGCTTCGGACAGCAACAGGCGCATGGGGTACGCGAGCTCCCCACAGATCCGCGCATAACGATCCCCGACGGGTTTGCGATCCGACCGCCTGACCTAGCGGACCTGGAGCAGTTGATCGAGCTCGACGTCGCACTGCCACGGCACCAGCAAGCATCGCCGGTGTTCTCCAGCAGGCCACTCCCGACGCCCGAGGAGTGCCGTCAGGAGTGGCGCGCGACGCTCTCTGCCGGCGAGGAAGAGATCCTGATCGGCTATCACGACGGGACGCCTGTTGCGTGCTGGTCGATCGTCCCGATCGAACGCAGCCGCGACCATCGTGGCGTGCTCGGGGTCGAGAACGCGTGTTACCTCGGTTTCGCGGTGACGTTGCCCGAGTACCGCGGAAGCGGCATCGGCCGAGCGCTCACCGAGGCCGCCTTTGCACGCGCAGCCGAGCAAGGCTTCTCGGCAATGACGACGGACTGGCGCGTTACGAATCTCCTCGCGTCGCGTTACTGGCCGCGCCGAGGCTTCCGCACGACCTTCCTGCGCCTGTACCGCTCGATTCCGTGACGCGTATCCCGATGCTCGCGGGCTCGCGGGTGGCGATCGTGAACGCGCCCGACGACGCGGTCGTCCTGCGGCCGCCGCCGCCCGCCGAGGCGATTGCGGACGTGGGCGCGGCCGTCCGCGAGGCGCTGCGGTTCCCGCTCGCCGGGCCGCCGCTCGAGGCGCTCGTCACACGCGGAGGACGGGCGACGATCGTCGCCGAGCAGCCGTCGCTGCCGATCCCGGGCTCGGACCACGACCCCCGTCAGGCGGCGCTCGCCGCCGCGTCCGACGAGCTGGCTCGGATCGGCGTGCCGGTCGAGCGCCAGACCCTGCTCGTCGCGACCGGGCTGGCGCGCCGGCCCTCGGCAAGGGAGCTCGAGTCGCTCGCCACGCCCCATTTCGCGCGCCGGTTCTTCGGCCGGGTCGTGATCCACGACGCCGAGGACCCGGGCCTGGTCGAGCTGGGCCATGCGGGCCGCGTCCCGCTCCGCGTCAATCCCGCGCTGCTCCAGACAGACCTCGCTCTCGTCGTCTCGGCCGCCGAGACCGTCCTGCACGGCGGCGTCGGCGCGCTCGTCGGCGCGGCGGGACCCGAGGCGACACGTGCGGCGGGCGCGTACTCGCTGCTCGAGACGGCGGCTTCGCAAGGCTGGGAGATCGGGCTCGCGCTCGAGCGCGAGCTCGGCAGGCGCGTAGCGCTCGTCGGGCTCTCGCTGGCCCTCAACCACCCCCGCCTGACCGGCGCCCTGCGCGGGTTTCCGTACGAGCCGCAAGCGGTCGAACGCGTTGCGCGCTCGCCGCTCCGGGGTGCGTTCTCGCTGCTGCCGGGCGTCGTGCGCGCACAGGTGATCCGCTCGCTCCGGCGGGAGCTCACCGTCTATGCCGCCTTCGCAGGGCCGCCGTCGGTGGCGCACGCCGAGGCGCTGCTCCGGTCGATCGACGCGAGGGAAGCGACGCTCGAAGGACGCCTCGACGCCATCTGCATCGGCGTTCCGCGGACGACGCCGTACCTGCCGCGCGAGCGTCCCAACCCGCTGCTCGCCGCCCAGCTCGGCCTTGGGCTGGCGCTGCGCCTCTGGCGGGACGACTTCCCGCTCGTCGACGGCGGCACGGCGATTCTGCTCTCGCGGTTTCACCGCCACTTCGCGCATCCGACCCAGCAGCCGTACCGCGGCTTCTTCCAGGCGACGAGGGCGGGCCGGGAACCCGACGTGCTCGCCGAAGCCGAGCGCGCGGCCACGAGCGACAGTCGTTCGATCAAGGCGTACCGCGACGGGCGCACCTGCCACCCGCTGCTGCCGTTCGTGGACTGGGCGGCGTGCCAGCCCGCGCTCAGCCGCCTCGGCGCGGTGCTCGTCGCCGGCTGCCGCGACGCCGCCGCGGCACGCCAGCTTGGCTTCGTCCCCGTGCACGGGATCGGCGCCGCGCTCGAGATGGCGCGCGGGCGCGCAGGCGGGCCGCCGCGGCTTGGCTTCCTGCTTTCGCCGCCGTACTTTCCGGTCCGTGTCGTGACGTCCTAGGCAACGACGCGCAGGCCGAAGAAGTCCGCAGCCTCTGCGATGGCGGGGTCCTCGAGAGACAGCTGGCGAACGGACGCGACCGAGAGGGCCCCGGCGGCGCGGTCGAAGACGGTGAAGTTCGCCCACAGCGCCTCCCAGCTCGACCACCAGCGCAATGCGGCCGCGTTCTCGTGCCGGCGATGGAGCTCCAGTGCCTGAGGTTGCGTCAATTCACGCGCCCGCGTAGCGACCTGCGAGGGGCGCAGGCGCTCGCGCTGGAGCACCCGCGGATCATCGAGGTCGACGACCTCCGCGGCGTCGTCCAGCTCGAGCTGGGCGAGTGAGAGCGGCAGTCCGCGACGGACCAGCATCGCTGCCGTGACGCGCTGGCCGCGAAAGCGTGCGAGCTGCTCGACGACGGCAGACAGCGGCCGGTCGGCGAGGTAGACGCAGCCGTAGACGTCCGGGTTGTCGTGCCGGCCCTCGCCCTGGAAGAGCCGCGGAAACCACAGCGGGCCATCCTGATCGGTCGGACGCGCGCTTCGCCGCCACGCGAAGCAGCGGTAAAGGATCATCGTGGTCGAGAACGTGGTCGCACGTGTCGACCGGTCATTTCAGACGGACGCGCGGATGAACCGCGCGCCCTGAGGTCGGCGCCGCGAGCGTCGCCTTGGTCAAGCGAAGCTATCGGCGCGCTCGGCGCGTATCGCCCGCATCAGCTCCTCGATCCGGCCGGCCCGGACGAGGTCGATGGGACGCCGGTCGCCGAGCTCGGGATTGACACCGAAGAGCCACGCCACCGCCGCCTCGCGTTCGTAGAGGCGCAAGAGGTTCGACCACACGAGCTCGAGCAGGTCGACCTTCTCGGCGTTCAGCGGGTCGATGCCCGCGCCCTTCAGCCAGCGCGTCACGCGCGAGCGGCTGACCCCGAGCATGTCCGCGAGCTGCGCGGCCGAGCGAAAGTCGGCGGTAAGCGCTTGAACCTTGGCAGCCGTGGCAACGGGCATGCCGTCAGGTTAGCGCAACACTTTTTGTTGCGCCAATTCCGTGCCTAGCGCCGGGGGTTCGCGCCTGGCGCTATTCCTCTCCTAGGTAGGTCTTGCGGACCTGCTCGTTCTGGCGGAGTGCCTTCGCGTCGTCGGCGAGCGCGATCCGTCCCGTCTCGAGCACGTAGCCGCGATCCGCTACATCGAGCGCCATCAGCGCGTTCTGCTCGACGAGCAAGATCGGCGTCCCCTGCTGGTTGATCTCCTCCACGATCTCGAAGATCTTCTCGACGAAGATCGGAGCCAGGCCCATCGACGGCTCGTCCAGCATCAGCAGCTTCGGCCGCGCCATCAGCGCCCGCCCGATCGCGCACATCTGCTGCTCACCGCCCGACAGCGTGCCCGCATGCTGGTTCTTTCGCTCGGCGAGCCGCGGGAAGAGCGAGTAGACGCGGTCGAGATCCTCGCTGATCTCCTTGCGGTCGTCGCGCTGGAACCCGCCCATGATCAGGTTCTCGAGCACGCTCATCCGCGGGAACAGGCGCCGCCCCTCGGGCGACTGCGCGATCCCCATCTTCACGACCGCGTGCGGCGGCGCGTTCGTGATGTCGCGCCCCTGGAAGTGAATCGTCCCCTGGCGCGGATGGTTGAGCCCGTTGATCGAGCGAAGCGTCGTCGACTTGCCGGCGCCGTTCGCGCCGATCAGCGTCACGATCTCACCGTCGCGGACCTGGATCGAGATGCCCTTCAGCGCCTCGATCGTGCCGTAGAACGTGTGGACGTCCTTGAGCTCGAGGATCAGGCCGTCGCCGGCCTGCTGTTGTTCCTGCTGCTGGGCGGATTCGCTCACGCCGTCGCCGCCTTGCCGAGATACGCCTCGATCACGCGCTCGTCGTGCTGGATCTGCTCCGGCGTGCCCTCGGCGATCTTCTCGCCGTAGTCGAGCACCGTCACGCGGTCGGAGCAGCCCATCACGACCTTCATGTCGTGCTCGATCAGGAGCACCGTCAGGTCCTGCTCACTGCGCAGCTTCGTCACGAAGTCGATGAAGGCCGCGGTCTCTTGCGGGTTCATCCCGGCCGTCGGCTCGTCGAGCAACAGCAGCCTCGGCTCGGTCGCGAGCGCGCGCGCGACCTCGAGGCGCCGCTGGTCGCCGTAGGAGAGGTTCCGCGCGACCTCTTCGGCCTGCCCGCGCAGCCCACTGAAGCGCAGGAGCCCTCGCGCCTTGTCCGCCGCGGTCCGCTCCTCCCTGCGCAGACCCGGCGTCCGCAAGACCGAGCGGACGATCCCGCCGTGCAGCCGGGCGTGCATGCCGACGAGGACGTTCTCGAGCGCCGTCATTTGCTGGAACAGCCGGATGTTCTGAAACGTCCGCCCGATCCCGAGCTTCGTGATCGCGTGCGGCGGCCTGCCCGTGATGTCGTGACCGTCGAAGACGATCTGTCCCGACGTCGGCTTGTAGACACCCGTGAGCATGTTGAAGAACGTCGTCTTGCCTGCCCCGTTCGGCCCGATCAGGCTCACGATCGACTCGAGCGGAATCGTGAAGTCGATGTCGTTGACGGCGATCAGGCCGCCGAACTCCTTGCGAACGCTGCTCGCGGCGAGGAGGTCCTCGGCCATCAGTGAGACACCTCGTAGAGGGCCTCGTCGTGGACGCCCTCCTCGAGCTCGTGTTTGTGCCGGCGCTCGGCGACGAGCCCGGTCGGGCGGAACAGCATCACCAGGACGATGATCGCCCCGTAAATCCCGAAGTTGTACTTCGGTGCGTCCTGGACCCCGAGGTTGTTGCCGATCTGCGCGAGCCCCTGCTGGTCGAGCCACGAGAGGAGCAGACCGCCGAGGATCGGGCCCCAGATCGTGCCCATCCCGCCCAGGATGACCATGCAGAGGATGAAGACCGAGATGTTGAAGTAGAAGTCCGCCGGGAACGCGCCGCTCTTGAAGCTCGCGTAGTAGGCGCCGGCGATCCCGCCGAAAAACGCGCCGATCGCGTACGCCCAGGTCTTCGTCCGCATCAGCGGCACGCCCATCGCCGCCGCCGCGGTCTCGTCCTCGCGGATCGCGACCCACGCGCGTCCGAGCCGTGAGCCGCGCAACCGGTAGGCGCAGAAGACGGTGAAGAGCAGCAGTAAGAGCGCCGTCCAGTAGAAGAGCTTCGCGCGGTCGAGCGACTGCTGGTAGTTGACCGGGAGACCGAGCGCACTGTTCAGGCCCCTGCCGAACCCCGGCGCGTCGATCGGGCTGATCCCGAACGTGCCGTGCGTGAGGTCGAAGCCGAAGAACTGGTCGCCGTTGCGGACGAACTGCGGGATGATCTCGCCGAACCCGAGCGTTACGATGGCGAGGTAGTCGCCGCGGAGCCGCAGGGTCGGCAACCCGATCAGGATCCCCACCAGTGCCGTGAAGAGGCCCGCCAGGGGCAGGATCAGCCAGACCGAGAGGTGGATGCCCGGGACGCTGGGGTTCAGTCCCACCGATCCGAAGTGGAACGTGACCTGTTCGAACTGCTGCGACGCGAACCACGCCGCGGTGTACGCGCCGGCCGCGTAGAAGGCGACGTAGCCGAGGTCGAGCAGGCCCGCATAGCCGACGACGATGTTCAGCCCGACGGCCATCATCGTGAAGACGATCATTACGACCGCGACGTCGATGGCTGGGAAGTACTCGCCGATCGTCGGCAGGTCACGAAGCGTCGGGAGTAAGCTCGGGTAGAGGACGGCCAGGGCCAGCGCCACGATTGCGGGCATGGCGTTCCGGATCACGGGCGGCGTCCGGTTCCAGTTGTCCCGAACTTGTGGCGGCATCCGGCCACGGCGGCCGGTCGCTTCCTGTCCTGCCGGGTGCTTGCTCGGCTCGCGCCCGCCGACGCGCTCAGGAACCTCTGACATCAGCCGCCCTCCGGTGTCTGCTCGCCCAGGAGGCCTTCGGGACGGAAGACGAGGATCGCGATCAGGATCCCGAAGATGATCGAGCGCGTCCAGTCACTGCCGGGCGCGTGCCAGGTCAGTCCTTCGTTGAACTGCTCGATCAGCCCGATCAGGATCGCGCCCAGCACCGCGCCTGTGAGGTTGCCGATCCCGCCGAGCACCGCCGCGGTGAACGCGAGCAGACCGAGCTGGAAGCCCTGGTCGTAACGGATGGTCGTGAACTGGAGCAGGTAGAGCAGGCCGCCGGCCCCCGCCAGCCCGCCCGCGAGTGCGAACGTGAACGAGATCGTCCGGTTGACGTTGATGCCCATCATCGCGGCGGCCTCCATGTCCTGCGAGGTCGCGCGCATCGCCCGGCCCTGGCGTGTCGACCTGACGAGCCAGGTGAGGCCAATCAGCACCGGGATCGTGAGCAGGAGCACGCTGAGCTTGTCCCACCCGAAGTCGACACCGCCGATCGAGAACGCCGGCGTGCTCGGAATGAGTTTCGGGATCGAGGTGTACTCGACACCCCAGTGGATCAACCCGATGTCCTGGAGGATGAACGACATCCCGATGGCCGTGATCAGCGGCGCCAGCCTGGGCGCGTTCCGCAGCCGCCGGTAGGCGACGAGCTCGATCACGACGTTCAGCGTCGAGGAGAAGGCCATCGCCACCAGGAGGGCCGCCGCGATCGAGAGGACGATCGTGGTCGTCGAGGACGTGTCGGTGATGTTGAACCACGTCAGCATGACGCTGGACGCCACCAAGCCGCCGAGGGCGAAGACGTCGCCGTGGGCGAAGTTGATCAGCTGAAGGATCCCGTAGACGAGCGTGTAGCCCAGGGCGATCAGCCCGTAGACGGCGCCGTTCGTGAGCCCGATCCAGAAGACGCTGACGAACTCGGTCGGGTCCTTGAGGAAGTTGACCAGCAGCCAGAAAACGATCAGGGCGAGGAAGACGAGACCGATCGCCCCCGTCACGGTCGCCGGGATCCGGACCGAGATCGCCGCCGGGACGAGCCGCTTCCTCTGTGCGGGGGCCGCCATCTAGCCGCTCACTCTCTCAGACGGCTGGGGGAGGGTCTAGCCCTCCCCCAGTCGCAGTTCCAGCCGCTACTCCTTCTTACGCGCCGCGTGCAGCCTGGACGTCGGCCTGCTTCGGCGACATCGTCTTGAAGGTCGACAGCTTGCCCTTCGCGACGTAGATCGTGAAGCCGACGACCGCGCCGGCTCCTTCCGGATCGCCGTTCTTGTTGATCTTGAACGTCCCGAGGTAGCTGTCCTTCAAGTCCGTCTTGAAGATGTTGTCCAGGACGCTCTTGCGCGTGCCGTCCGAGGCACCGATCGCGTCGAGGACGACCTGGGCCGCCTGCGCGCCGTAGATCGCGTACGGATCGATCGGCTTGCCGCCCAGTGTGGACTTGAACGAGTTCGCGAACTGCGCGCCCTTGCCCTTGAACTGGTCGATGGGCACGCCGGCCACGCTCATGAACATCCCGTTCGCGTTCTTGGCGCCGGACTCGTCAATCGTGGCCTGCGTCGTGAAGCCGTCGGGAGCGATCAGCTTGACCTTGCCGTCGTTCGGCCCGAGCACCGACACCTTGTCCTTGATCACCTTGGCGCCGTTCTCGCAGATCAGTCCGCCGAGGAAGATCGCGTCCGCCCCGGTGGTGCCGATCTTGCGCATCAGGCCCTCGTAGCTCGAGGCCTTCGGATCCCAGGCTGCGAAGCCCGCGATCTTGATGCCCAGGTGCTGAGCTGCGTTCTTGAAGTTCGTCGCCACCCCGAGGCCGTACGCCTCCTTGTCGTTGAGCACGTAGACGCTCTTGATGCCTTGCGACTTCGCGAACTCGGCGTCAACCGCGCCCTGATAGGCGTCGTGCGCCACGACCCGTGCGTAGTTGCGCGTCCCGTTGGGGTAGTACTTGTCCGGCTCGGTCTTGTCGCAGCCGGGTCCCCCCTCGGTGAGGCAGACGAACGTGTTCGCCGGCGAGAGGATCGGAATCGCACCGCCGGCCGCCTGGTTCAGTACCGGGATCTCGATCGCGGCACAGCCCGAGTTGAACGTGCCGATCACGGCGATCAGCTTCGAGTTCTGCGCGTAGTTGTTCGCGTTCTGGCTGCACTTACCGGAATCCCACTTGCCTGCCTGGGCAGTCGAGTCGTCACAGGACTGGTAGGCGAGGTTGTACTTCCCCGCCTTGAAGTTGTTCTGCTTGAGCAGGAAGCGGATCGCCCCGACGATCTGGATCGTCTGTGTCCGCGACGAACCCTGGAGCGGGAGGTCGGACGCGATCAGCAGATCCGGAGTCTCACTTCCCTTCTCGAGTTGCCCGCATGAAGAGGACGGC
>JBKOXJ010000122.1:0-5141 GCA_046724905.1 Actinomycetota bacterium | reverse complement strand
CCGTTGCTCGCATGGCCGGGGCACTCGACCACCGCGGGCCCGACGGCGGCGGCGCCTACACAGAGGACGGCGTCGCGCTCGGCCACCGGCGTCTGTCGATCATCGACCTCTCCGACGCTGGCCGGCAGCCGTTCGCAACAGACGACGGCCGCCTGCAACTCCTGCACAACGGGGAGATCTACAACTACCGGGAGCTGCGCACGGAGCTCGAGGCGAAGGGACACCGCTTCCGCAGCGCCACCGACACCGAGGTGATCCTCCGCGCCTACGAGGAGTGGGGCGAGCGGTGCGTCGAGCGCTTCAACGGCATGTGGGCCTTCGCGCTCTGGGACGGCCGCCGGCGCAGCCTCTTCTGCTCGCGCGACCGCTTCGGCGTGAAGCCGCTCTACTACCGGCTCGACGGAGAGCGGTTCGTCTTCGCGAGCGAGCTGAAGGCCTTTCGCGAGGACCCAGCGACGCGGCTGGCGCCGAATCAGCGCGCCGTCCGAGACTACGTAGAGCAGGGCTGGCTCGACCACACCAACGAGACGTTTTTCGCCGGCATCTCGAAGCTCCCGCCGGCGCACTCGCTCACCTTCGACGAGCGCGGGCTGCGGCTCGAGCGCCACTGGCGGCTCGAACCTCGCGACCCACCGGGCGGCGACGCGGCGCCCCTCGTCCGCGAGCTCTTCCTCGACGCGATCCGGCTCCGGCTGCGGAGCGACGTGCCCATCGGCACGTGCCTCTCGGGCGGGATCGACTCCTCCGCAATCGCGTGCGCCGTCGACCACCTGCTCCAGACTGAGGCCGAGAACGCCAAGCCCGTCGGCGAGCTCCAGCGCACGTTCACCGTCTTCTTCGAGGACCGTGGCTTCGACGAGCGCCCGTTCGCCGAGGCCGTCGTCGAGCAGACCCGAGCCGACGCGCACTGGATTTCCTTCACCGACGCGGAGCTCGTCGAGGCGCTCCCCGCAATCGTCGAAGCCCAGGAGGAGCCGTTCGGCTCGACGAGCGTGGCGGCTCAGTGGTTCGTGATGCGCAAGGCGAAGCGCGCCGGCCTGAAGGTGATGCTCGACGGGCAGGGCGCGGACGAGATCCTCGCCGGCTACCACGGCTACTTCGGGCCGCTCTTCGCTGATCTGCTGCTCCAGGGGCGACTCGGCGAGCTGCGACGCGAGGTCGGCGCGTACCGGTCGCTCCACGGCGTCGGCGCAGTCTCCGCGGCCGCCGAGCTCGCACGGCCCCTGCTGCCTGAGCGCGTCAGGCGGCTAGCGCGGGCCCGCGTCAAGGGCGGCGGCGCTCTCGTCCACTCGGACCTGCGCGGCCTCGGCCCCACCGCCGCCCCGGACGGAGCCCCGTACCGCGACCGCCTCCGCCGCCAGCTCCACCTGATCCTCACTTCACGCGGCCTGCCCGAGCTGCTCCGTTACGAGGACCGCAACTCGATGGCGCACTCGCTCGAGGCGCGCGTGCCGTTCCTCGACTACCGCCTCGTCGAGCTGCTCTTCTCGCTCCAGGCGCGCGAGCTGATCGAGCGGGGCCGCACGAAGGCGGTGCTGCGCCGCGCACTCGGCGACCTGCTTCCGCCCAAAGTCCGGGACCGCGTCGACAAGCTCGGGTTCGTCACGCCGGAAGGGCGCTTCCTCCGCGGAGCTCTCGGCGACCTCGCTGCCGACGTCTTCGCCGCGGACTCCTTCCGCAACCGCGGCTTTGTGGATTCAGAGGCCGCCCGAACTCGCCTCGAGCAGCACCGCCGCGGCGAGCTGGAGGCCGGCTTCGAGCTCTGGCGCGCGCTCAACCTCGAGCTCTGGGCCCGGCGCTTCCTGGACGCCGGGTAGCCTCCGCCGCCGTGACGACCCAGCAGCAGGTCCGCGAATGGTGGAGCCGGAACCCGATGTCGTACGACGTCGACTGGCCGATCGAGCACGATCCGGGGACGCCCGAGTTCTTTCGCGAGCTCGACGCGCGCATCTTCCATCCGCGCTACATGCGGCTGACGGCGGATGCGAGCGGCGTCCCGTTCTCGCTCTTCGTCGACTTCGCCTCGCTGCGCGGACGCGACGTCCTCGAGGTCGGCTGCGGCAGCGGGATCGCCGTCCAGCTCTTCGCCGAAGCCGGCGCGAACGTGACGGCGGTCGACCTGACGCGGTGGGCAGTCCAGACGACGAGCGCTCGCCTCGAGGCGTTCGGGCTCGACGGCCGGGTGCTCGAAGCGGACGGCGAGAACCTGCCGTTCGAGAACGCCTCGTTCGACCTCGTTTTTTCGTGGGGCGTGATCCACCACACGAGCGACATGGACCGCGCGCTAGCCGAGCTCGTGCGCGTCTGCCGGCCGGGCGGACGGGTCGTCCTGATGGTCTACCACCGGCGCTCCCTCTTCTTCCTCGTCTACCGCGCCTTCCAGCGCTTCCTCCCGCTCGCACGACGGCTCGGGCTCCACTTCGAGGGGGCTCGGGCCGGCGAGACCGAGGGGCTGATCGCGCGACACTTCACCGTCGACGAGCTGCGCCGCAAGCTCGAGGCCGCCGGTCTCGTCGACATCCGGATCCAGCCGTACGGCCAGGACGCCGAGCTGCTCCCGCTCCCGCGCAGGATCCGCCTGCCGATCACGGAGCGGATCCCGAACCGGCTCAAGGACCCGATCCTGCGGCGGCTCGGCCACCAGCTCGGCGCCGTCGCGGTCAAGCCCGGCAGCTGAGATGCGGATGCTGCTGCTGACGCCGGCCGAGCTGAGCCGGGACCCGCGTGCGCGCAGGGCCGCAGCGGCGGCGCAGGCCCGCGGGTTCGAGGTCGTCGGTCTCTGCGGGCGCATCTCGGGCGAGGAGCCCGTACCGCTGCCGGGAGTGCGCATCGTTCGCGTGGGACGCGCGGGGCGCACGAGCGGCGCCTGGGAGCTGGCCGCGGAGGGGAGCGAACGGCGCCTGACGCGCGAGCTGCGAGGCCTGTATCGACTCGGGCGGCTGCTCCTGCGGACACTGCGCCTCTGGCGGGCCGGACGGGCGGTCGGCGACGTCGACGTCGTCCATGCGAACGACCTGGCGACCCTCCCGGCCGGCACCTTGCTCGCGCGCCGTGCGCGGCTCGTCTACGACGCCCACGAGCTCTACTCCGACTTCGAACCCGACCCGCCGCGGCTCTACCGCGCGGCCATCTCGGCCCTCGAGCGGTTCTTCGCGCGCCGCGCCGATGCCGTCGTGACGGTGAGCGATCCGCTGGCGGGCGAGCTCACGGAACGCCTGCGGCTCCGAGCGCGGCCGCTGGTCGTCCTGAACGCACCCGAGCTGGTCGAGGACGAGCCTGCGCCGCCGGGCGACGGGCCGTTGCGGGCGATCTACCAGGGCGCCTTCGGCTCCGGCCGTCCGCTCGGTGACCTCGTCGAGGCGGCGCGGCTGGCACCGCATGTCCACTTCACGATTCGCGTCGTGCGCATGCCGCCGGAAGTCGTGCGCGCCGACGTCGAGCGGCTCGGCCTGACCGAGCGCGTGCACGTGGCAGAGCCGGTGCCGCCGACGGAGCTCGTGGCCGGGCTGCGCGGGTTCGACGTCGGCCTGATCTTCGACCGTCCGGTCACCCGCAACAGCGAGCTCTCGGCGCCGAACAAGCTGTTCGAGTACCTGATGGCCGGTCTGGCCGTAGCCGCGCCCAACCTCCCTGGGCTGGTCGACCTCGTCAACGGCGTCGGCGTCACCTTCGAGCCCGCCCGCCCCGAGGCACTCGCGGCCGTGCTCGAGGAGCTCTCGGCCGACCGCGAGCGTCTCGAGCGACTGCGTAACGCCGCCAGGACCGCCGCCGTGGAGCGGTTCAACGCCGAGCGCCAGACCGCGGCTCTCGCCGCGGCTTGGGGTCTGTGACGGCTGCTAGGGTCGCGGCCGTGCCCGACCTCGCAGGCTCTCGCGTCCTCGTGACAGGCGGCGCCGGGTTCATCGGCTCCCACCTCGTCGAGCAGCTCCTGCAGGAGCCCGTCGCGGAGGTCGTCGTGCTCGACAACCTCGTCCGCGGCAGCCGCCGCAACCTGGAGGCGGCGCTCGAGGACGAGCGGCTGCGCCTCGTCGAGGGGAGCATCACCGACCCCGCGCTCCTGCGTGAGCTCGCCGACGGCTGCAATTACCTCTTCCACCTCGCCGCGCTCTGGCTCCAGGAGTGCGTCCACGAGCCGCGGGCGGCGCTCGAGGTCAACGTCGTCGGCACCTACAACGTCATCGAGGCGGCGCAGGCGGCCGGCGTTCGGAAGGTCGTCTACTCGTCTTCTGCGTCGGTCTACGGAGACGCCGTCGAGACGCCGATGACCGAGGAGCATCCGTTCGTGAACCGGACGATGTACGGCGCGACCAAGATCGCCGGCGAGCAGTTCTTCCGCGCCTTCCACGAGCAGCACGGCCTCGACTGGGTCGGCCTGCGCTACATGAACGTCTACGGCCCGCGGATGGACTACCTGGGCACCTACGTGAGCGTGATCATGAAGGTGCTCGACCGGATCGACCAGGGTCTGCCGCCCGTGATCTTCGGCGACGGCACACAGGCCTATGACTTCGTGCACGTGGACGACGTCGCGCGGGCGAACGTTCTCGCGCTCCAGAGCGAGGCGAGCGACGAGCCGCTGAACGTCGGCGTCGGCCGCAAGACGACGATCCGCGAGCTCGTCGAGATGCTGCTCGAGCTGACCGGCTCCGACCTCGAGCCGGAGTTCCGCCCCGGCGAGCAGATGTTCGTCACACATCGCGTCGGGAGCACCGAGAAGGCCGAGCAGCTCACCGGGTTCCGCGCGCGCGTCCCGCTCGAGGACGGTCTGCGGAGCGTCGTCGAGTGGCGACGCCAGGACCAGCGCGAGCGCTCTGCCGCGCGGTGAAGCGCTCGCTGCTCGAGCTCCTCGCCGACCCCGTCGACGCTCAGCCGCTCACTCTGGACGAGGAGCGGCGCGAGGGCGAAGAGGTCGTGGCCGGAAAGCTCTGCGGAGACAGCGGGCGCAGTTACCCGGTCACCGAGGGAATCCCGCGATTCGCGGCGCCCGACGACGCGGGGCAGGAACAGACGGGTGCGAGCTTCGCGTACAAGTGGACAAAGCGCGACTCCTTCGGATCGGCCGGGATGCAGCGCGAGCTCCACCGCTGGCTGCTCGAGCGCTACGGGTTCGCGAGCGGCGAGGAGATGCGGCGGTACTTCGC
>JBKOXJ010000005.1:0-21712 GCA_046724905.1 Actinomycetota bacterium | reverse complement strand
AGCGGGACGAGCGCCTCGCGCTCCCGGCCCGCGATCAGATCGGCCTGGTGCGCGAGCCCGCGCAGCGACGCGCGCTCGACCTCGCGACGCGTCAGCACCATGCCGATGGCGAGCGTGAGCCCGACCGAGAGCAGCACGATCAGGCCGATCGCAAGGAGCAGCCGCGCGCGGAGTGAGTTCATTTCGCTGCGGCTTTGTACCCGAACCCGCGTACGGTCCGAACCAGGTCTGGGCGATCCAGCTTCCGCCGCACGGAAGCGACGTGCGTGTCGACGGTGCGCGTCCCGGCGACGTAGGTGAAGCCCCAGACCCGGTCGAGCAGCTGCTCGCGCGAGAAGGCGATGCCCGGATGCTCGAGCAGGAACGCGAGCAGGTCGAACTCCTTCGCCGTCACCGGGACGGGCTCGCCGTCCACGAGCACCTCCCGCGACTCGCGGTGGAGCTCGACGTCGCCGAGCGTCAGCACGTCGCGCTCCAGGCGGTCCTCGGTGCGGCGCAGCACGGCCTTGATCCGGGCCGCGAGCTCACGCGGCGAGAACGGCTTCGTGATGTAGTCGTCGGCGCCGAGCTCGAGCCCGGCGACGCGGTCGACCTCCTCGTCGCGCGCCGTCATCATCACGATCGGCACGGTCGAGACTGAGCGAAGCCTCCGGCAGACGTCGAAGCCGTCCATTCCCGGCAAGCCGAGGTCGAGCACCACCATTCGCACCGGGTGCCGGCTCACCTCCGTGAGCGCCTCCTCGCCGGTCCGTACCCAGAGGACGCGGTAGCCGTGCTTCGAGAGGTACGTCTGCACGAGCTTGCCGATCGACTGCTCGTCCTCGACCAGGAGAACGGTCGGGCCCCAGGCGAGCTCGGGCGCGCTCGTCATCGCCGCACGGTAACGATCACGCGGTCGGCGGGCGCATCGCGGTCGCGGATCGTGACGGCCCACATGCCGCGCTTGACCGCCGAGAGGGTCGCCGGCTTCCCGTTGATCCGGACCTGGGCGCCGAATGCGACCGGGATGTTCACATTCGTCCCGTCGCGCTCGCGGAGCGTGATCGAGCTCGGCCCGACGCCGCGCACCCGGCCCTGATCCATCCGGTAATCGTGGAGGGTGCTCCCCTCCATCAGGACGACCTCGGCGCGCACCATCTTCGGGCCGAGGAAGTAGTTCGCAAGCGACGAGGGGAGCGCGAGGCCCGACCCGGCGAGGAGCAGTACGGCATTGACGGCGAGGAGCGCCGCGACGCCGCCGAGGGCGAAAAGCCAGCGTCTGCGCATCGAACCGAATTGTGCGCGACGGCGGTGTGGAGATGGTGCGGCGCGTGTCAGACGCTTGTAAAACGCCTGGAAATCAGGCCGCGAGGCGCTCCTCTTCCTCGACGACTGTGCGAACCGGCACCGGCCGGCGGTTGCGCTCGCGGAAGGCCGCCGCCGTCATGACGAGCGCCGCGGCGCCGGCGACCGAGAGCGCCAGCTGGGTGCCGCCGACGTCGCACAGCCAGCCCGAGAAGAGGCTTCCGAGCGGCGCGAGGCCGTTGAACGCGAACAGGTAGAGGCCGAGCACCCGGCCGCGCAGGGCGTCCGGGCTCGACAGCTGCAGGATCGACTGGCTGTTCGCCGTCCACAGCGTGAAGCAGGCGCCCGTCGCGAGCAGCAGGACTGCACAGGCGACGACCGACTGCTGCGGCGCCAGCGCGAGCAGGAGCAGGCTGAACCCGCCGGTGCCGGCGAGCAGCACCTTCCAGCTCGCGCGGCCGAGGGCCGCGGCCATCAGCGCGCCCACCAGCGCCCCCGCGCCGAAGCTCGCGGACAGGATTCCGAACGTCTCCGGCCCGGCGTGGAGCGTGTGCTTCGCGAGCACCGGCAGGATCACGTGGAAGTTGAACCCGACCGTGCTGACGACGGTCACGAGCGCGAGCACGAGCCTGGCCTGCGGCGTCCGCCGCACGTACGCGAGCCCTTCGCGCACGCCGCCGAGGTACGTCGGCCGTCGCCCGCCGCGGTCGACCGGGAAGAGCTCGTGCGGCCGCATCAGCGCGAGCCCGGTGAGCACCGCGAGGAACGTCAGGGCGTTGATCGCAAAGCACGCGCCGACGCCGACCGCGGCGATCAGCACACCGGCGACCGACGGACCGATGATCCGCGAGGCATTGAAGAGGCTCGAGTTGAGCGCGATCGCGTTCGGCAGCTCGTCCCGCCCGACCATCTGGTACGTGAGCGAGTGGCGCCCCGGGGCGTCGAAGACGAGCGCCGTGCCGGAGAGGGCTGCGAGGACGTAGACCTGCCAGAGCGCGGCCGAGCCGGAGAAGGCGAGCGCGGCGAGGGCGATCGAGACGACCATCGCGAAGGTCTGCGTCGCCATCACCTGCCGTCGGTTGTCGAAGCGGTCCGCGACGACGCCGGCGAACAAGCCGAACAGCGTGAACGGCAGGAAGCGGCAGAAAGCGAGCACGCCGACCGCGACCGGTGAATGCGTGAGTTCGACGACGAACCACGCGAGCGCGATGTTTTGCATCCACGTCCCGGTGACGGAGATGACCTGGCCCGCGAAGAAGAGCCGGTAGTTGCGGTGCTTGCGGAGGCTGAGGAAGGTGCGCGAGTGGAGCGCGAGGATGGCGGCCGTCACGCCGCCTCCAACAGCCTGGTCATCGGATCTACGGCCCTTTCGATCGACGCGAGCTCCGTCGGGCTCAATCGCTTGAGTCGTTGAGCGAGCCAGGCGGTTCGCCGCGACCTGACGGCTCGCAGCACCCGGATCCCGTCCGGCGTGACCCTAAGGCCGACGCGGCGGCGATCGTCTCCGGAGCGCGTACGCGTGACGAGACCCGCCCGCTCGAGGCGGTCGACGTGACGGGTCATGGCCGCGGCAGACACGCCTTCCTGGGCTGCGAGCTTGCCGAGGCCGATTCCCGGCGCGGTGTGGATCGAATGGAGCAGCGAAGCCTGCCCGCCGGTGACGCCGAGGTCGCGAAGCTCCCGCCTGAGCTCGCGGTTCAGCTTGAGGAGCACCGGGCGGAGTCGGTTCGCGACGTCGAGATCGTTAACCACGTTAACGATTATAGCTTCGGCACTTGGGCTCGGGCGGTGGATACCCCGTTCGGGTGACGTGACCGGTGGGACGTGCGCCGATCTCGGTCCTATGCCGCGCAGTGCCGCCCTGCTCGCGCTCGTCGTCCTGCTCGCCGCCGGCTGCTCCGGCGGGGAGGTGAAGGTGCAGGTACCGGGCAACAAGCAGCGGGCCGACTTCATGCGTGCGGCCCGCGCGATCTGCACGCAGCGGCGCGACCGGCTCGCGCACCTGCCGCGCGCGTCGACCCGTGCGCGCTTCCTCAAGCGGATCGACCGTGCCGCCGCTCTCCAGTCGGCGGCGCTCGTCCAGCTCGAGGCGCTCTATCCGACTTCCGCCCAGGAGGCGCAGTTCGGCAAGCTGGTCACGGCTTCACACAGCGTGCTCGCGGCGACGAAGGCGTATCGCCGCGCACTCGAGCGCCGTGACGAGGAGGCCGCGACGCGGGCGGCCGGGAACGCCGAGGTGGCGGCCCGGCAGGCGGACCGGGCAGCACATCTGCTCGGCCTCGAGGTCTGCCGCGAGACGCAGTAGCCAGGTCGCGGCCCGTCAACAGCGTGGTATCGTCGGCCGTTCCTGCGGCAGTCCCTCCCCCGGCTAAGGAGGTGGGTTTGGCCCAGGTCGACTACTTCCTCAAGATCGAAGGCATCCAGGGCGAGAGCCAGGACGCCAAGCACAAGAACGAGATCGAGCTCGAGTCGTTCAGCTGGGGCGAGACCCAGTCGGGAGTCGTCGGCCCCGGCGGCGGCGCCGCCGGCAAGGTCCAGATGCAGGACTTCCACTTCGTCAAGCGTCTCGACCAGGCCTCGCCGAAGCTCTTCCTCGCCTGCGCGAGCGGGCAGCACATCAAGCTGGCGACGCTCGTTGCCCGCAAGGCCGGGAAAGGCCAGCAGGAGTTCCTGATCTACAAGTTCAGCGACCTGCTCGTCTCCTCGTACCAGACCGGCGGGTCGGCACACGGCGACCTGCTGCCGATGGATCAGGTCTCGTTCAACTTCGGCCGGATCGAGGTCGAGTACCGTCCCCAGAAGGCCGACGGGTCACTGGCGCCGCCGATCAAGGCCGGCTGGGACGTCAAGCAGAACAAGTCCATCTAAGGCGCCGCTTGTCGGCGCCGACAGTCAGGACGCGCGGTTGATCCGCGCGTCCGTCTGAACTGACCGGTCGACACGCTGAACCCCAACCGGTGCCGCTCTACGCTCGAGGAAGCCGAGCTCGAGGAGGCGTCGGACGACCGGCGGAGCGGCGGCGGCGTAGCGCTCGCGCTCCTCCGCCTCGAGCGCGAGGCTGTCGGCGGCGAGCTCGAGCACCTCCCGCAGCGTCCGGCCGCGCTCGAAGTGCGGCAGCAGCGCCGCCGTGTATCGGTCGAGCCCGACCTCGAACGCCATGCCCTCGTCGAGCACGAGCTTCTGCGCCTCGACGGTGAAGGCGCCGTCGCCGGCCGTGAGGTCCTGGACGAGGCGGTGCCTGTCGACGAGCGCGAGACGCTCCTCTAGCAGCTCCAAGTCGTCGCGGAACCCGGCGAGCAGGTCCTGGGCGGCGAAGACCCTGAGCGTGTGGTCGGACGCGGGCTGCAGGCGGCCCCACGGCGCCTCGTCCGCGTGGATCCAGCTCTCGCCGTCGCGCCGGCGGAGGACGATCGCGCCGTAGCCGATCGCCTCGATCCCGAGCTCGCGCAGGTAGGCCAGCCACCGGTCGAGGCTTTCCTCGTAGCGCGCAAGGTCCTCCTCGGCGAGCGGCGAAAGCCAGTTGGCCGCATGCGTGAGGGGGTCCTCCGTCTTGTAGTGCATCAGCCACGCGTCGCAGCCACGGCCGTCGACCCACTCGCGCAGCGGCGCCGTCCAGTCTCCCTCCGGGTCGTGGACCCAGCTGACGAGGAGGTGCGCGAAGCCGCCGTCCGTGAGGAACTCGGGCACGCGCTCGACGATCGCCCGGCAGAGGCTGTCGGCCGGAAGGCCGCTGTCGCGGTAGGCGTAGTCGGCATCCGGCGAGATCACGTACGGCGGGTTCGAGACGATCAGGTCGAACTGCTCGCCGGTGACGGGTTCGAACGTGTCCCCCTGGCGGAGCTCGACGTTGTCGACGGTGTTCAGGCGGGCGTTGAAGGCGGCGAAGTTGAGCGCGCGCGGATTGACGTCTGTCGCGACGACGCGGTCGCTGTGCTTGGCCGCGAGGAGCCCCTGGATCCCGCAGCCGGTGCCGAGGTCGAGCGTGCGTTCCACGGGACGGCGGAGGGCGAGCTTCGCCAGGGTGACGGAGGGGGCGTGGATTCCGGGGACGTAGTCGGGCTCGTCCGGAGCGAGGTCGGCGGCCAGGTAGTAGTCGCCGTGCGGGAGTAGCCGGACCCGCGCTCGCACTTCGGCGGCGTGGAGCTCCACGAGGCCGAGCTCCGCGAGCCGCTCGAGTGCGACCGGGGCCAGCACGTCGGCGGCCCGGCTCCGGTCGACCGCCGCGCCGAGGAGGAACAGCCTCGCGACGACCTCGAACGCGTCGTCACCGGCGAGCCGCCGCAGGTGGAGCGCCGTTGCGCTCGGGCCGATCGAGAGCGTATGCACGTCGAGCGCGGCCTCGGTGCGCTCGACGGTGAAGTCGGCGGCCTCGAGCGCGCCCCGCAGCGCGGCGATCGCGTCGTCGTCGACGACGAGCGGCCCGGCTGTGGCTTGCGTCGTGGTCACGGCGTCGCCACTGCGGACTCGCTCTCGAAGATCAGCGAGAGGATGCGCCGCTTGAGCTCGCCGAAGCTCTCGCCCGCGGTGTCTTCGAGCGACCGCGGACGCGGAAGGTCGACCTCGATGACCTCGCGGATTCTCCCGGGTCGAGGAGTCATGACGTAGACCGTGTCGCCGAGGAAGATCGCCTCGTCGATGTCGTGCGTGACGAAGGCGATCGTCCGCTTGTGATGCTCCCAGACCTCGGTCAGGAAGCGCTGGGCCGACGCGCGAGTGAGAGCGTCGAGCGCACCGAACGGTTCGTCCATCAGCAGCACCTGCGGCTCGTTCGCAAGCGCCCGCGCGATTGCGACGCGTTGCTGCATCCCGCCCGAGAGCTCTCTCGGGTAGGCGCGCGCGAACTCCTCGAGACCCATCTCGCGCAGAAGCCTGGTCGAGATCTGCCGTCGCTCGGCTCGTTCGAGCCCGTTCAGCTTGGGGCCGAACTCGACGTTCTCGCGCACCTTGAGCCACGGGTAGAGCGTGTAGGTCTGGAAGACCATCCCGCGGTCGGCGCCGGGTCCGTCGATCGGCTTGCCGTCGACCGCGACGAGGCCCGCGCTCGGCCGGATCAAGCCAGCCATGATCCGGAGCAACGTCGACTTGCCGCAGCCCGATGCGCCGACGATGCAGGCGAACTGTCCGTCGGGAATCTCCAGCGAGACGTCCTCGAGCGCCTTCACTTCGCCGCGCCGCGTGCGGAAGCGCATCGAGACGTCGGACACGGTGATCGCACTCATCGCGACACCCGCTCTGCGTACGGGAAGAGCACTCGGTAGAGCCAACGGAAGAAGGCGTCGAACGCAAGGCCGAGCAGCCCGATCGTGATGATCCCCGCGATGATCTGGTCGGTCTCGAGAAAGCGGCTCGACTGCAGAATCACGTGCCCGATGCCACGCTCGGCGGCGACGAGCTCGGCGACGATCAGGTACGTCCACGCCCAGCCCATTCCGATCCGGAGGTTGTCGAGCACGCCCGGCATGCACGCGGGCAGGAGCACCCGGAAGAAGACCTGAGCGCGCGAGGCTCCGAGCGTGTAGGCGATGTGGATCAGCTCTTTGGCGACGTTGGCCGAGACGTCGGCGATCAACAGCGTCAGCGGAAAGAAGACCCCGATGAAGATCACCGCGACCTTCTCTTGGTCGCCGATTCCGAACCAGATGATCAACAGCGGGATGAACGCCGAGGCAGGCATGTAGCGGACGGCGCCGATCACCGGCTCGAAGAAGGCCTGGACGGCGCGGAACGAGCCGATCGCAATGCCGAGCGGAACCCCGATCACGGCCGAGATGACGAAGCCGAGCAAGATCCGGACCGTGCTCGCCCAGACGTCGGCGGCGAAGTCGTGGTGCGCGAAGAGGTCGTAACCGCTTGCGGCGACCGTGGAAGGGCTCGGGAGGAAGAACGGCTCGACGGCGTGCGTGTACGAGAGCAGCGACCAGAGCGCGACCACGACTGCGACGCCGCCGACCGCGAGCGTGGTCACCGCCGTGCGCGGGATCGGCTCCTTCGGTGTCAGGTAGCGATCGACGAAGCCGGCGCGGCGGGGCTCGGCCCCGCCGCCGCCGTTATTCGGTGACCTCGTTGACGAACGTCGGGTCAATCGCGTCGTTCGGATTGGCCGTCGTGTCGATCTCGCCGATCGACTTCCAGAAGTCCGACGACTTGCGGAAGATGTCGTACAGAGGCCCCGGCTTGTCCTTCGTCCCGTAGAACTTCCGGTTCTCCTCGAGCGTCCAGAGCGGAACTTCCTTCATGATCGCCTCGATGTCGGCGGGCTTCTGCTTCAGGTAGTCCGCTACATCGGCGTACGCCTTCGCCTTGTTCGTCTTGATGAAGTCGATCGCGTCCGCATACCCCTCGACGAATCCACGCACCGCCTCCGGGTGCTGGTCGATGAAGTCCGGCTGGAACGCCACCTGGTCGGTGATGATGTCCGGGTACTGCTTCGTCGAGACGAGCACCTTCCCATTCGGGTTCTTCTCGGCGCGCGACAGCCACGGCTGCCACGTCACCGCGACCGGCACACGTGCGGCCGCGAAGGCCGCGCCGGCATCTCCCGCGGTCATGTCGATCTGCTTGACGTCGTCGAGCGAGAGCCCGTGCTGGTCGAGGACGTAAGCGAGGAACCACTGGCTCGTCGAGCCGGAGCTGACCGCGACCCGCTGTCCCTTCAACTGGTCGACCGTGCTGATGTTCTTCTCCGCGACGATCCCGTCGCCGCCGACGGATGCGTCGAGGCCGAGCACCATCTTCGAGTGGATGCCCTTCGCGTTCGTACGCGAGAAGGTGTCCGTGGTCGAAGCGATTGCGTCCAGCCGGCCCGCCTTGAACGCGTTGAAGCGCTGGACGGGGTCCTCGATCAGCGTGTAGGAGACATCGGCGCCGTGCTTGCGGAAGAGGCCCTCCTTCACGCCGACGACGAGCGCCATGTAGCCGTTCCACGTGGAGAAGGCCAACCGGACCTTCGTCGGCCCCGCGGCCGCGTTCTTCCCCTCTTCACCACCGCCGCCGCATGCCGCTGCCGCCACGGCGAGCAGGCAGACGAGCAGGAGCGCGGCCCACGCGCGTGTCCACCGACTCATGCGTGACCTCCCTTCGTCGCCTCTGCCGGAGAGCCTAGCCGCCCGGGATATCGTTCGCCCCGTGGCCGCCCCACGGCACCGGCCGCTGGACGCGCAGGTCATTCCCCGCTTCGCCGGCATCCGGACGTTCGCGCGTCTGCCCCACACGACCGATCTCGCCGGTGTCGACGCCGCCGCGGTTGGGATCCCGTTCGACACCGGCACGACGTTCCGGACCGGTGCCCGCTTCGGCCCCGAGGCCATCCGTTCGGCATCGGCGCTTCTGCGTCCCTTTCACACCGGGTTCGGGATCGAGCTCTTCGAGGCACTGTCCGTGGTCGATTACGGCGACCTGCCCGTGGCGCCCGGCGACACCGAGGGGACGTACCGGCGGGTCGAAGAGGCGCTCGAGCCGATCGTCGACGCCGGCGTCGTCCCGCTCGCGATGGGCGGCGACCACTCGATCACCCTGGCCGAGCTCCGCGTTCTCTCGCGGGCGCACGGTCCGCTCGCCGTGATTCAGTTCGACGCGCACACCGACACGTGGGACGAGTACTTCGGCCAGCGGTTCTTCCACGGGACGACGTTCAAGCGGGCCGTGGAGGAGCGCGCGGTGGATCCGGGCGCCTCGCTCCAGGCGGGCATCCGGGGCTCGCTGTACGGCTCGTCGGATCTCGACGGAGCGCGCCGGCTCGGTTTCCGCGTCGTCGAGAGTCGCGAGCTACGCGAACTCGGGGCAGACGGGTTCGCCGCTGCCGTTCACGAGCGCGTCGGCGAGCGGCCCGTGTTCGTCTCGTTCGACGTCGACTTTCTCGATCCGGCGTTCGCGCCCGGTACCGGCACGCCCGAAATCGCGGGCTTCAGCACGCGGGAGGCCGTCGACTTCCTCCGGGCTCTGCGCGGGATTCGGCTCGCAGGCTGCGACGTCGTCGAGGTCGCGCCGCCCTACGACGGTCCGGGGCAGGTTACGGCGCTCGCGGGCGCGAACGTGCTCTGGGAGCTACTCGCCCTGTTGGCCGTGGGCCGCTAGCTCTCGAGCAGCGCGATCGAGTCGATCGCCTCGGGCCTGACGAAGCGGCCGCCGTAAAACGGCCACACGCCCGGCTCGGGGCGGACGAGCTCGCGGACGAGCTCACGTGCCCTCGCCTCCGCCTCGTGCTCGGGAAGGGTCTCGACGAGCACCTGCTCGCCGCCGGTCAGGCACAACACGATGCGGACCTCGCGCTCGACCTCGACCTCGGGCTCCGTCGTCTCGAAGGTAATCGGCGCGGGCGCCGGGTCGGCTACGGCGAACGGCTCGACGGGCGCCGGCGGCGCGACGAGCATGGGAGCCGGAGCGGGAGCCTCGACGACGGCCGCGGGCGCCTCCGCGACAACCGGCTCCGGAATCTCGACCACTGGAGCTGGTTCCGCGACGATCGGTTCAGGCGCCGGCGTGGGCACGACGGGCTCGCCCGTGGCCTGGGCTTTGAGGGCGCGGAGCTCTGCGAGTACTTCCGCGCTGACCCAGCCGCGCTCGACCGCGATCTCCTCGACCGGCTTTCCGGTCGGGACGCTCTCGCGCAGCGCCTCGGCGAGCTGGTCGAGAGTCAGGTGACCGCCGCGCACGAGCAGCGCCTGAATCGGCAGCTTGGCGACGTCATCCTTCGACAGCGGCGGGCGCTGAGGAGGAGCCGGCTCGTGCTCGTCGACGACCGGAGGCGCAATGGTCACCGGCTCTGAGTGCTGAAGCTGAGGAGCGCTTGCGACCGGCGGGCTCAGGGGCGGCTCGGCGATGCCGAGCGGCTGAGCAGAGGCGGTCGCGGTGTGGGAGAAGAGTTGGCTCATGGCCGCAGATTCCAGTCCTTCCATGCCGCAGTTCGTGGAGGCGGGATCCCCGTTTCGGAGTACCGTTCTCACCCACTATCGGCGCGCCCTTCCGGACGCGCATCACTCCTGCGAGGGAATGTCCAAGGCGACGCTTGCGGCGCCGACATGAGGACGCGCGGGCTTGGCCCGCGTGTCCGTCTGAACCGACCGATCGGGACGCTCGAATGTCTCGAAACCGCGGCTAGGCCGTTGCGACGACCACGCGCTCCGCAGCCGTGTCCCGATACTCGTCGCCGAGCGCCGAGCGAAGCTTCTCCGCGAGCTCGCCGCTTTCGGCCAGCTCCTCGACGATGTCGGCTCCGCCGATCAGCTGGCCCTTGACGAAGACCTGCGGGATCGTCGGCCAGCCCGACAGCGCCGAGAGCTCCTGGCGGATGCTGGGGTCGGGAAGGATGTCGACGGCCGTGATCGGCGCGCCCGCTTCGCGCAGGGCCTGGAGCGCGCGCTGCGAGTTCCCGCACATGACGAACCCCGGCGTCCCCTTCATGAAGAGGACGACGTCCTCGGATTCGATGATCCCCTGCAGCTGGTCGCGAAGCTCGCTCATTCGGTCCCTTTCGTCTTGATCCGAAGCTCGTGGATGGTGCCGTCGGCGAGGGGCGCCGCCAGCGCGTTGTAGACGAGGCGGTGCTGCTCGACGAGGGAGAGCCCCGCGAAACGCGGGCTGGCCACGGTCACCTGGAAGTGGTCGCCGCCGCCCGTGCGGTCGACGACCGAGACCTCCGCGGCCTCCGGAAACGCCTGCTCCAGCAGGCTTCGCAGCGGCTCTGTGGGCACGGCTCCATGCTAGCGTCGGCCTCCTTGGCTCCGAATCCGATCGACGATCTCAGGCGCGCCGTCGGGGCGCTCGCCGACCAGCTCCGCCGGACCGCCGCCAACGAGCCCGCTGCGGACTGGGTCGCCGACCAGCTCGACTCGCTGCGTGGCCGCCCGGAGCAGCAGAAGGGGCTCGAGGAGCTGCAGGCGGAACTCGACTCCCTGGTCGGGCTCGGACGCGTGAAGGAGCAGGTGTCGGCACTCGTCGCGTTCCTCCAGGTACAGGGGCGCCGGCTCGAGCACGGGCTCCCGGAAGTGGCGACGAGTCAGCACCTCGTGTTCCTCGGCAATCCCGGTACCGGCAAGACGACGGTCGCGCGCCTGCTCGCCGAGATGTACCGGGCGATGGGCCTGCTAAAGCGCGGCCATCTCGTCGAGGTCGACCGAGCCGGGCTCGTGGGCCAGTACGTCGGGACGACGGCGATCAAGACCGACCGCGTTATCCGCCGCGCCCTCGACGGCGTGCTCTTCATCGACGAGGCGTACGCGCTTGCGCCGGCCGGGATCGACCGGATGGACTTCGGGCCGGAGGCGATCGAGACGCTGCTGAAGCGGATGGAGGACTACCGGCACCGCCTCGTCGTGATCGTCGCGGGCTACCCGCGCCTGATGGCGCAGTTTCTCAACTCGAATCCGGGCCTTCGTTCACGGTTCGCGCGCGAGATCGTGTTCCCGGACTACTCGACGGACGAGCTCGTAGCGATCACGGAGCGGTTCGCGGCCGCAAACGAGTACACGTTGGCCGAGGACGCGGCCGCCGAGCTCAGGCGGATCTTCGACACGGCCGGCCGCGGCGAGGGCTTCGGCAACGCTCGGTTTGCCCGGACGCTGTTCGAGCAGGCGCTGAACGCACAGGCGCTACGGCTCGCCGGCGTCTCCGGGCGCGCCCTCGAGGAGCTCGCGCCGGAGGAGCTGATGCTCTTGACCGGCGACGACGTCTCGGCCGCCGCGGCAGCGCTCGGTGAGGGCCACGAGCTGCCGCGGCCGACGCTGTTCCGGCGCCGCCGCCGCGCGTCCTAGTAACGAGTTGTTACTAGCGCCGTCAGGCGAGGGCTTCTGCCACGAGCCGGTCGAAGCGGCCGATCAGCTGCTCCGCCTCGACGAGTAGGCGGCCCTCTGCCAGGACGCCCGAGCGCACTCCTCGCTGGACGCGCTCGATCAGCGCCGCGTCCTCGCGTCCGACCTGGTCGTCGAGCTCCAGCAGCTCCTGCACGGCCGCCTCGTCGGCGTCGTCGGCGAAGAAGTAGTCGAGAAAGCCGGCGGAGCGCTCGGCCCCGCGCGGGAGGACCGGGCCGACCGCGACGTTCGCCGGCCCCGGGTACGAGTAGACCTTGAGATTCGGCCAGACGAAGTGGAACTGCCCCTCGGCGGTGCCGTCGCGCAACGGGCCGAATTGGCTCGACGTCAGGCGGCCGGCCTGAAGCCGGTACGCGTCGGGAGAGACGTCGACGACCGCGCTGAAGCCGGGATGCGCCACCGGGCAGTGGTAGCACTCGAGGTAGTTCTCGCAGGCGATCTTCCAGTTGCACTCGAGCGCGTACTCGGCGCGCCGGTGGAACCGCAGCGCGGACACGTCGATTCCGGCCTCGGCCAGCAGCGCCGGCACGTCGCCGAGGGCCTCGGCGAGCGGCGGTGCCTCGGCATCCGCCGTCACGAACAGCAGCGGCCCCCAAGCCTCGAGCCGCATCGGCACGAGCGAGAGCTCCTCGCGGTCGAACCCGTCCTCGCGATCCGACCGCGGCGCGGCCCGCAGCCGGCCGTCGAGCCCGTAGGTCCAGGCGTGATAGGGACATTGGATCGTGGCGCGCCGCCCCTCGCCTTCGACGAGCACCGAGCCACGGTGGCGGCAGACGTTTGCGAAGGCCCGGAGCTCGCCGTCGTCGGCGTGCGTCACGACAATCGGCACCTCGCCGGCCCAGGCGGCGAAGTACGAGCCCGGCTCGGAGACCTGGTCGCTACGGCCGGCGTACTGCCACGAACGGCGGAAGATCCGGTCCTGCTCCCGGCGCAGGATCTCACCGTCCGTGTACCACGAGAAGGGCAGGGTCGTCTCCACCGGCACAAGCTTGACAAGCGCGGGCGAAAGGCGAAAGCTCACCCGCTAGCAACCAGGAGGGGTTGTGCCGTCGCGTCTCCGAAAGCGTTGCTGCGGCCGTCCTGATCCCTGCCCGGGGGAGGTCTCCGCATGACCACGCAAGCGGCCGAGACCACGCAGATCGTCTCCTCGCGCACCTCGCGCGCCGCGGCCGGATGGGACTGCGCGCAGATCGCGTCGGTCGACGACCTGTTCATGCCGGACACGCAGGTGAAGCGGTTCTACTGGCTCGATCCGCGGCCGCTCTGGATCTCGCGGAACGACCGGGTCGCGCGCCTCTTCGGCGACCCGACCAACGAGGAGCGCCGCCGCTGGGTGGACGGCCAGCTCGCCGCCGGTGCGCCGCGCGACCTGACGGTTGGCCGCTACGCGGACAAGACCAACGTCTCGTTCCTCGTGATCGGCGACACCGGCGAGGGCGACAAGTCGCAGTACTACGTCCTGAGGCCGCTGCGGGCCGCGTCGGAAGGCATCGACTTCACGTACCTCTGCAGCGACGTCATCTATCCCGTCGGTGACATCAACGAGTACGACGAGAAGTTCTTCTGGCCCTATCGCGAGCTGCCCGGCCCGATCTACGCGATCCCGGGGAACCACGACTGGTACGACGGCCTCCAGGGCTTCATGCGCCACATCTGCGGCGCGACCGGCGAGAACCGGCCGCCGGCGCGACCAATCGGCAACCCCATGCGACGAGCGCTGCGCCGCTTGACCTGGCGCCGCCCGTCGAAGCCGAACGAGGAGCGGATCAGCGCCATGCAGGCTCGCCGCTCGAGCGAGGCGCAGCGGTCGGGCCAGCCGGCGCCGTACTTCGCGATCGAGCTCGGCGAGCTCGTCCTCGTCGGCATCGACACGGGGATCCAGAACACGATCGACGCGGAGCAAGGACGCTGGCTCCGCGAGGTCTCGAAGCTCGGCAAGCCAAAGGTCCTGTTCACGGGCAAGCCGCTCTACGTCGACGGAAAACGCCAGGAGACCGCGATCGAGGGCGGCGGAACCGTCAACGAGATCGTCAACGACTCCGACCACGACTACATCGCCGTGCTCGCCGGCGACATCCACAACTACCAGCGCTACCCGATCAAGACCCCGGACGGGCGCACGATCCAGCACATCGTCTCGGGCGCGGGCGGCGCCTACACGCATGCGACGCACAAGATCGACAAGGTCGACATCGACGGCTGCACCGAGAAGGAGTTCCGCTGCTATCCGCGCCGCGGCGACTCGCTCGCCGTCTATTCGGTCCTCTATGCCGAGCGCTTCCACCTCGGCAAGCGCGGGATCGTTCCATACGAGCAGGCGCCGGCCCTCGTGCGCGAGCACCTCGAGGGCGGACCGGCGCCGACGCGGCCCGAGGACCACGACGTCGAGATCACACCGCAGGCCCGGAAGGCGGCTCGCCGCATGTGGCCGCTGCCCGGCCACGCCTCCGGTGCGCTGCACCACTACTTCTCCGAGATGCTCGACTGGGACGAGCCGCCGCCCCCGCTGTTCAAGAGCTTCATGCGCGTCGACGTCTCGGAGGGCAAGGTCGAGATGAAGTGCTTCGCGGCCACCGGCTGCGTCGAGCACGACGAGAACCCGCCGCTCGAGGACTGGATCACGGGCACGCGCGGCGCGGACGGCCGCTGGGAGTGGACGGTGAACCTTGCCTGAGCCGAGGCGTCCGGCAGACGTCGTCCTCTCCCCCCTCGAGCTCCCCAACCTGACGGTGAAGAACCGGCTGCTGCGCTCGAGCGTGGCCGGCCGCTTCGACAACTACGACGGCTCGGGGACGGAGGTCCGGATCAACTGGGACGTCAAGTTCGCCCGCGGCGGCGTGGGCGCGATCATCTCGTCGAACGCGCCGATCCACGAGCGCGGCCACATCGTCCCGGGGTACGCCTACCTCGACGACGACGACAAGATCCCGTTCTGGCGCGAGCTCGGCAAGCGCGTGCACGAGCACGACTGCAAGTACATCGCTCAGCTCGTCTGGGCCGGCCGCGAGCGGATCCTGCCGGGGCTTCGGTACGACAAGGCGCTGGGCGCGACCGACGACTCCGAACCGGTGAACGGGTTCGAGTGCCAGCGGATGACGGTCGCCGAGATCGGCGAGGTCCAGTCGATGTTCGTTCACGCCACGCGGCGCTCCCGCGAGGCGGGGCTCGACGGCGTCGAGCTCGCCGGGGCGAACGGGATGCTCTTCACCCAGTTCCTCAGCCCCGCGATCAACAACCGCAAGGACGACTACGGCGGCTCGCTCTCGAACCGGGCCCGGTTCGCGCTCGAGACCGTCCGGGCGATTCGGAAGGACATCGGCAACGATTTCTGCCTCGGCTTCAAGATCAGCGTCGACGAGAGCCCCCGCGAGCTGCTGCCCTGGCTCGGCCGCGGCAACCCGATGGAGGACGTCGTCAAGGTCTGCCGCTGGCTCGAGGAGGCCGGCGTCGACTACCTGCACGTCAGCGCCGGCACCGGCTTCCCGCACCCGCGCAACCCGGCCGGCCGCTTTCCCGCGCAGGACGTCGTCCGCACCTACGACGTGCTGCTGTCGAGCGGCCGCCGCACGCTCCGGAACTACTTCATCTTCCGGACCTGGCCGTTCCGCGAGGTCTTCCGCTGGTGGTGGGAGCGGCCAAGCCGCAAGCTCGGGATCGAGGGCATCAACCTGCCCGGATCGCGCGCGGTCAAGCAGGCGGTGTCGATCCCCGTCCTCTGCACCGGCGGCTTCCAGACGGCGTCGGTGATCGCCGGCGCGATCGAACGCGGCGACTGCGACGGCGTGACGATGGCGCGGACGCTGGTCGCCAACCCCGATCTTGTGCGGCACTTCGAGCAGGGGCTCGACCAGGCGCCGAAGCCCTGCACTTACTGCAACAAGTGCCTGTTCAACTTCATCGAGAACCCGCTCGGCTGCTACGAGGAGCTTCGGTACGGCTCGAAGGACGAGATGATCGAGCAGATCCTCTCGGTCTATGACGCGCCGTCGTACTTCGCAGAGCGAGAGGAGGCCGTCGCATGAGCACTGCCGCCGCCGAAGGGACGCAGGCGATCTTCGAGCCGCTGAAGTTCCGCGACCTCGAGGTCAAGAACCGCGTCATGCGCTCGTCGCTGGCCGGACGCTTCAACAACTACGACGGCACCGGCACGCAGACGCACATCAACTGGGACCTGAAGTTCGCGCGCGGCGGCGTCGGGGCGATCATCTCGTCGAACGCGCCGGTCCATCCGCGCGGGATCATCGTCCCGAACTACGCGCACATCGACAGCGACAAGACGGTGCCGTTCTGGCGCGAGCTGATCAAGCGCGTGCACGACCACGACTGCAAGTACCTGCCGCAGCTCGCCTTCTCGGGGCGGCAGCGGGACATCGGCGGGATCGTCTACCGCAAGGGCTGGAGCTCGACCGACAAGCCCGAGCCGATCCACGGGCTCGAGTGCGAGCGGCTCACGATCCCGCAGATCCAAGAGCTCGTGCGCTCCTTCGCGGCCGCCGCCCGGCGCGCCCGCGAGGCCGGCGCCGACGGGATCGAGATCCACGGCTGCAACGGCTACCTGATCACCCAGTTCCTGTCGTCGGCGATCAACGACCGCGACGACGACTACGGCGGCTCGCTCGAGAACCGGGCGCGGTTCGCGCTCGAGATCGTCCGCGCGATCCGGCAGGAGGTCGGCGACGACTTCCACATGCAGTTCAAGATCACGGCCGTCGACTACAACGACGAGCTCTTTCCGTGGGCCTCGGCCGGGAACACGATCGACGAGTCTGTGCAGGTCTGCAAGTGGCTCGAGGAGGCGGGGGTCGACGGCTTCCACATCTCCTCCGGCGCGTCGTTCCCGCACCCGCGCAACCCGGCCGGCGAGTTTCCGATCGAGGACACCGTGCGCGGCTACGACACGATGATCTCGAGCGGCAAGCACACCTGGCGCAACTACCTGATGTTCCGCACCTGGCCGGTGAACAAGCTGTTCAAGCGGCAGTGGGAGAAGGCGGCGAAAGGTCGCGTCGAGGGGATCAACCTGCCGGACGCTCGCGCGATCAAGCAGGCGGTTTCCGTGCCGGTGCTCGTCACCGGCGGCTTCCAGACCGCGTCCGTCGTCGCCGGGGCGATCCAGCGCGGGGACTGCGACGGCGTCACGATCGGCCGGCCGCTGATCGCGAACCCGAACCTCGTGCAGCTCTGGGCGCAGGGGCACGACCGGCCGCCGAACCCATGCACGTACTCGAACAAGTGCCTGATCAACCAGCTCGAGAACCCGCTCGGCTGCTACGAGCAGAGCCGCTTCGCGACGCACGAGGAGATGGTTCAGCAGATCATGTCGGTCTACGACCCGCCGCCGTACACGGACGGGAGGCCGTGAGCGCGCGCGACCGCCTCTTCGAGCCGCTCTCGTTCCGGAACCTCGAGGTCAAGAACCGGCTGCTGCGCTCCAACATCGCCGGCCGCTTCGACAACTACGACGGAACCGGCCTTCGCACGCGGATCAACTGGGAGCTCAAGTTCGCCCGCGGCGGCGTCGGTGCGATCGTCTCCTCGTGGTGCGGCGTCGACCGGCGCGGCTTCATCGTCCCGAACTACGCGGCGATCGACCGCGACGAGACGATTCCGTTCTGGCGCGAGGTCGGCCGCAGCGTCCACGAGCACGACTGCAAGTACGTCCTCCAGCTCGCGTACGGCGGCCGCCAGCGAGACATCCCGGGGATCGAGTTCCCGAAGGGGCTGAGCTCGACCGACAAGCCCGATCCGCTGCACGGCTTCGAGTGCGAGCGGGCGACGCCAGACGAGCTCCACCAGATCTCGCAGAGCTTCGCCGAGGGGGCGCGCCGGGCACGCGAGGCGGGCCTCGACGGCGTGGAGATCCACGGCGCGAACGGCTACATCTTCACGCAGTTCCTCTCATCGGCGATCAACGACCGCGATGACGAGTACGGCGGCCCGCTCGAGAACCGTGCGCGCTTCCTGCTCGAGACCGTCCGGGCGATCCGCGACCGGGTCGGCGACGACTTCCACCTCCAGGTCAAGCTGAGCACGACCGAGTTCGCGAACGCGTTCATCCCGTGGCTCGGCCGCGGGAACACGATCGACGACTCGGTCCAGGTCGCGCAGTGGCTCGAGGAGGCCGGCGTCGACGCGATCCACGTCTCCTGCGGCAGCACCTTCCCGCATCCGGACAACCCGGCCGGCACCTTCCCGTCCGAGGACTTCGTGGCGATGTACGACGGGCTGCTCTCGAGCGGCCGCTACGCGTTCAGGAACTTCCTCGGCTACAAGATCTGGCCGATCAACCGCCTGCTGGCGCATCGCTGGACGCGCGAGCCGCACGAGATCGAGGGACGCCTGCTGCCGGACGCGCGCGCGGTCAAGCAGGCCGTCTCGGTTCCGGTGCTCGTCACCGGCGGCTTCCAGACCGCGTCCGTGATCCGCTCCGCGATCGAACGCGGCGACTGCGACGCCGTCACGATGGGTCGCACGCTGGTCGCCAACCCCGATCTGCCCCAGCTCTTCGCGCAGGGCCTCGACCGCGCGCCGCGCCCGTGCACGTACTGCAACAAGTGCCTCTTCAACGTGCTCGAGAACCCGCTCGGCTGCTACGACGAGCGCCGCTACGCATCGCGGGAGGAGATGATCGCCGAGATCATGTCCGTCTACGATCCGCCGCCGTTCGCGGAGGCGGCCGCGTGAGCGTTCCGGCAAGGGTCGCCGAGAAGTACCTGCCGAAGCCGGAGAGCGAGCGGCGCGGTGTCGCGCTCTGCTGCTCGGGCGGCGGCCATCGCGCGGCGCTCTTCCATCTGGGGGCGATGCGCCGCCTGAACGAGCTCGGCGTGCTCTCGAAGGTGGACACGATCACCTCCGTTTCCGGCGGGAGCGTCCTCGCCGCTCAGGTGGCCGGCCACGTCGCCGCGCATCCGGACGCGTGGCAGCCCGGCCGGCCCGTCGCTGGGTTCGACGAGGGGGTCGTGCGCCCTCTGGAGGAGCTCTCGTCGCAGGTCATCCGCACGCGCCAGGTCCTGCGTGTGCTCGACCCGCGCACGTGGGGCCGGAGGAACGTACAGATCGACGCGCTCACGAAGAGCCTCGCGCACGGCCCGGCCGGGCGTCCGCTGAGTGAGCTGCCCGACCGGCCGCGGTTCCTCTTCTGCGCAACGGATGCGTGTTTCCGGGGCCAGTGGACGTTCGACAGCGCCGCCGGCCGGATCGGCGGCGACCAGGCCGGCCACGCGGACACGGGTTCGTGGACGATCGCACGCGCGGCGGCCGCCTCCGCTTGTCTGCCTGGGGTGTTCGGACCCATGCGGATCTCGGACCGGCTCGAGGGCGGAAGCTACGACCAGCCCGACCGCGACCGGCTCCTCCGCAAGATCGATCTGATCGACGGCGGCATCTACGACAACCTCGGGCTCGACCCCGTCTGGCGCGACCACGAGACGATCCTGGTCTCGGACGCGTCGCCCTCGTTCAGGCCCGAGCCGCGGATCGGAAGGCTCTGGAGCCAACTGCGCGTCGCGGTCACGCTGCTCGAGCAGGCGACCGAGGTGCGAAAGCGCTGGCTGCTCGCCGACTTCGCCCGCGGCGAGCTCGAGGGGGCCTACTGGGGCATTCCGAGCGTGGTCGAGAACTACGACTACGAGCCCGGGGTCGCCGTGTACTCGGCGAGCTTCGTCCGGGAAGCGATCGCTCCCATCCGGATCGACTTCGACCCGTTCTCCGAGGCCGAGCGTGCGGTGCTGCAGAACCACGGCTACCTGCTCGCGGAGGTCGCGATCCGCCGCCACGTGCCCGAGCTCGCCGCGAACGGGCCGCCGCCGCGTGTCCCGTACGAGCAGTGGATGGAGGAGAGGCGGGCGCGCGAGGCGCTGAGCGACAGCGACAAGACGAAGCTCTTCGCGCGTCGGTGGCTCAGTTAGGCCACTACGACGCGATCGTCGTCGGCTCCGGCTTCGGCGGGTCCGTGAGCGCGTACCGGCTGGCCGAAGCCGGCAGGAGCGTGCTCCTGCTCGAGCGCGGCAAGGCCTGGCCTCCCGGGTCGTTCCCGCGGAGCCCGCGCGAGCTCTCGCAGAACTTCTGGGACCCAAGCAAAGGGCTCTACGGCTTCTTCGACGTCTGGACGTTCGATGGGATCGAGTCGCTGGTCTCGAGCTGCCTCGGCGGCGGCTCGATCATCTACGCCAACGTCCTGATCCGGAAGGATGCTGCCTGGTTCGTCCACGAGACCGGCGAGGACTGGGCGGTCACACGGGACGAGCTCGACCCGCACTACGAGCGCGTCGAAGCGGTGATCAACCCGCAGACGTACCCGTTCGACGCGGAGCCGTTCTCTCGGACCTCGAAGACGGCTGCGATGCGCGACTCGGCGAAGCAGCTCGGCCTCGACTGGCGCTTGCCGAATCTGGCGGTGACGTTCGGCAATCCGCAGCGGCCGCCCGTGCCGGGGGAACCGATCTTGGACGGAGACAATCGGTACGGCGTCCCGCGCTACACGTGCCGGCTCTGCGGCGAGTGCAACATCGGCTGCAACCTCGGCTCGAAGAACACGCTCGACCTCAACTACGTGACACTCTTCGAGCGCGCCGGCGGAGAGATCCGTACTCTCGCGGAGGCGAAGACCATCACTCCGCGGGAGGGCGGCGGGTACACCCTGGGCTACCGCGCGCACGACGAGGAGGGCGGCCCGATTCGCGAGGTGAGCGCCGACCGCGTCGTCGTCTCGGCCGGTTCCTACGGCTCGACCTACCTGCTGCTGCAGAACCGCGACCGGCTGCCGAACCTGTCGCCGCGGCTTGGCTCGCACTGGTGCGGCAACGGCGACCTGCTCGGCTTCCTCACGCGCTCGCGTTGGCCGCTCGACCCGCAGTTCGGACCGGTGATCACCTCCGCGATCCGCTACGAGGGCGAGAACGGCCGCGGCTACTACATCGAGGACGGCGGCTACCCGAACTTCGTCAACTGGATGCTCGAGACGGCCGACGCGCCCGGCCAGGTGCGTCGCGCGTCGCGCTTCGCATGGCGTTGGCTGAAGAACAAGCTCGAGAAGCGGCCGGTCAGCAACCTCAGCGCCGAGTTCTCGGCGTTCGTCGGCGGCGGAGGGCGCTCGTCCGGCGCCCTGCCGTTGCTCGGGATGGGCCGCGACGTGCCCGACGGGAACCTGTCGGTCAAGGACGGCTGGCTCCAGAACGACTGGACGATGAAGACGTCCCGCGCGTACTACGACTCGGTCAAGCGCTCGATGGAGGGCCTTGCCGGTGCGATCGGGGCGAAGTTCGTCGACGAGCCGCTCTGGTACTTCAAGCGGGTCGTCACCGTCCACCCGGTCGGCGGCTGCCCGATGGGGCGCAGCCCGGACGAAGGCGTCGTCGACCCGAATGGCCAGGTCTTCGGCCATCCGGGCCTGTCAGTGGCGGACGGGTCGGTCCTGCCAGGCCCCGTCGGCCCGAACCCCTCGCTGACGATCGCCGCGCTCGCGGACCGCTTCGCCGACTGGATCGTCGCCCAGCCGCGGTCTAGCGCGTCGAGTCGCCGATTGTAGGAACGGGCCGGGCACCGCCTAATACCGCTTTCACTCAGATGTGTCGCGAAATACGTGCCGCAGCGGGGCTATCCGCCAGCGGGGTTCTGTTCTATAA
>JBKOXJ010000019.1:0-5447 GCA_046724905.1 Actinomycetota bacterium | reverse complement strand
TGGCCGATGTCGACCTCGTCCTCGTCGATCTTGATGTACGGGTAGGTGTCGGAGCGCGAGTCCTCGTCGAGGATCAGCGCGTCGCAGACGACCTTCGACTTCGCGCCGGTGGCGCCCTTGGCGACCTCGAGCAGCCCGCGGTAGCCGGCGCGGCCGCCGTTCTTCGAGATCGACTTCGACGTGATTACCGACGAGGTGTTCGGCGCGACGTGGACCGCCTTCCCGCCGGCGTCCTGGTGCTGGCCCTTGCCGGCGAACGCGATCGAGAGCACCTCGCCGTGCGCGCCCTCGCCGAGCAGCCAGATCGACGGGTACTTCATCGTCAACTGCGAGCCGAGGTTCCCGTCGACCCACTCCATCGTCGCGTTCTCGTACGCGACGGCGCGCTTCGTGACGAGGTTGTAGACGTTGGTCGACCAGTTCTGGATGGTCGTGTAGCGGCAGCGCCCACCGTTCTTGACGACGATCTCGACGACCGCCGAGTGGAGCGAGTCGGTCGAGTAGATCGGCGCCGTGCAGCCCTCGACGTAGTGCACATACGCGCCCTCGTCAACGATGATCAGCGTCCGCTCGAACTGGCCCATGTTCTCGGCGTTGATCCGGAAGTAGGCCTGGAGCGGCATCTCGACCCGGACACCCGGCGGCACGTAGATGAACGAGCCGCCCGACCAGACGGCCGAGTTCAGCGCCGCGAACTTGTTGTCGTTCTGCGGGATGATCGTCCCGAAGTACTGCTTGACGATGTCCTCGTGCTCGCGCAGGCCCGAGTCCATGTCGAGGAAGAGGACGCCCTGAGCCTCGAGGTCCTCCTGGAGCTTGTGGTAGACGACCTCGGACTCGTACTGCGCGCCGACACCGGCCAGGTACTTCTTCTCGGCCTCCGGGATCCCGAGCCGGTCCCACGTGTCCTTGATGTCCGACGGAAGCTCATCCCACGAGGACGCCTGCTTCTCGGTCGGGCGGATGTAGTAGTAGATGTTGTCGAAGTCGATCCTGGTGAGGTCACCGCCCCAGGTCGGAAGCGGGCGGGCGATGAAGTAGTCCAGCGACTTGTGCCGGAACTTGCGCATCCAGTCGGGCTCGTTCTTATGGCTCGAAATCGCGTCGACCAGCTCGTGTGAGAGCCCCCGCCCGGACTTGAAGAAGTAGTCCTCGGCGACGTGGAAGCCGTACTTGACCTCGTAGTCGGAGCCGATTCCGGCGACGATCTCGGTCTCAGTCGTTGCTGCCACTAGTCCTCTGCACCTCCGACGATTGCGGGCGTGAGGGCTTCATACCCTTCTGCCTCCAGCCTATGCGCGAGCTCGGGTCCGCCTTCTTCCACGATACGCCCATCGACGAACACGTGCACGTAATCGGGCTCGATGTAGTTGAGGATCCGCTGGTAGTGCGTGATCAGCAGCGCGCCCATCTGCGGGCCGACCAGCTCCTTCACCCCGGCGGCGACGATCCTGAGCGCGTCGATGTCGAGTCCCGAGTCGGTCTCGTCGAGGACGGCGATCCGCGGCTTCAGCATCGCCATCTGCAGGATCTCGACGCGCTTCTTCTCGCCGCCTGAGAAGCCCTCGTTCAGGTACCGCTGCGCGAGCTCGCGCGGGATGCGCAGCCGCTCCATCGCGGCAAGCAGGTCCTTGCGGAACTCGGGGATCGGGACAGGATCGTCCTCACCGCCGGCCCGCGCCTTGCGGATCGCGTTGATCGCCGAGCGCAGGAAGCTCGTGACCGTCACGCCGGGGACGGCGTGCGGGTACTGGAACGCGAGGAAGAGACCGCGCTGTGCCCGCGCGTCGGCGCCGAGCTCGGTCACGTCCTCGCCCTCGAAGAGGATCTGCCCGTCCGTGATCTGGTAGCCCGGATGGCCCATCAGGGCGTAGGCGAGGGTCGACTTGCCGGAGCCGTTCGGGCCCATGACTGCGTGGACCTGGTTCAGGTCGACGGCGACGTCGACGCCCTTGACGATCTCGGTGCCGTCCTCGAGCGCGACGTGCAGGTTCTTGAGTTCCAGCAGTGCCACTTTGTGCGGTCGAAACTCCTTGTAGAAAGAGCGGTTTCGAGCGTCCTCGTGACGCCAGTGTACCGAAGGCTTTCCGCCCTCCGGCCGGGCGCTCCCGAGCGGTGCTACCCTCTCAACGGTGCCCTTCGGAATCGGCCTCACCGAGATCCTGATCGTCCTCGTGGTCGCGTTGCTCGTGTTCGGGCCGAAGCGTCTCCCGGAGATGGGACGCTCGCTCGGAAAGGGGATGCGCGAGTTCAAGGACTCGCTGACGGGTAAGGACGAGGACGAGCGCGCCGAGCTGCCTCGGCCGGCCGAGGCCGAGCGGGCGCGCGACGACACGGCCTAAGGTGCGCCGCCTACCCAGACGCCTCCAGCACGGCGAGGAGGCGACTCTCGTCGAGCACCTCGACGAGCTTCGCTCGCGCCTGCTGATCTGTCTCGGGGCGCTCGGCGCCGCGTTCCTGTTCGCGTTCGTGTTCCACACGCACCTGATCCACTGGCTCTCCGCCCCACTTCCGGAGGGACACAAGAAGCTCGTCACCCTGGGGGTCACCGAGCCCTTCTGGACGTCGATCAAGGTCTCGCTCTACGCCGGGTTCGCGCTCGCGCTACCGGTGATCCTCTGGCAGGTCTGGAGCTTCCTCGCCCCCGCATTCGAGGAGGACGCACAGCGCATCGTCGCCGTCTTCGTGGCGCTGGCGACGGGACTGTTCGCCGCCGGGCTCGCCTTCGCCTACTACATCGCCTTGCCGAGAGCGCTCAGCTTCCTGACCAACTATGACTCTTCGATCTACAACATCCAGGTCCGGGCGAGCTACTACTACACGTTCGCCGCCCTCTGCCTGGTCGGGATCGCGCTCGTGTTCGAGCTGCCGATCTTCGTGCTCGCGCTCGTGCGGCTGGGCGTGCTCTCGTCCGCGACGCTGCGCCGTAACCGCAGGATGGGCTACTTCGTGATGCTCGTCCTCGCCGTGCTGCTCCCGACGATCGACCCGATCTCGCTGTTCTTCGAGGTCGTGCCGCTGCTCGTGCTGTACGAAGGGTCGATCTGGATCTCGACGGTGATGGAGCGCAGGTGGGAGCGCTCGGCGGAGAGCGCACCTGCAGAGCTCTAGCCAACCCTTAACAGTGTCTTTAAGAGCTCGCCGCTACCCTGCGCGGGTTCGCGTCTCCGACGGGAGGAGCAGCCGCTGATGCGCCGCCTCGTTCGTCTCGCCGTGCTCGCAGTACTTGTCGCGCTCGTCGTTCCCGGCGCCGCCGGGGCGGCCGCGCGGATGTGGATGGGGTTCCAGGACGACCCGATCTTTCGCTGGAAGGACAAGGAGGACCGGGCACGCGCGCGGCAGCGCGCGGCGCAGGCCGGAGCCACGGTGCTGCGGACGACGGTGTACTGGTACGCCATCGCGCCGCGGCGGCCCGCTAATCCGGCCAACCCGTTCGATCCGGCCTATCACTGGAACGACCTCGACGAGTTCGTCCAGAAAGCCCAGTTCAACGGCGAGGAGTCGATGCTCGCGATCTGGGGGACGCCGTCCTGGGCGGGGCCGGCGAAGAATCGGCTCCCGCGGCGGCTCGGCGACCTGACGGCGTTCGCGCGCGCGGTCGCTTCCCGCTACACGGGCCGGAACCCGGGACTCCCGTTCGTGCGCTTCTACGGCGTCTGGAACGAGCCGAACCTGAGCCAGTTCCTGGCGCCGCAGTTCGACGCCCGCGGACGCTCCCTCGCGCCGGCACTGTACGCGCGCCTCTACCAGGCCGCATACGCAGGGATCAGGGCCGGCAACCGCTTCGCGCAGATCGGAATCGGCGAGACGTCGGCGCGCGGCCGCGACCGCAAGGTGCGGGGACTGCAGGACACGCACTCGCCGGGACGGTTCGCGGAGCTCGTCGCCAAGGCCAATCCGAGGCTGCGCTTCGACGCCTGGGCGCACCACCCGTATCCCACCCAGCCCCGCTTCGCGCCGAATCAGAAGGTTCGCTGGCCGAACGTCAGCCTGGCCATGCTGCCGCGGTTCGAGCGCTCGCTCAACAGGTGGTTCAAGCGCCGGAACACGCCGATCTGGGTGACCGAGTACGGGCACGAGACGAACCCGCCGGACCGAAATGGGGTCTCGTACGCGACGCAGTCCGCCTACATGCAGCAGGCCATTGGGATCGCGCGACGGGATCCGAACGTGCAGATGTTCATCTGGTTCGTGCTCTGGGACGACCTCCAGGCGCGCTGGCAGAGCGGGATGCTGACGTGGGCGGGCCTCGAGAAGCCGTCCTTCGACAGGTTCTCGGTGCTGGCGCGGCTCGTCGACGCCCGAAACGGAATCGTCCGCGTGCGCGCGGGCGTCGCGAACCCGGCGCTGAAGTTCTCGGCGCTGGAGCTCGCAGCCAAGTCGGGCCCTCGCGCAGTGGTGGGGATGACGTACCGAGTGTTCGCGCGGGGGCGCCTACTCGTCGTCAAACAACCCGTCTCGCGGGTCGGCATCGACGGGTGGGTCACGTTCCGCCCGGCGTTCACGCCACGGCTTGGCACGACGTACACGGTCCGGATCCAGGCGGCGGACTCGTCGAACAACCGCGTCGAGCGGACCCTTACGCTCGTTCCGCACAGGTAGAACCCCGGCTAGCATCGGCGCGGTGACGGTTCTCGCCGCCGATTTCGTGCTGCCCGTGGAAGGCCCGCCGATCGCGGGCGGTGCCGTGGCGATCGAGGGCGGACGGATTGCGGCCGTTGGATCGACCGACGAGCTCGGCCCTGCGGATCAGACCTTTGCCGACGCCGTCATCGTCCCCGGCTTCGTGAACGCACACTCCCACCTCGAATACGCGCTCTACGCCGGCTTCGGCGAGGGGCTTCCATTCGTGCCGTGGATCCTCGAGCACGTCGCACGCAAGGAACGCATCTCGCAGGACGAGACACTCGCGATCGCGCGGGTGGGCGCCGCCGAGTGCCTGAAATCCGGCGTCACGACCATCGGCGACGCGAGCCACCGCGGCGGTGCGGCGCGCGCCTGCGCCGAGCTCGGCCTCAGAGCGATCGTGTACCTCGAAGTCTTCGGCCGCACGCCGGAGGACGCGCTGGCGAGATTCGAGACGGTGCGCGAGCGGGCCGGAGGCGCCTTCTCGGAGCGCGTCCGTCTGGGGATCTCGCCGCACACGCCGTTCAACATCACGACGGAGATCTACGCGGCGTGCACCGAGCTCGGGCTTCCGATGGCGACGCACTTCTCGGAGAGCGAGGCCGAGCTCGAGTGGCTGACGACGGGCTCCGGGATGCTGGCCGAGTTCGCGAAGGCCGGTTTCGTCCTGGCGCCTCCGACCGGGACGAGCGGGATCCGCCGTCTGGCAGATGCAGGCCTCCTGGGCCCGCACCTGACCGCCGCTCACTGCGTCCAGCTCGACGCTGAGGACATCGAGCTACTCGCGAAGCACGATGTCGGCGTGGCCCATTGCCCGCGCT
>JBKOXJ010000008.1:0-22412 GCA_046724905.1 Actinomycetota bacterium | reverse complement strand
TCGCGATCGTCACATGCCCGTCACCGTCGGCCAGTGGGTAGCGGACGTAGACGAGCTCGTCGTCAACCTCGACGTGCGTGAGCTCGAGGTCGGAGAGCGCGCTCTGGTGATACGGACACCAGTTCACGATCCGATTCGCGCGGTAGAGGTAGCCCTTCTCGTACAGATGGACGAACCAGCGCATGACCGCGCGCACGTAGTCGTCGTCCATCGTGAAGCGCTCGCGCCGGTAATCCATCGAAGCGCCGAGCCGCCGGAACTGCGTCATGATCGTGCGCCCGTACCGCCGCAGCCAGTCCCACACGAGCTCGACGAACGCCTCGCGCCCGATGTTCTGGCGACGCTGCCCCTGGCTCTCCAGGTGCTTCTCGACCTGGTACTGGGTCGAGATCCCGGCGTGGTCGTAGCCGGTCTGGAAGAGCGTGTTGTAGCCCTGCATGCGCCGCCAGCGCACGATCGCGTCCTCGAGCGCGATCTGGAGGGCGTGGCCCGTGTGGAGCTCGCCCGTCACGTTCGGCGGCGGGTGGCAGATGACGAAGCTTTCGCGCGCGGGGTCCGGGTCGGCCTGCGTGAGGCCTTCCTCCTCCCACGTGCGCTGCCAGCGCTCCTCGACTCCTTCAGGACGGTAGAGCGGATCCATCATGCGAGCCCCCAACAAACCAGCGCCGAGCGGTCGACCGAACGGTCGAGACGGAAGAGTCCGGTGAGCTCAGGCAGCGACTATGGCTCGCAGTATGCCAATCCGACTACCGCCTCGCCACGAATTTCCTGTCGGGCGGCGCGCCTGACGCCTGGCGGTTCCAGTCATGCGCGCCGCCCTAGAAATGTAGGTCGCGCTGCGTGACGACGAACCGCGTCGGGCGGACGAGCTCGAGTCGGACGACGTGCGGCGCCGGCGGCGCCGTCCAGCGCAACGTCAGCGTGGTCCGAGCGCCCGGAACGAGCATCGGGACCGCCAGCTCGCCCTGGGCGAAAGTCGTCGTGCCGTCGGGCGACAGAAGCGACCAGCGAAGCCGGTACGCCCGCAGTGTGTAGGCGGGCAGATCGCTACGCGCGTGCAACGTCACTTCGGCACCGCCGTCGCGTCGCGCCTCGATCGATTCGATCTGCGCCGGCGAGAACTCCTCGCGAATCGTTTGCCACGACCCTCGCCGATGCCGGTTCGCGTCGACGACACCCATGACGAACTTCGAGCGCGTCCGATAGTCCTGATACGTCCAGAAGATCGCGCCCGCGACGAACGGCTTCGTGCGGAAAACTGCCATCTGCTCCGCGATCACCCGCCGCCGTACGGCATCGACCTCGTCCGAGCCGGGCGCCACGCCGGTCGGGGCGAGGTAGCGCTCGGCCGGGTCGAGATCGGCCTCGGTCTCGCCGGTGAGGCGGTTCCAGCTCGGCTCGAAGCCGAACTCCGAGATGAAGATGGTCTTGTTGGGGAAAGCGGCGTGAACGCGGTCGAGCGCCGGTCCGAGCCCTTGCTTCGCGCCTGCCCAGGTCCCGAAGTACTCGTTCATGAAGACGAAGTCGGCCAGCCGTGTCGCATCGGCCGCCGGATTTCCGTTGAGCCGGTTCGATGCGAAGCCGACCGGCCGTGTGGGGTCGAGAGACTTGACGTAGGCGATCGCGTCGCGCACGAACTGCGCGCCCTCTGAGCTGTCGGACTCGATCTCGTTCGCGACACTCCAGGCCCAGACGCTCGGGTGGTTGGCCTGGCTCGTGACCAGCTCGCGAAGCTGCGCGCGCTCGAGCCGCCGCATCCGGGGCTCGGCGAGTTGCGCGGCACTCAGCTGCCAGGCCGGGACTTCGGGGACGAGCAGGATCCCGTGGCGGTCTGCGTAGTCGAGCACGATGTCAGATTGGGGGTAGTGCACAGGCCTGGTGAGGACCTCGTTCAGCTGCTTGAGGTCGCCGTAATCCGAAGCGATCAGCGCGGCCGATTCGGCCAGGCCCTCGGTCGGTGAGTCCTCGTGGCGGCTGAGCCCCACGAGCCAGACGCGCTCGCCGTTCAAGAAGAAGCCGCCGTCCCGAAGCTCGATCGAGCGGATGCCGAAGGTCTCCGTGCGGCGGTCGAGTGCGGTCCGGCCTCCGCCGGTGAGCGTCACGGTGAGGCGGTAGAGGTCGGGATGATCGAAGTGCCACAGCCGCGGGGAGGGAACCGACAGGGTCACCGTCGTCTTGCCGGTCTTGCCCGGCGCGAGCACGATCGGCGCGGGGCGGCTCGAGACCCAGTCCCGCCCTTCTTCGGACGTGATCTGCGCCTGCAGGCTGCCGGCCAGCTTCTCGGACGACGAATTTGCGATCGGGATCTGAGCGGTGACCGTCGCCGTGTCGGCTTCGTCGACCGCGGTTAGGTGCGGAATCGCAACGATCCGTGGGCGCCCGAGATAGGCCCTGCTCGACAGATCCACCGACACGTCCCGGACGATGCCGCCGTAGTTCCACCAGTCGAACGACCACGTGGGCGTGAGGCGCGCGGGAAGCCGATCGAAGGTGCGGATGTTGTCGACCCGAACCGCGAGGAGGTTCGTCCCAGGCTTCGCGGTGCTGCTGACGTCGAGCTCGAACGGCGTGTAGCCGCCTTCGTGACGGCCGACCCCCTTGCCGTTCAGCCACACGCGCGCCGCGTAGAACACGGCGGCGAAGCGCACCACGACGTGGGCGCTCCTCGCGGTCGGCGGGAGGGAGAACGACCGCCGGTACCACGCAATGCCCTCGTAATCGGCGTGGGACGGCATCGCGTTCCACGTGTGCGGCACCTGGACATCTGCCCAGAGAGCGTTGCCGACTTTCCGCCCGAACCAGCCGCGCTGCACGCCGACGTCGTGCGGGTCCGTGCGGAAGCGCCAGCTTCCCGAGAGGGGGAGGCTGACGCGCTCGACGGCCACGAGCGGGCGAGGCGCCGCAGCGTTCGAGCCGGCTGCGGCGAAGGCGAGGACGATCACCGCGACCACTCCGAAGCGGGCCAGCATCTACGCACCCTCGGCGCGGATCCCGACCACCGGCACCGCGAGGCCGGCCGCTCCGCGCTCTGACGTCGTCGCGGCCACGCCCGAGCGCTCCAGGAGCTCGAGCCCGAGCCGTGCTCTCCGAACGCGTTCGCGAGACAGCGCGACGGTGGTCGAGTCGAGATGCGTCCCCGCCGGATAGACGTCAGGCGCGTTCCGAAGCCCGAACTTCAGGTAGACGGGCGACGCGATCCGAATCAGCGCTGGTATCTCGTGCAGCCGAACGAAGCCGCCGAGCGCGTCTGGCGACTCGACGTAGACGTCCAGCGGGAGCTCGACGGCGGCGCGGATCGCGGCGATCTGCGCGAGCGTGAGGTCGGTCGGCAGGTTCAGCGTGTTGGCGCCGAGCTGCTCGAGCACGCGGGCGGTCGCCGGGTTCGCGACGGGCAGCATCACCGAGACCTTCGCCTGCATGTCGCGCGGGAGCTCTCCCGCCTCGCGCATCGCGCCGAAGACCGACAGGACGCCGACGTCCGCGATCAGGACGCTGCGGAAGCCGTGCGAGGCCGCGCGCAGGATGTCGTCGAGGCCCTGAACGACCTGCTCCTGCCCGCGCGACGCCGCCGCGACCGCCCCGCCCGCGGGCGCCTTCGCCAGCGCCGACGTGTCCCAGCCGGCGTTCGGCCGCGCGAACAGGCTCACCTCGATCCGCGCGAGCCCCGCGCGATAGGCCGTCTCGTCGAGCTCCGCGTCGGTCTGGAGGAAAACGCCGCTGCCCTGTGAGACGCGATGGACGGGCACGTCCAACCGTTCCGCCTCCTCGATCACAGCCTCGAGGCAGCGCGGACCCTCCGTGCTCGGAATCTCGACCCGGTACTGAGCGCCGTCGGCGAACCGCTTCTCGGACGACGGCAGATCGCCGAGATCACCTCGCGGAAGGCCGAGCGAGGCCAGGAAGGCCCGCGCCCGCTCGCTCATGTCCGGGCCGACGGATCGACGTACACCGTCTTCCACTCCGTGAAGAAGTCGCGCGCGACCTTCCCCTGCTCGCGCGAGCCGCTCGAGCTCGCCTTCATTCCCCCGAAGGGCGCCTGGTACTCCAATCCCGCCGTCTCCTGGTTGATCTTCACGACCCCGGCGCGGATCTCGCGGGCGAAGCTCAGCGCCCTGTCGAGGTCGCTCGTGAAGAGACTGGCGGTCAGTCCGAAGGGTGTGTCGTTCGCGAGCGCCAGCGCCTCGTCGTAGGAATCGGCGGGGAGCAGCGCGGCCACGGGACCGAAGATCTCCTCGCGAACGACCTTGCTCTCACGCGGCACGTCGGTAAGCACCGTCGGCCGGACGAAGTAGCCCTCGCCGAGCTCCGTGGCCCGCTCGCCCCCCGCGAGGATCGTGGCCGCGTCGCTGCGCGCGAGGTCGAGGTAGCCGCCGACGGTCTCGAGCTGTTCGCGGGAGGCGAGCGGCCCGATCGTCGTCCGCTCGTCGAGCGGATCGCCGAGCGTCCAGGACTGCGCGTGCTCGGTGAGCCGCTCCCCGAGCTCCTCGAGCACCGGACGCTCGACGATGACGCGGCTCGTCGCCGTGCACTTCTGACCGGCGGAGAGGAACGCCCCTCGCGCGACCTGGTCGGCGGCCTGCTCGAGGTTCGCGTCTGCCAGCACCACCGCCGGATTTTTGCCGCCGAGCTCGAGCTGCACCTTCGCGCCGTGCTCCAGCGCCTTCCGCTGAATCGAGCGGCCGACCGCGTTCGAGCCCGTGAAGGTGATCGCAGCCACGCGCTCGTCGGTGACGAGCGCGTCGCCGATCGTCGAGCCACGCCCGACGACGAGGTTGAGGACGCCCTCTGGGACACCCGCCTCGCGAAACGCCTGCAGGAGATGCACGCCAGTCAGCGGCACGAGCTCGGCCGGCTTCCAGACGACGCAGTTGCCGTAGGCGAGCGCGGGAGCCAGCTTCCAGGCCGGGATCGCGATCGGGAAGTTCCACGGCGTAATCGCGACGACGACGCCGATCGGCTCTCGGCGCGCGTAGAGGAACGTCGCCGGTGAGTGGCTGGGGTAGACCTCCCCGTCGGGCTCCAGCGTCTGTCCCGCGAAGTACCGCAAGACTGCGACGGCCCGCTGCGTCTCGGCGATCGCCTCGGGCAGCGTCTTGCCCTCCTCGCGGGCGAGATCCCGTCCGACCTCCTCGGTTGCGCGGTCGAGGACGTCGGCTGCCTTGCGGAGGATCTCCCCCCGGCGCGGGGGCGGGAGAGCGCTCCAGGCGGGGAACGCCGCCTCGGCGGCTGCGATCGCGTCGGCGGTGACGGACGCGTCGGCGAGGCTCGTCTCGGCGACGACCTCCGAGGGCCGCGCGGGATTCAGATCCTCGGCGCGCTCGCCGCCTGCACGCCACTCGCCGGCGACGAACGAGGACAGCGCCCGCACGCTCAACGCCCGACCGCCGTGTAGACGAACGGCCGTCCGCGCTCGGGGATGAGCACGGCGACCGGCAGCTGCTCGCGGCGAACGGTCTCGACGACGCGTTCCGGGAACCCGGGGTTCGCGGCGAACATGTCGTAGTGCATCGGGACGAGCAGGTCGGCGCCCGCGTCGGCCGCAAGACGGGCTGCCTCCGCCTCGTCCAGATTCCCCACGATCCCCTGCGCCTCGCGTGCCTCGTCGCGCCCGTTGATCGGCAGGAGGACGACGTCGACCTCGAGTCGCCCGAGCCGCTCGCCAAGCCCCTCGAACGCAATCGTGTCGCCGGCGTGGTAGATGCGCACGCCGTCGAACTCGATCACGTAGCCGAGATACCGGTAGAGCCCGTCCGATAGCTCCCGGCCGAAGCTGTACGCGTCCGCGACCTCGAGACCGTGGCAGGCGGGCACCGGCTGGACGGGAACGTCCCCGATCAGGATCAGCTCGTCCGGCTGCGCCGCACGCACACGCTCGGCCGGGATCCCGACGGCCGTCACCTGCTCGACGACGGGAGCGGGCACGACGACGATTGCATCGGGAGAGGCCGACGCCAGCCCGGGCAACGCGCCGGCGTCGAGGTGATCCCAGTGCTCGTGCGTGCAGAGGATGGCGTCGACGCCCTCGGCCTCCGCGGGACGGAAGGCGGGCGGTACGCGGCGCTCCGGGTGCTCGGAGACGAACGGATCGACGAGCACCGTGCAGTCGCTTCCGCGCAAGACGAACCCCGACTGCCCGAGGTGGCAGAGCGCCGCCCGGCCCGGCCCCAGGAGAGGCTCGGTCATTCGTCCGAAGTCGGACACCTCAACCACCGTCCCGGTCATGCGGGTAGGAGCTCCACCTTGAGCGCGCCCGAGTCGCGGTCGGCGAGTGCTTCGAAGGCCGCCTCGTGGTCCTCGAGGGCGAAGCGGTGCGTCACGAGTGGGCGTGTGTCGAGCAGGCCTCTCGAGAAGAGGTCGACCGCCCAGCGCCACGCCGTCCGCGACGCGCCGAAGATTCCCTGGACACGCAGATGTCCGACGGAGACGAGGTCGGCGGTCAGCGCGGGCTCCGTGACACCGGAGATGCCCTCGAGCACGACGGTACCGCCGCGGCGGGGCAGCCGCAGTGCGGTCTGCGCTCCGTCAGGGCGGTTGGCCGCCTCGAACACGAGGTCGAAGCCGCCGTCGAGCTCGTCGACCGGGTCGCTCCGGCGCACGTCGCAGACCTCGGTCGCGCCCAGGCGGCGCGCAAGCTCGAGCCGCCCCGACCGCGTCCCGGCCAGCGCGAGCCGCGTAGGCGAGGTGAGCCTGAGGATCGAGACCGCCAGCAGTCCGAGCGTGCCCGCGCCGACGACCGCGATCGCCAGCCCAGGTCGCAGGTCGGCCGCGAGCAGGCCGCAGGCGACACATGCGGCCGGCTCGAGCAAGGCGGCGGCTTCGAGGTCGGTGCCGGGCGGCAGCCGGTGGACGAGCTCCGCGGGCACCGAGAGATACTCCGCGCACGCTCCTGGCTCCGTGAAGCCGGTCTCCGCGTACTCGGCGGTGCAGAGGTTCGTCATGCCTTCCCGGCAGCGGGCGCAGCTTCCGCAGGCGCGGAAGCCTTCCGCGACGACGACGTCGCCCGCGGCGAGCCCGTCGACGTTCTGGCCGACCTCGGCGACCGTCCCGGCCCACTCGTGCCCCGGGATGATCGGGTAGCGGACGTAGGCCGCCGGCCGTCTGCCCTCGAGGATCTCGACGTCTGAGCCGCAAATCCCGGTCGCGCCGACCTTGACGAGCACCTCGCCGCGGCCTGCCCGCGGCCGCTCGATCTCGACCACATGCGCAGCGCCCGGCCGCTCGATCACGAGCGCGCGCACGTCTCAGCCCGCCTGCGGAGCGATTTCGCTCGGCAGCTCTCGCTCCGCCTGTCGGTACTGCCAGTCCTCGCGAAAGAGGTCGAAGTGGATCTGCCGGCGCGGATGCTCGGCGATCACGCTCTCGTCCAGCTCGATGCCGAGCCCCGGCCCCTCGGGGAGCGCGAAGAATCCGTCTGAGACCTCCGGGTTTCCGGGCGCCGCGGCCTTGACGAACGCTTCGCCGAAGTCGTTGAAGTGCTCGAGCACCTTGAAGTTCGGGGTGCAGGCGGCGAGGTGGAGCCCGGCTGCGGTCGAGACGGGGCCGCCGACGTTGTGTGGCGCGACCAGCACGTAGTAGGCCTCGGCCCACGAAGCGATCTTCCGCGTCTCGGCGATCCCCCCGCACATCGTCGGATCGGGCTGCACGACGTCGGCGGCCTGGAGCTCGAACAACTCACGAAACTCATGCCGGGCGTGGATGCGCTCCCCGGTCGCCAGCGGAGCGTCGACACGGGCCGCGACCTTGGCGAGTGCGCGCAGGTTGTCGGGCGGCACAGGCTCCTCGAGCCAGGCCGGCCGGAACGGCTGCAGCTCGCGGGCCACGGCGATCGCGGTCGAGGGCGTGAACCGCCCGTGCATCTCGACGAAGAGCTCCACGTCGTCGCCGACTGCGTCGCGCACAGCCTCGACGAGCGCGACCGACCTGCCTAGCTCTTCCGATGTGAGCTCGAACGTCCCGCTGCCGAACGGATCGAGCTTCAGCCCGCGATATCCGCGCTCGACGACACGGCGCGCGGCGGCGTAGAACTCCTCCGGGGTCCGCTCGACTGTGTACCAGCCGTTCGCGTAGGCCTTGATTCCGTCTCGCACGGCGCCGCCGAGCAGGCGGTAGACGGGCTGGCCGAGCGCCTTGCCGACGATGTCCCAGCACGCCGTCTCGATCACGGCGATCCCGGACATCGCCACCTGGCCGGCCCTGGCGTAGTCGCTCCGCCACATCCGCTGGACGAGGGACTCGATCTCGAAGGGATCGGATCCCAGCACGTGGTTGGGAACCGCCTCCGCGAGATAGCCGAGCAGTGCGTCGGTGTGGTTGATCATCCGCACCTCGCCGACACCCTCGAGGCCTTCGTCGGTGACGACGACGGCGTAGGTCAGGTTGCGCCAGGCCGTGCCTAGGACGAGCGTCCTGACGTCGACGATCCTCAAGCTCGTCCTTCCCCCGCCGCCAGCTTGGGCGCCGCCTTCCGCTCCGGCGACAGCACCGAGACCCCGTAGGCCGGCAGCGTCACGGTGCCGTCGGCCTCAGCCAGCACGACGGCTCGCTCCTCGGCCGAGTGGTTCAAAAGGAAGACCAGCTGGTCGTCGGCCGCGTTGCGGGCGCGCACGAGCTCGACACCGTCCGGCAGCTCGACCGGAGCCAGTCCGGTTTCAACGGCGAGTCGGGCGTAGAGCGCTCGCAGCGTCCGCAGGTCGGCAACCCCTGCGAGGTACGTCGCCACGCCGTGCCCCTCGCGGCGGTCGGTGAGAGCGGGTGTTCCCGCGAACGGGCCGTCGAGGTAGACCGCGGCGACCTCCGCGTCTGCAACGTCGAGCTCCTCGAACCACCCGTGGTACTCGCCGGGCGGCCGAGCGCCGTCGCTTCCGCCGAAACGCACCGCCTGTTCGGCCGAGCCACTGATGTAGTCGCGCACGCGCGCGCCCACGAGCTCGTCGAGCCAGGCCGGGAGCGGCCTGTCGGGGACGGCGCCTGAGCGGTTGCGCACGGCGGCCCGAGGCGCCAGCACCAGCCGTCCTCCGTCGCGGACGTACGCCGTGAGGGCGGCTGCGGTGTCCGCGTCGACGACGCGCAGGTTCGGCGCGACGACGATCGCGTAGCCGCGCAGGTCCGCGGTCGAGGCGAGCAGGTCGACGCCGAGGCCGAGCTGCCTGAGCGCGGCGTAGTGCGAATGGACGCTCTCCTCGTACCCGAGCACCTCGTTGGTCGGCTGGACCTGGGCGGCGAAGCGAGAGTCGTAGTCGTGGAGGATGGCAACCTGCGACTCGGGCGCGACGGCGGTCAGGCGGCCGCCGAGCTCGGCGAGCTCGATCGCGAGCTCACAGAGCTCTGCGTACCGGTGTCCGATGCTGCCGTCGGCTTCGAGGATTCCGTGCCAGTGCTGCTCGGTGCCGAACCGAGCCGTACGCCAGCGGAAGAACACGACGGCCTCCGCCCCGTGGGCGATCGCCTGGTAGACCCAGACGCGCCCCTGCTGCCGATGCGGCGTCTTCAGCCACTCCCAGCCGAGCGGGCCGACCTGCTGCTCCATCACCCACACGTTCCGCCGCTTGAGGCCGCGCATGGCGTCGGCGCTCAGCGCCGGTGACGTCCAGCGACCGGCCGGATCGAGAATCGGGTAGTTGTCCCACGAGACGACGTCGAGGTCCTCGGCAAGCCGGTGGTAGTCGAGCTCGGGGAAGCCGAAGCCCATCAGGTTGTGCGTCACGAACTGGTGCGACCCGCGGAGCTCGCGCAGGATCGAGGCCTGGAGGGCCTGGTAGCGCGCGAAGCTGTCCGAGACGAAGCGGCGGTAATCGAGCGCGAGCCCCGGGTTCGGGACGCGGGGCGGCCGGTCGGGCAGCCGGATCTGGCTCCAGTCCGAGTAGGTCTGGCTCCAGAACGCCGTGCCCCACGTCTCGTTCAGTCGCTCGAGCGAGCCGTAGCGGTCGCGGAGCCACTCCTGGAACGCGACGCGGCACCGGTCGCAGCGGCAGCGACCGCCGAACTCGTTGTCGATCTGCCAGCCGATGACGCGCTCGTCCGGCCCGAAGCGCTCCGCGAGCGCGCGGACGACCCGCTCGGTCGCTTCGTGGAACGACGGCTGGTTCGGGCAGTAGTGGCGCCGGTGGCCGAAGTCGACCGGCCCGTCGTCCGCTACCGGAAGGATCTCCGGGTGCTCTTCGATCAGCCAGGCGGGTGGGGCCGCCGTCGGAGTTCCGAGCACCACCTCGAGCCCGGCTGCCGCGAGCAGCCCGATGGCCTCGTCGAGCCAGTCGAGCTCGAAGCGGCCCGCGGCAGGCTCGATGTGCGCCCAGGCGAACTCGCCGACCCGAGCGATCTTCAGGCCGGCCTCGGACATCAAGGCCGCGTCGATCGGCCACCGCTCGCGCGGCCACTGCTCCGGGTAGTACGCCACGCCTAGCCGGACGCCGCTCATCCTCTGACGGCCCCGCTCATGATCCCCGCGAAGAGGCGCCGCTGGAGCAGCAGGAAGACGACGAGCAGCGGCAGCACGCTGATCACCGAGCCCGCCATCAGGAGGTCGAACGCCGTCCGACCCGGCGGCCCCTCGAGCGAGTTCAGCATCACCGGAACGGTCTGCATGTCGTCAGACCGCAGCACCGCCAACGGCCAGAGGAAGTCGTTCCAGCTGGCCATGAAGAAGATGATCGCCAGGCTCGCGAGCCCCGGCACGCTGACCGGGACAACGACCTTCCAGAAGACCTTGAACTCGGACGCTCCGTCGACCCGTGCCGCGTCGAGCAGGTCGTCGGGGATCGTGAGCATGTACTGCCGCATGAAGAAGATCCCGAAGGCGTTCGCCGCGCCGGGGACGATCAGCGGCCAGAACGTGTCGATCCAGTGGAAGTTGTTCCGCATGATGATGAAGAGCGGGACGATCACGACCGCGAACGGCAGCGCGAGCGTGGCGAGCACGAACGCGAAGAAGAACCGGCGCCCCGGGAACTCGAACTTCGCGAACGCGTACCCGCCGAGCGCGCAGAGGAAGACCGCCAGGGCCGTGTACGCGCTCGCCACGAAGAGGCTGTTGCCGAGGTGGCGAAGCGCACCGAACTTCTCGAACAGCGTCGTGTAGTTGTGCAGCGTCCAGTCCTGAGGGAGGAAGCTGTCGCCCGCGAAGATCTCCTCGAACGGCTTGAACGAGGAGAAGAACATCCACGCGAAGGGGAAGACCATCAGCAAGGCTGTTGCGGTCAGCAACGCGTACGCCGCTCCCTTCGTCAGCAGGAGCCGGGCTCGGTAGCTGCTCAAAAGGCCCTCCGAGGAGCGGCGTCGCCGCGGCTCAGCAGCACGAACTGGACGAGCGTGACGATGACGATGATCGCGAAGTACGCGTAGCTCATCGCCGCCGCGTAGCCGAGCTGGAGGTTCTCGAACGTGTTCGAGAAGATCTCCATCACGGGCGTCCTCGTCGCGCGCACGGGGCCGCCCCGCGTGAGGATGTAGGGCTCCGTGAACATCGAGAACGTCCCGATGATCGAGAGCGTGACCGCGAAGACGATCTGCGGCCGCAGCAGCGGCACCGTCACCTTCCGGAAGACCTGAACCGCGTTCGCGCCGTCGACCTTCGCGGCGTCGAGCACCTCTGACGGGATCGTCTGGAGTCCCGCCAGCATGATCAGCGTGTTGTAGCCCAGCCACGCCCAGACCATCAGCAACCCGATCGAGATCCGAGCCCAGCCCGGACTGTCGAGCCAGGGGACCGGCGAGACGCCGACGGCGCCGAGGGCGCGGTTGGCGAAGCCGCTGTCGGTGTCCAGGAGCAGGCGAAACACGTAGCCCGCGGCGACCATCGAGGTGATGTGGGGGAGGAAGATGACTGCACGCCAGAACCCCTGGAGCCTGAGAAATCCCGTGTTCAAGACCGACGCGAGCACCAGCGCCAGGAAGGTCATGATCGGGACGTAGATGAAGAAGATGAGGGCGGAGTTCCGCATCGTCTGCCAGAAGATGGGGTCGTGGGCGAGGAAGCGGTAGTTGGCTCCGCCCACGTAGGTCTTCGGCCCGAGCCCCGGCCACTCGCGGAAGCTGAGCCAGAACGAGAAGACGATCGGGTAGACGAGGAACAGGCCGAAGAGCACGAAGAACGGCGCGATGAACACGTAGGGCCAGCCGTAGCGCCGGACCCGTGTGCGTGCCCGTGCCGCGCGTGTCGGGACGTACGCGAGGCCTGCTTTCTCGACGCCTGACGTCGTCTCCATGGCTACGGGGATCCGCCCGCGGGCCGCGGCGCACGGCCCGCGGGCGGCGGTGGGTCACCTACTTCCGGTGCGTCCGCTGCCGGATCGCCTTCGCGGCGTTGGAGAGGGCCGCGCGGGCGCTCTGCTTGCCGAGGGCGTACTTCTGGATCTCCGTCTGCATCAGGCTGTTCATCAGCTGGTAGTCCGAGCTATAGACGCCGGCCGTCGGGATCTTCTTGACGATCGAGACGAAGAGCTGCCGCACCTTCTGGCCGCCGAAGTACGGGTCGGGCTCGCGGAAGAACGGCGTCCGGTACGTCGTCTGAAGACCCGGGAAGAGGTCGGTCTTCTTGTAGATCGCCGCCTGGACGTCGGCCCGGCCGAGGTGGTACTGGATGTACTGCCAGGCCGCGGTCTTGTTCTTGCTCTGGTTGAAGATCGCGAGCGTCGAGCCGCCGTCGTTCGCGGCGCGCGAGCCGCCGCGCTTCCACGCCGGCAGGCGGAAGACGCCCCACTTGCCGATCGCCTTCGGCGCGATGAAGCTCTTGAAGAACGTGCCCATCCAGACGGCTTCGGGGATCGTGGCCACCTTGCCGTCGGCGAGCGCCTTGTACCACGGATCGGTCCACCACTCCTGGTTCGCGGAGAGCCCATTGCGCCAGAAGCGGCCCATGAACTCGAGCGTCTTCCGGATCTGGGGATTCTTATCCAGGATCACGGCGCCCTTGGCGTTCACGTAGCCGAGCCCCTGCTGCCAGAGCATGATCTCGAAGACGCGCGCGTCGTTCCGCGCGGTCGGCTGCGGCCACATCGGGACGCCCGTCTTCCGCTTGATCTTCTTCGCCGCCTGGAAGTACTGCTCCCAGGTGTTGATCGACGCCGGCTTCACGCCGGCCTGCTTGAAGACGTCGCGGCGGTAGAAGACGGCGACCGGGCCGCTGTCCCACGGCATCGCGTAGATGCGCCCGTTCCGCGTCGCCTCCTTCCAGCGGTACTTGTTCACGAGCTTCACGTAGGGCTTCACCCTGCTCGTGACGTCGTAGAGCGCGCCCAGCTTGACGAACTGCGCCAGGTGCGAGTCCTCGACCAGCGAGATGTCCGGCGCCCCCGAGCCGGCCGAGATCGCCAGCTGGATGTTGCGGTAGGTGTCCGAGGGCGACCGAACGACGTACTTGACGTCGATGTTCGGATTGCGCCGCGCGAAGTCCGCGTCGACGAGCTTGAGGCCGTCGATCGCGACGCCCCAGCCCCAGATGGTCAATGTCGTGTCTTTCGGGCCTGCGGCCGACGAATGCATCGCCGCCCCGCCGCTCACCCCGACCGTCGCGAGCGCGATCGCGCAGACGATCGCCGCCCCGCTCAACCTGCTTGCTCCACGTCGCATTCGGACCGGCCTCCTGATTCTTGGAGCTGCTGTGTGACCGGTCACACTAAACGAGGTCAGACTTGCTTGTCAAGGCCGGAGCTACAATCATGTGACCGTTCACGAGAATATGGCTCTCAAACGCCCAACCATTCGCGATGTAGCCGCTCACGCGGGCGTGTCGCACCAGACCGTGTCGCGCGTGATCAACGAGCAGGCGAACGTGAATGCGGCGACCCGCGAGCGCGTGCTGACCGCGATCCGCGAGCTCGGCTACGTCCCGAATCCGAGCGCGCGCAGCCTCTCGTCGAACCGCGTGCACACGCTCGGGCTCGTTACGACCGATATCTCCGACTACTTCTTCAGCCAGGCCGTCGCCGGTGCCGAGGCGGAGGCTCGCAAGGGCGGCCTCTTCCTGATCATCGGCAGCGTCGAGGAGGAGGCCGAAGGCGACGAGCGCGCGTACCTGAGGCTGATGCTCGAGCGCCGCGTGGAGGGATTGATCGTGGCCGGCCCGACGCTGCACCTGGAGCGGGACGCGATCCCGTCGTCCGTGACCGAGCGAGTGCCGATCGTCGCGCTCGCCGGAGAGCTCGGGCCGAACGTGAGCGTCGTCGACGTCGACAACCGCCGAGGAGGCTTCGACGCGACCTCCTACCTCGTGGACCAGGGTCACCGGCAGATTGCGACGATCACGGGGCCGCTCGAGTGGACCTCGGCGCGGGAGCGGCTCGACGGTTACCGCGAGGCGCTCCGGCGGGCAGGCATCCCGGGCGACGACGCGCTCGTGCGCACCTGCTTCGACTGGGGCCTCGAGAGCGGCCAGGCCGCGACGGCGAGCCTGCTCGACCACGGTCCGGCGTTCACGGCGATCTTCACCCAGAGCGACCTGTTCGCGCTCGGCGCGCTGAAGGAGCTGCGTGCCAGGGGGATCGACGTCCCCGGCGCGGTGTCGATCATCGGCTACGACGACATCCCGGTCGCCGCCTTTGTCGAGCCGGCGCTGACCACGATGCACCAGCCGATGCGAGACGTCGGGGCTTTGGCCGTGCGCGTGGTCGTCGACGCGATCTCGAGCGACGGCGGGCCCGATGGCGAGCGCGAGAGTAGACGTCTGCTCCGGGCGCCGCTCGTCGTCCGCGGGAGCGTCGCGTCGCCGCCGGCCTAAGGCGACGCTTGCGGCGCCGATGGACCGACCGGTCGACCCGTTCGCACTCACGTCGAAACCGCCTCTAACCGATCGCCGCCTCTCCCGGTCCTACCGGGCGCGGCCCTCTACCATTCGGCGGGAGGAGCGGGTGCGTGGCCCTGCGTGAGCGAGACCGGTTCGAAGACGCCGTCGCGGTCGCGCGCCGCCTGATCGAGAACGTCGAGACCGTCGTCCACGGGAAGCGAGAGCGCATCGAGCTCGTCCTTGCGGCGCTCATCTGCAAGGGGCACGTGCTGCTCGAAGACGTGCCCGGAACGGCCAAGACGGTTCTCGCCCGCGCGCTCGCCGGCTCGATCGAGGATGCGACGCCGGCTCGGATCCAGTGCACGCCGGACCTCCAGCCGACCGACGTCACCGGCCTCTCGGTCTTCAACCAGAAGACGCGCGACTTCGAGTTCCGGCCTGGGCCGATCTTCGCCAACGTCGTCCTCGTCGACGAGATCAACCGCGCACTCCCGAAGACCCAGTCGTCGCTGCTCGAGGCGATGGCGGAGTTCCAGGTCACTGTCGACGGCCTTACGCGCGCGCTGCCGGAGCCCTTCCTCCTGCTCGCGACCGAGAACCCGATCGAGTACGAGGGGACCTTTCCGCTGCCGGAGGCGCAGCTCGACCGGTTCTTCGTGCGCACGGCCCTCGGCTATCCGGGCCGCGAGATCGAGCGCCGCATCCTCCGCGAGCAGCGCGGCGGCCATCCGCTCGGGACGCTCGAGCCGGTCGTCGACGTCGACGAGGTTCGCTCGCTGCAGAACGCGGTCGAGCACGTCTACGTCGACGAGCTGATCGAAGGCTGGCTGGTTGACCTCGTCCGCGCCACGCGCGAGCTGGAGGGCGTGTCGATCGGCGCGTCGGTGCGTGGGAGCCTCGCGCTCGAGCGGGCGCTGCGCGCGTGGGCGCTCCTGCACGACCGCGACTACGTCGTGCCCGAGGACGTCGAGCTGCTCTTCCTGCCCGTGCTCGCGCACCGGATCCTGTTCGCGCCGCAGTTCGTGATCGAGATGCGGCAGATCGGTCGCGAGACGGCGCTCGAGCGCTTCCGCGAGCGGTGCTTCGAGCAGGCCCCGCGCCCCGAGCCGGAAGGACCCGGCGTCGTCCCACTCCGTTAGCGCGTGGCGCTGACGGACGTCACGTTCCCGCTCGTCCCCCGCCACCGCCTGCTCGGCCTCGCCTTCGGCGCGCTGCACAGCGCGCGGCGCGGGCTCGGCTCGGACATCGCCGGCTCGCGGCCCTACCGGCCCGGGGACGACATGACGGCGATCGACTGGAACGCGTCGGCAAAGCTCTCGTCCGCGCGGGACGCCGACGAGTTCGTCGTGCGCGAGCGCTTCGCCGAGGAGGCGCCGCGCGTGCTCGTCCTCTGCGACCGGCGGCCAGGGATGGCGCTCTACCCAGAGGGTCTGCCGTGGCTGCGGAAGCCGCGCGCGCTGGAGGTCGTGACCGATCTCGTCGCCGAGAGCGCGTTCAAGGCGCGCGGCCTCTTCGGCTACCTGGACTTCGCGCACGGCGAGCAGCCGTTCTGGAGCCCGCCTCAGAGCCAGAGCCAGTGGGGCCGGCGCGAGGTCAGCACTTTCGGCGACCCGGACTTCGAGGCCCCGATCGATAACCTCGCGCGTGGCCTCGATCTGCTCGCGCACCTGCGGCTGACACTCCCCGCAGGGACGTTCCTGTTCGTGCTCTCCGACTTCCTCGTTTCGCCGCCGGCAGAGTCGTGGACGACGGCGCTTGCGTTCCGGTGGGACGTCGTGCCGGTGATCGTCCAGGATCCCGTCTGGGAGCAGAGCTTCCCGCCCGTCGACTCGATCGCGCTCCCGATTCGCGACCCTGACCGCGGCCGGAACGCGACGGTGCGCCTGCGGCGGGGCGAGGTGCGCGAGCGCGCGCGGCAAAACGAGGTGCGGCTGGCGGCGATCCTCGACCGCTTCTCGGCGCTCGGGCTCGACCCCGTGGTCGTCGGCTCGAGCGACCGGATCGCCGTACTCCAGACCTTCCTCGACTGGGCGGACCGGCGCCGCTACGCGGCACGCGAGTGGAGGCGAGGCGCGTGAGGCGGCTGCTCTTCGGCGGCGCGGCGGTGCTCGGCGTCATCGCCCTCGTCGTCGCGGTCGTGCTCCTGCGCGGCGGTGGGTCGATCGACAAGATCCAGGCGATCCAGGCGACGGCAACGGTCGAGCCGGGCGCGCATCTCTTCGGCGACCGGCTTGCGGCGCGCGTCGAGGTGCTCGTCGACCGGCGCGCCGTCGATCCGGCCAGCGTGCGCATCCAGGCGGCCTTTGCCCCATACGGCACCGCCGGTCCGCCGACGCTGGCGGCCCGTCGCGCGCGCAACGACGTCTCGCTCACGTACGCGTTTACGCTCCTTTGCCTCCGCAACGAATGCCGGCCCGAGCCGCGCGGGGCGAAGGAGTTCCGTTTCGGGACCGTGCAGATCCGATTCCGCGACCACGGCCGCGCCGCGACGCTGGCCGTGCCGTGGCCGCCGGTCGAGGTCGGCTCGCGCTTGACCTCGGCGGACATCGGCCAGCCACAGCTCCGCGCCCGCGACACCGAGCTGCCCGCCGTTTCCTACCGTGCGTCGCCGGACGTGCTGGCTGCGCTGCTCTTCGCGCTGGCGGCGGCCCTGGCGCTCGCCGGCGGCGCGCTCGTCTGGCCGAGCATCAGCCCGCTGTTGCCAGCACGCCGGCCTCACGACGATCTCGCGGGCCTCCCCCCGCTCGAGCGCGCCGTGGCTCTTCTCAGGCGTTCGCTCGCCCGTGGCCGCGCCTCCGATCAGCGCAAGGCCCTCGACCGGCTCGCGCGCGAGCTCCGCCGCAGCGGTCGCGACGAGCTGGCCGGCGGCGCGCGCGCGCTCGCCTGGTCCGAGCGCGATCCGGCGCCGGACGAGCTGACCGACTTGGCCGGACGGGTCGAGGCGACGATGGGGGCGGAGCGGTGAGCAACCGCATCCCGCTTGCGGACTCCGCGGCGCTTGGGACTCCGCTGCGCCGGACGCGTGCGTACCGCCTGGGCCTCGCCGGCGCGCTCGTCCTCGTCGCCGTCGCGACGCTCGTGCTGGCCACGCGGCTCGACAGGACGCCGGCCGCCGGTCCGGCGCGTGGCTCGGCCGGGGTGATCGTGCTCGACGTGTCCTCCAGCGTCGCCGACCGCGGGCGCGACCGGATCGCGCGGGCGCTCGGAGAGGCGATCGACAGCGGTCGTCGCCACGGGCTCGTGCTCTTCTCGGACGTGGCGTACGAGGCCCTTCCGCCGGGCACGCCGGCCGAGGAGTTGCGTCCGTTCCGGCGCTACTTCCAGCCGCTGAGGTCTCCGCCGCCGCCGGGCTCGGAGATCGTCGCTCCGGGCACGATCAACTACCTCCGGACACCGTGGTCGAACGCCTTCAGCGGCGGGACGAGCATCTCTTCCGCGCTGCGGCTCGCCCGCCGGATGCTCGCCCGGGACGGCGTCGCGCATGGGGAGGTGACGCTGATCAGCGACCTTGCGGACGACGACTCGGACGTCACGGCGCTCGTCCAGACGATCGATGGGTACCTGCGCGACCGGATCCCGATCAAGCTCGTTCCGATCGGCGCCACCGCCGACAACCGGCGCTTCTTCGCACGACTCCTCCGCAACCGCCGCCCGTTGGAGGCGCCCGTCGAGTCGACACCCGCGCCGATCCCGGAGGCCCACTCGCGGACGCCGCTCGCGCTCGCCGTTGCCGCGCTGCTGCTCCTGGGCGTGCTGGCGGCGAACGAGCTCTGGTGCGGGCGCCTCGCGTGGCGCGGGGAGATTCGGCCGTGACTCTCCGTCTCGGCGCCGGCATTGCCCTGCTCGTCCTGGCTGTGCTGGCCGCGCTGCTGGCCGCCGACGTGCGAGCGTGGCCCGGCGCGTTCGCCGACGGAGACGTCCGTTACCGCGCGAATCCGGCCGCCGAAGGCCTCTGGCAGCCTACGCAGCGCGTCCCGGTCGCGCTCGGGCGGCGGGTCGCCGGCGTCGGGGACGATCTGGAGCTTCGACGAGCCGTGCGCTTCTTCCGGATCAGCCGCGGGGCGGTGCTCTCGGAGGCGCGAGAGGCACGGCAGCTCCTGCCGGCGCGCACCGAGGCGCTGCGGATGCTCACCGAGCTCGAGGACGGCGGCGCGAACCCGGAGCGACGCTCCCAGGCCGCGACGATGCTCGCGCTGATGGACTACGAAGCCTCGGTCGCCGGCGGCGTCGACAGCAGCGTCCTGCTCCAGCGCGCGGTGGCGGAGCTTCGGAACGCGATCCGGCTCGATCCGGGGAACGAACTGGCGAAGACGGATCTCGAGCAGATCCTCCGCTTCCGCTCGGAGAACCCGAACATCACCACGCGCGGCCGGGGGAACAACGGCCCGACCCAGGTGCTCGGCGGCGGCGCCGGCCTGGCGCGTGCCGGACGGGGGTACTAGTGCCCCTTCCGGCAATGAACCCATCACTTCCGGCGGCCGCTGAGCGGCGCCATGCGGCGTCCTCAGTCGCGCCCAGGCGAACCAGCCTGGGCGCTCCCTGCGTCCTTGCCTGGCTTGCTCATCGACCCCCGGAAGCGGGGGAGCATTACCGGAAGGGGCACCGGTGCAACTCGAGCTCCTGAGCCCAGTCTCCGCTCTCGTCGGCCTCGCGGTGCTCGCCCCGCTTGCCGCGCTCGCCGTCGTCGAGGCTCGCGCCCGCAGGGCGCGGCAGGTGCTGGGGCTGCCGGAGCCGCTGCCGCGCGCGACGCTTCCACTCGCCGTCTCGCTCGGCCTCGTTGCCGGTCTCGTCGCTCTCGCCGCGGCCCAGCCGGTCGTCGCGGGGCGCGAGCGTCTGCGCATCCGGACCGACGCCGAAGTCCTCTACGTCGTCGACATCTCCCGCTCGATGCTCGCCGCCTCGAAGCCCGGCGGCGACTCGCGGCTCAACCGCGCGCGCCGGGTCGCGGAATCTCTGCGCGCCGGGACGCCCAACCTGCGCGCGGGCGTGGCGTCGCTCACCGACCGGGTCCTGCCGTACGTCCTACCCACCGCGAATCGTGAGGCATTCGACGCCGTGCTCGAGCGCAGCGTCGCGATCGAGCGGCCGCCGCCGATCTCGGAGGGCGTGCGGGCGACGAGCTTCGGCGCGCTCGCTGCGATTCCGTCGAGCAACTTCTTCACGCCCGGCACCAAGCGCGGGGTCGTCGTCGTGCTGACGGACGGCGAGGGGCAGCCGGAGGACGCCGACAACCTGCGCAGCACGCTGACGGCGCCCGATCTTCCTGCTCTCGGCGTCTCCACGCGGATCGTCTTCGTCCAGATCTCGAAGCCGAACGAGCGCGTCTACCGAGGCAGGCTGCCCGAGCCCGGCTACGTCACCGATCCGCAGAGCCGCGCGCGGCTCGACCAGATCGGAGTCGCGGCCGAGGCGCGGGTCTTCGGCGAGGACGATCTGGGCAAGGCGGCCGCGGCGATTCGGGCAGACGCCGGCTCGGGGCCGCTCCGGCTCGGCGGCGAGCGGGGCCGGAGCGTCGCGCTCGCGCCGTACGCCGCTGCGGCTGCTTTCCTGCCGCTCGGCTTCGTCCTCTGGCGGCGAAACCGCGCCTGAGGCGACGCTCGCGGCGCCGACCATCAGGACGCGTGGTTCACCCACGCGTCCGTCTGGAACGACCGGTCGACCGGCTCCGGGTCCTCGAAACCGCGCGTAAGCTATGCCGCGTATGAAAGGACGCATGCGTGTGGCGGCCGGGATCGTCGTCGTCGTGGCCCTTGCCGCCGCCGCGATCGCCTACGCGAGCCGCCCGGCCCAGAGCGCCGCCGATCGGCCCGGCCCGATCGCCCACGGCAGCGTCCACCGGATGGCCTGGCCCGCCTCGGGCAGCGTCACGCTCGTCCGGCTCCAGAATGGCAGGCTGCGCCTCGTCTTCCGCGACCTCGAGACGAAGGTCGCGCCCGATCTCTACGTCTACCTCTTCCCGGGCACGAAGGTCGGCGGCTACATGGAGGGTGGGACGAAGATCGCGCCGCTCCGAAGTCCGGTCGGCACCCAGGCCTACGCCGTGCCCGCTGCGTTCGACGCCGACGGCGACGTGACCGTCGCGATCTGGTGCGCCCGCTGTAGCAGCGAGAACGCGCGGGCCGTGCTCCACCGCGCTTAGCGCGGTTCCGACTGCCTTCCAACGGGTCGACCGGTCGGTTCAGACGGACGCACGGGCAAGCCCGCACGTCCTGAGGTCGGGCGCCGCAAGCGTCGCCTTGGAAGCAAACTTTCCACCCCCGGGGGGGCGTCGTAGGAGACAGTCGAGAATCCTCCGAATCGGGGATGGCAGACCGCGACGCGGACGCACATCCTGAGCGGGAAGGGGGTCCACTTGGATCGACCGAACGATCGAACTGGGGCGCGGGCGGACCAACCGACGGTGCTGCGAATCGAGATCGCGTTGGTTGGCGATCCCGGGGGCGCCCCGACGGTCGTGCGCGCCGACCTCGATTCAACGCCTGCCGAGGAGCCTGTCGCTTCCGCGCCGGAGCCGGAGCCAGAACCGGCCCAGGAGGAGAAGGCCGAGGATCCTGAAGACCATTTCTCCGCCGCCGAGGTGCTCGTCAAGTCGCGAAAGGCGGCGCTCGACCGGCGCGAGAAGCGCGTGCGGTCGCTGGAGGAGGCGCTCCGCGAACGGATGGGCGAGCTCGAGGAGCGAGAGGCTCGCCTCGAGGAGCGGCACGCGAAGCTCGAGTCGGCGTTCGAGCTGCGCGAGGACCGAATCGAGGAGCGGGAGGGCGCCCTCGCCGACCTCGACGAGCGGTTGAAGCGGAAGGAAGCCGAGCTCTCGGTCTACGTCGGGCAGCTCCAGGGCGAGCTGCTCGAGCGGTCCGACTGGTAGCTAGGCCGCGGCTCTCCGGCGCGACGAGACCGCCCACACGACCCCGAGCGCGGCGAGAAGCCCGAGGAACGCGACTGGGAGCAGGAGCCAGGCTGGGCTGAGCCGTCCCTTCTCGACCTCGCTGCCGCCGGCCTGCGGCGAGAAGTCGCCGACCGCGCGGACGCGTGCGGGGGCGCCGACCGGGGCGAACGTCGCGATCGGCCCGAAGGAGTCGACGAGCCAACGCCCGCGGATCCGCTTGAGGTCGACGGCGAACATGATCGGGCCGATGCGCGTCTTCGGCCGCGGCTGGAGCAGCAGGTCGAACCCGACGCCGTTGTCGTCGACGTACTTGAGCGACCAGTCGTGGAAGCGCGTCCCGCGCGCCGGGTACTGCATCACGGGGAGTGCGCCCTGCGCCCAGGCCTGGCGCTCGTCGTCGCCGCGGAGCCGCGCCGTGACGAGGTCGTAGGCGGCCGCACCGTCGCGCCGCTTCACCGCGGCGGGCACGAAGCGGTCGAGCACGGCGTTGACGGCCCGGCGGTCTGCGGCGGAGAGGCGAAGCGGCCGCTCGCGGGGCGGCAGCTGAGCCGGCTCGTTCGACAGCGGCTCGGCCGGCGCGGCCGGCTTCCCGGTCGGCAGCGCGGCGACGCCCGCCGCCACGAGTGCTGCCACGGCAACGCCGCCGCCGCCCCAGGCGAGCCGCCGGCGCCGGCGGGGTGAGCTTGGAAGCGCGAAGACGCTCACTGCGCGGGGGACACTAGCAAAGACGTTTCGCTGGTGTCGCAGTCGGGTGGAGATCAACGTCCGGCCACGTCGCCTCCGCGCCGACATTCGCCTCGATCTGAGCATGAT
>JBKOXJ010000102.1:0-4512 GCA_046724905.1 Actinomycetota bacterium | reverse complement strand
CGAGGATCAGACGAGAAATGTTACGCGTCCGCGCTGCCGGACGACCCGATCGCGCAACTCCTCTGCCGTCGGATTCTCCAAGAAACCCAGGATCCTTCAGAGGGACTCGAGCCCTCTTTCAGATCTACGGCATGTGCCGGGCTGGCACTGTGACAAGGACGTGTTGCAGCACGTTGACGTTGCTGACAGCGACAACAAGAGCCATGCATCACCGGTGCATCACGGGCACAGCAATTGGCAGCATTTGGCGGACTCGCCGTCCGAGGCAGAACCGCGTGGTTGAGCCAGATCTGGCCGCCAGAGAGGTGCTGGGGCGAAGAGTCCGGCTTACAGGCCTGCTACGGAAAACCCCCGCAAACGCGGGGGTTTTCTATATCTCGGTAAGCGGGTGGACTCGTGATGCTCGTGGGTCGGCAGCCTCTCGGCGGTTTCTACGGAACCGCTCAGCCCGGGCGCCCGGCCTGCGCCTTCCGGCTGCGTCGGGGCGTCGCTCTGCCGGTCCGGCCAGGCGGGTCACTCGATCTCGGGACAGCGAGGGGGCACGATGGTTCAACATCGGTCCTCGTGCGATCGAATGGGTTCGTCAGGCTGCGGTCTGCCCCGAAGGGCGGAGCCGCGCAGACACGACGATGCGCTGCGATGCGGAGTGAAGTGGATGACAGGCGGAGAGCACGAGCTTCTCGAACGGCCGGCGCCGCAGGATCGACCAGTCGCGGTCGTCGACGATGCGGCTTGCGTAGACGACGTAGCGAAACGTCCCGTACGGCAGCTCCAGGTAGACGCTGTCGCCCTGTTGCAGCTGGTCGATGTGGCGAAACGGCTGGAGGTAGGTCGTCCGGTGGCCGGCGATCGCAACCGTGCCGCCAAGGCCGGGCAACGACGTGATCCGGTAGTGCCCCGGACCGCGGGCGAGGTCTGACCTCCCGGTTCCCTCGACGAAGACCGTGCTGAGGTGCAGCCGCGGTACGACGATCCGACCCAGAGCGCTGCCTCGTCGGAGCTCGCGGCGGAAGGCCTGCGCCCGCGCCGCGATCGTCACGCCTCCCTGGCGCATGTTCGCGAGAGCTTCCGTCTGCTCGAGCTCTCGGCGGAGCCCTACCTGCGACCGCGCGGCCTGAACCGCCGTGAACGGCTCACCCCACACGAGCGTGATTGCCGCCCAGGCGAGCACGGCCACCCCGGCTAGCGCCAGGATGGCCGCACTCGGCCGCGCGTAGGCCCGCATCCCTACGCCTGGCTGCGCGGAGCGATTCGCCAGAGCGCGCCGGCCGCCATCAATAGGGCGAACGCGGCCACGCCTGACCAGGCGAGGTTGAGGCCGGTGAACGGGAGCGTTCCCACCACCGCACCGGCTCCGCTCGCAAAGAGGCTGTTGCTGTACATCACCACTTCCTTTCGTTGTTCATGAGCGCATCCCAGATGGCTCGTAGATGGATTGCCTGGAGGAAGATGTCGAAGCTCATCTCGACGAGCAGCGTTGCCGCCAGCGCCATCTGCACCGGCCCGCGCGCGCGGACGGTGACGACTCGCTCGAGGACGAAGATGCCGGTTACGGCCAGCCAGAGCGGCCGCAGGTCGAGGGACCCGTGCACCGCGAGCGACCAGCCGAGCGTGAACAGGTACGCGAGCGTGACGACGATCCCGAGAAACGTGAACAGCTGCCGACCCCAGTACCTGGCCGTCACGCGCGTCAGCCCGTAGTCGCCGAGATTCTCGATCGCGCCGCGCTTCCAGCGCAGCCGCTGCCGGTAAAGCTCGCGCCATGTCGGCATGACCTCGGTCGTCAAGCGGCAGCCTCTCGGCGACATCACGTGATACCCGAGGTGAAGCAACGCGAGTGTCAACTCATTGTCCTCTGTCAGCACGTTCGTGTCGTAGACCTGCCCCGACCCACCCGGCAGCAGACCCTCGGCCCGCGCCCAGACGACGTGGCGAAGGGTTCGCGCCGAGAACAGCGTCGCCGTGCCTGTCAGTACGAGGACTTTCCCCTTCAGCCGCGCGACATCGCGCGCGTAACGCGCGTACTCGTTTCGCTGCAGCATCCCGACGAAGCCGCCGCCCGAACGGCCGGTGAAGACACCGCCGACGCCGCCGACGCCCTCACGGAGGCGCCGCAGGGCCTCCGCGAGGAACGTCGTGGCCAGGCGGGAATCCGCGTCCATGACCAGGATTGCGTCCTCGTCGCCGAGCTCTGGCAGCAGGAGGTCGAGCACCTGGTTCAGCGCTCCTGCCTTCTTGTCGACGTTGCTGGCGGTCTGGTAGACGTACGCGCCTGCCGCCTCCGCCTTCTGCGCGGTACTGTCGGTGCAGTTGTCCGCGATGACGACGATCAGATCGGGCGGCGACTCCTGCTCGCGTAGCGACCGAACCGCTGCCTCGACCTCGTCCTCCTCGTTATGCGCCGGGACGAGCGCTACGACGACGCCGAGGCCGGTCGGAAGCGCCGCCGTGGCAGCGCCGAACGCCGAAGCGCTGGCGAGGGCGGCGTCTGTCGGCTCGAGATTCTCAAGCGGCAACGTCGCGTTCGGTGCATGTTCCACGGCCATCTCTCCGACAATGTCGGGAGATTTCGTGGCGCCTCGTATGACGCACTCGTGTCAGTTCGGTCGGCGGAGATACTCCAAACGTTCTGGTGTCGCGCCTCGGCTCGTGGCTAGCAAGGGCGCAGCGCGGCGACGACCGAGCGAAAGGCCTCGAGCGACGCGTTCGACGAGTTGACGCGCCAGTCGGTTTCCTTGTTTGTGTGGAACCATGCGACTGCTCGCACCTTGCCGAACCGCCCGGCCAAGTCGCGCCCCATGTCGCGGATCCACGCCGCCTTGTCGCCACCGAGCTCGGCCGACGCCACCTCACAGATCATCAGCGGCCTGCGGCGGACGTAGTCCGCGTAGAGCGGAGCGAAGATCTCCCGGAACGACTGCCACCGGCTCCAGGGACGCGCCGTGCCCCAGTTGTAGCCGTCCATTCCGACCCAGTCGACGTATCGATCGCCGGGGTAGTAGGCACGCCAGTCGTCCGCCTGACGACGCGCCCCCTGAACCGCGAACGGGCACCAGACCCACCGGACGTTCGTCGCGCCCGCGGAGCGGAACGTACCCACGAGATGCCTCCAGGCGGCCACGAACTCGTTCGGGCGTCCGTAACATGGATTCCAGTCGCCGTTGAACTCGGCCGCCCAGCGCAGGTAGATCGGCGAGCCGAACTCTCGGCACCGACGGGCGTGCCGGCGGAGAAGTTGGTCCCAGCGACCTGAGCTAACCGCGGAGAGGTCGCGCCGTCCGTCCCAGGCGATGAGCGGTACGCGTCCGGCGTCACGGTCGAGCACATGGCCGTGGTTCGGGAACGGTTCGTCCCAGCCGACGAAGGTGCTGACGATCCGCAGCCGCCGCTGGACGAAGGCCTCGAGCGCTGCCGTCTCCCGCTGCGACTCGGCGAACGTGATCCTCCGGTTGTCGGGGTTCACAAAGGCGCCGAACGCCCAAGCGCCCTCGCCGACACTCGCACGCGCGACATCGGCGCGGGCAAGTCGGCTGAGAACAGGAGACGAGGCCGCGAGCGCGAGCGAGCCCCGCACGACCAGATCGCGGCGAGTCAGGATCGGGCCGCGATCGCGGGCCGTGGTCTCGGTCACGCTTCCTCTGTTCGGCCGAGCAGCTCGTGCCCCCTACCCTCGATCCAGGGTTTCGGAACGTCCAGATTGACCGCCCCTCGGCTCCGCAGGCAAACTGACCGCATGTCTGGACTCAGCGCGATCGGGGCTGACCTAGAGCACGCTCTCGAAGCCGTCAACGTACCGAGCTACGTGATCGACGCTACCGGCGTGATTCGCTGGATCAACCCAGCGGCGCGGAAGATCGTCGGCGACGTCCGGGGCCGTCAGTTCACGTCGGTCGTCGCCCTTGAAGAGACTCGCCGCGCCCGCGAAGTATTCGCGCAGAAAATGGTAGGCGGCGTTGCCGTGACGGACGTCGAGACCGTTCTCCTCGACGCAACAGGTGGTCGCGTCGACGTTGAGTTGAGCTCCGTCCCGCTGACGCGCGGTGGGCAGATGATCGGTGTCTTCGGTCAATTGACCCACGTCGAGGAGCGCCACTCTCCCACACCGCCACATCCGGCGCTGACGCCGCGTCAGACCGAGGTCCTGCGTCGGCTCGAGCGCGGCCGCTCGACAAGCCAGATCGCCGCAGAGCTGCACCTGAGCCCGGAGACCGTGCGGAACCACGTGCGCCATTTGCTCCACGCGCTCGGCGTCAACTCCAGGCTCGAGGCGGTTGCAGTGGCGCGCCATCTGCATCCCATCGCGAATTGACCCCTCGGGGGAAGCGACGCCGCGTCACTAAGCAGGCTCTCCGCGTTGTCCCTTCACATCCAGTTGACCCACACGTGTCAAGCGGGCACGAACGGCAAACGCCACCCTGTGGACATGAGTTTCGTCGAAGCGTGGAGCGACACCGTCCTCTTCGAGGTCGTGGATCGAGCTGCAGGCGAGCAGCTCGCCCACCGACTTCGGCC
>JBKOXJ010000140.1:0-6552 GCA_046724905.1 Actinomycetota bacterium | reverse complement strand
ACGCGACACAGCCCGCGCCGCGTGAGGCGCTGGAATGGGCCGGCCAGACCCAGGCCCAGATGGTCGACCTGAAGTTCTGCGACCTGCTCGGGACGTGGCAGCACATGACGCTGCCGATCACGGCGTTCGACGAGTCCGCGTTCGACGACGGCCTCGGCTTCGACGGCTCGTCGATCCGCGGCTGGCAGGGGATCCAGGAGTCCGACATGCTGCTGATGCCGGACCCGTCGAGCGCGATCCTCGACCCGTTCACCGAGGCGCCGACGCTCTCGCTGATCTGCGAGATCGCCGACCCGGTGACGCGCGAACCGTACGCCAAGGACCCGCGGATGGTCGCGCGGCGCGCGGAGGAGTACCTGCGCTCGACCGGCATCGCCGACACCGCGTACTTCGGCCCGGAGTGCGAGTTCTTCGTCTTCGACGAGGTCTCGTACGAGCTCGGCGTGAACCGCTCGCACTACTCGGTCGACTCGGTCGAGGGCCACTGGAACTCGGGCAAGCCGGGCCTCGGCTACACGGTTCGTGAGAAGGAGGGCTACTTCCCGCCGGCTCCCCACGACACGCTGATGGACCTGCGGACGCGGATGGTGCTCGCGCTCGAGCGGGTCGGGATCCCGTGCGAGTTCCACCACCACGAGGTCGCCTCAGGCGGCCAGTGCGAGATCGACCTCCGTTACCAGCCGCTGACGCGGATGGCCGACCAGGTCCTGACCTACAAGTACGTGGTCAAGAACGTCGCGCGTGCGGCGGGCAAGGCCGCGACCTTCATGCCGAAGCCGATCTTCGGCGACAACGGGTCGGGCATGCACACGCATCAGTCCCTCTGGAAGGAGGGCACGCCGCTGATGGCGGACAAGTCCGGGTACGCCGGGCTCTCGCAGCTCGCGCGCGCGTACGTCGGAGGCTTGCTCGCGCACGCCCCGGCGCTGCTCGCGTTCTGCGCCCCGACGACGAACTCGTACCGCCGGCTGGTGCCGGGCTACGAGGCGCCGGTCAACCTCGTCTACTCCCAGCGGAACCGTTCGGCCTGCATCCGGATCCCGATGTACTCCGACTCGCCGAAGGCGAAGCGGATCGAGTTCCGGCCGCCCGACGCGTCGGCGAACCCGTACCTCGCGTTCGCGGCGATGCTGATGGCGGGGATCGACGGGATCGAGCGCGGGCTCGAGCCCGGGGCTCCGGCGGATGTCGACCTGTTCGAGGAGGAGCACGCGGAGATCCCGCAGGTTCCGGGCTCGCTGGCGGAGACGCTGGACGCGCTCGAGGCGGATCACGAGTTCCTCCTGAAGGGCGGCGTCTTCTCGGAGGAGCTGATCCGGACCTGGATCGACTACAAGCGCGAGAACGAGGTCGACCTCGTGCGGCTGCGCCCGCACCCGGCCGAGTTCTCCCTGTATTTCGACGCCTAGTGGCCGGGAACGTCTTGATCCGGTCACCCGAGCGAAGCGAAGGGTCTAACTCAACCCGGGGAAAGTCCGCAGGACTTTCCCCGGAAATTCGCGACCTCCGGCCGGGAGACTGGCCGGAGGTCGCCGCGATCTATCAGGAAGGCATCCGAACCGGACACGCCACGTTCGAGACGGACGTGCCGTCATGGGACCAGTGGGACGCCGGGCACCTCGCGGCGCACAGGCTCGTCGCGGTGGAGGACGGTCGCGTCGTCGGCTGGGCCGCGCTGGCGCAGGCGTCGAGCCGCGAGTGCTACGCCGGTGTCGTCGAGGAGAGCGTCTACGTGGCCACCGCCTCGCGCCGCCGCGGCATCGGCCGGGCCCTGCTCGAGCGGCTGATCGCCGACGCCGAGCAGGCCGGGATCTGGACGATCCAGACGAGCATCTTCCCCGAGAACCGCGCGAGCCTGCTCCTGCACGCGTCCTGCGGGTTCCGGGTCGTCGGCGTCCGCGAGCGCATCGGGCAGGTCGCCGGGCGCTGGCGCGACACCGTGTTCCTCGAGCGTCGAACGAAGGAGATCTGATGGTCAAGGTCGAGACAGTGGTGATCCGCGAGCGCGTCGAGACCGTGATCGACGCCGTCGAGAATCAGACCGGCCACGTCGGCGTGACCGTGATCGAGGCGATCGGCCACGGGCGCCAGCGCGGGATCACGCACGAGTACCGCGGGCGGGTCTTCGAGTCGCGTTTCCTGCCCAAGGCGCTGCTCACGTTCATCGTGGCGGACGAGATTGCGGAGGACGTGGTCGCGGCGATCGCCGACGCGGCGCGAAGCGGCAACGAATCTGGGGACGGAATCGCCTGGACGTCTCCCGTCCACAACGTCACGCACAACCGGACCGGCCAGAGTCTGGAGGAGGTGGAAGTCGGATGACAGCCAAGGAGCTCGCGATCGCGGCGAGCACCGTCTGGGTCGTGATGGCGGCCGTCCTCGTCATGTTCATGCAGGCCGGCTTCGCGTTCCTCGAGGCGGGCCTGACGCGGATGAAGAACGTCGGGCACGTAGCGGCGAAGAACGTGCTGCTGCTCGGCATCTGCTCGATCGTCTACTACCTCGTGGGCTACGGAATCGCCTTCGGCGACAGCGGCAACGGGCTCTTCGGCGGCTCGGGCTTCTTCCCGTCCGTCGACGACCTGCTCGCGATCGGGGCGGCGCCGTTCAGCTGGTTCGGGACGATTCCGGCCGGAGCGGGGTACCTGTTCCAGGTCGTGTTCGCAGCGGTCTCGCTGGCGATCGTCTGGGGCGCGATGGCCGAGCGGACGAAGCTCTGGGTCTACTTCGCCTTCGGCGTCGTCTTCACGGTCATCTACTCGATCGTGTCGCACTGGATCTGGCATCCCGACGGCTGGCTGTTCGCTAAGGGGATGCAGGACTTCGCCGGCTCGACCGTCGTGCACTACCAGGGCGCGCTGGCTGCGCTCGCCGGGGCGCTGCTACTCGGGCCGCGGATCGGCAAGTTCGACGCGCACGGGAAGCCGAACGCGATTCCGGGCCACAACATGGCCTACGTCACGCTCGGCGTGCTGATCCTCTGGTTCGGCTGGTTCGGCTTCAACCCGGGGTCGACGCTGAGCGTGATCTCGGGCGAGAAGCTCGGCTACTTCGCCTACGTGGCGCTGACGACGAACGTCGCGGCGGCTGCGGGGGCGCTCGGCGGGGTGCTCACGTCCTGGATCGTGATCAAGAAGCCGGACCTGTCGATGATGCTGAACGGCGTGATCGCGGCGCTGGTGGCGATCACGGCCGCGTCGGGTTTCGTCGCGCCGTGGGCGGCGATCGTCATCGGGCTCGTCGCCGGAGCGGTCGCGGTGGTCGGCGTGCTGGCCGTCGAGCGGGTGCGGATCGACGACCCGATCGGAGCCGTCGCGGTGCACGGCATGGCGGGCGTTTGGGGCACCCTCGCGACCGGGATCTTCGCGGTGCCGGCGCTGGCCTCGAACCTCGCTACCGGCCAGGGCGGCCTCGTCTACACGGGCAGCTTCCACCAGGTCGGCGTGCAGGCGCTCGGGCTCCTGGCCGTCGGCGTGTTCACGTTCTCGGCCTCGTTCGGCTCCCTCTGGCTGATGAAGGTGACGTTCGGGATCCGCGTCGAGCCCGAGGTCGAGACGGCCGGACTGGACGTGTCCGAGCACGGCATGTGGGGCTATCCCGAGTTCTACATCCCGGTTCCGGGCGGCTACGGCACGGAGGCGCACGGGCATCTCGGCCTGGCACACGCGCAACGCGCAAAGGTGGCGGCGCCCGCGCCCGAACCGGCGCTCGAGACCTCGTAGTACCTCGAGGGGGCGGAGGCAACTCCGCCCCCTCGAATCCGCTAGGACCCGCGCGTGAGCGCGGACGAGCCGCTTCGCCGCGACGTCCGGCTGCTCGGCGACGTGCTCGGGCGCGTGATCGTCGAGCAGGCCGGCGAGGCGCTGCTTGCGGACGAGGAGCGGATCCGCCGCCTCTCGCGCGAGGGCCGAGGAGGAGCTCCGCGCGTCGAGCTGCGGGAAGCCGTGCGCGCGCTCGATCTCGAGGCGCAGGCGCTTGTGCTGCGCGCGTTCGCAATGTACTTCCAGCTCGCCAACATCGCCGAGCAGCACCACCGGCTGCGGCGGCGGCGCCAGTACGAGCGCGAGGAGCGGACGCCGCGGGAGTCGCTGGCGGAGGCGTTCGAGCTGCTCGACCGCGCGGGAGTCGACCCGGCCGAAAGGGCCTTGTCGCTCGAGCTCGTGATGACCGCGCACCCGACCGAAGCGACCAGGCGCACGTTCCTCGCGGCGCACATGCGGATCAGCCGGCTGCTCGCCGACCTCGACGAGCCGGAGCTGCCGGCAAGCCGGCGCGAGGAGATCGAAGCCGCCTTGGCCGAAGAGGTCACGGTGCTCTGGCAGACGGACGAGGTGCGCGAGCAGCGCCCGCGCGTACGTGACGAGATCCGGCACGGTCTCTGGTTCTTCGAGCAGAGCCTGTTCGAGGCGGCTCCGGAGCTGCTGGCCGCGTTCCGCGCGCGCGTCCCCGGCGCCCCCGTCCCGTTCCGGTTCGGCAGCTGGATCGGCGGCGATCAAGACGGCAACCCGGCGGCCGGTCCGGACACGATCGAGGAGGCTCTCGAGCGGGCGCGCGCCGTTGCACTCGAGCGCTACCGGACGGAGGTTCGCTCGCTCGCCGCCGCGCTCGGCATCTCGGCCGGGCTTGCGCCGGTCAGCGATGAGCTACGCGAGTCGATCGCGCGCGACGAGGCCGAGCTTCCGGAGTACGCGGCCGCGATCGGCGCCCAGAACGAAGGCGAGCCGTACCGGCGCAAACTCTCGTTCGTCTGGTGGCGGCTCGGCAACGACGGGTACGGGTCCGCCCGCGAGCTCGCGGACGATCTCGACGTCGTCGACCGCAGCCTGCGCGCGAACCGCGGCGCACGGATCGCGGACGGGCGATTGGCGGCGCTGAGGCGCCGGGTGGAGCTGTTCGCGCTCCACGTCGCCAAGCTCGACGTGCGCCTGCACGCGCGCGACCTCGTCGAGCCGGACGCTCGCGTTCGTCAGACGTTTGATGCGATCCGCCGAGCGCGGTCCCGCCACGGTCTGCAGGCCCTCGACACCGTGATCGTCTCCGGGACGAGCGCTCCGGCCGACGTACTCCGCGTGCTCGACCTCACCGACGAGCCGCTCTCGGTGGTGCCGCTCTTCGAGTCGATCGCGGACCTGCGCGCGGCGCCCGAGATCGTGGACGCGCTGCTCGACGACCCGCGGTACGCCCGCGACCGCCGCCTCGAGGTGATGGTGGGTTACTCGGACTCCGGCAAGGACGGGGGCTACCTGACGGCGCAGTGGGAGATCCACCGCGCCCTCGAAGCGCTGGCAGCCCTGGCCGCGCGCCGCGGCATCGAGCTGACGATCTTCCACGGCCGGGGAGGCAGCGCCGGCCGAGGCGGCGGGCCGACCCACGCGGCGATCCTGGCCCAGCCCGCAGGCCACCCGCCTGGGCGGCTGAAGCTGACGGAGCAGGGCGAGACGATCTCGTTCAAGTACGGGCTGCCTGGGCTCGCGTACCGAAACCTCGAGGCGGCGCTCGCGGCGACGCTGCTCTCGGCCTTCCCCGAGGTTGCGCGCACAGAGCCGCCCGAGGGCGCCCGCGCGACGATGGACGCGCTGGCCTCAGCCGCTCATGCGGCCTATCGCGCGTTCGTCTGGGAGCAGGACGGATTCGTGGACTTCTTCCGTGCGTTCACGCCCGTCGACGAGCTCGCGCTGCTCGAGATCGGCTCCCGTCCGGCGGCGCGGCCCGGCGGCGGGGACTACCTCGCCTCGCTGCGCGCCATCCCGTGGGTCTTCGCGTGGACACAGAACCGCTGTCTGCTCCCGGCTTGGTACGGCTGCGGGACGGCCTTCGCCGGCGCAGACGTCGCCGAGCTCCGCCGGCTCTACCGTGAGTGGCCGTTTTTCCGCGCGCTCGTGGAGAACCTCGAGATGACGCTCGCGAAGTCGAGCCTCGACATCTCGGCCGAGTACCTCGAGCTGGTGGCCGACCGGGCGCTGTTCACTCCAATCGCCGAGGAGCACGAGGGAGCGATGGCCGCGGTGCTCGAGCTCGTCGAGGCCGAAGAGCTGCTCGACCGCCACCCGGTGCTGCAGCGGTCGATCCGGCTGCGGAATCCCTATGTCGACCCCATGAACGCGATCCAGGTCGAGCTCCTCCACCGCTGGCGCGCCGGCGACGAGGCGGCACGGCGCCCGCTGCTCCGCTCGATCGCCGGCATTGCGGCGGCTCTGAGGAACACCGGCTGATCCGATCTGGCCACGCCGGGAACCTCGTGTGGGCGCGCGGTGTTAAACGATTGGTATGCGCTCGGCTGCTGCGATAGCTGGAGTTGCCGTCTCCGTTTTTGTCGTGGGCTGTGGCGAGAGCGAGCGACAACCGGCGGCGGCGAAGGAGGGGCATGCGACGATCCAGACCACTCTCTACTTCCTCACGGCCGATCGCGCCGCGCCCCAAGGAGTCCGGCGCTCGATCCCGCGTAGGTCGCCGTACGCCTCTCAGGCGCTGAACGCGCTCCTCGCGGGGCCGACGAGGGAGGAGCGTGAGGAGGGGTTCGCCACAGCCATCCCGGCCGACGCAAGACTGATC
>JBKOXJ010000124.1:0-2602 GCA_046724905.1 Actinomycetota bacterium | reverse complement strand
CTTCGGAGGCTTCAACCCGGGCGACCACCTCGGCACCCGCGGCGAGGCCGAGTTCCTTGTCTCGCACGGAGTCACCGATTTGGCCGCCTTCTGCAGCCAGTTCAAGTAGCGCCCTCGCCACATCCGGGGCGGGAGGACCCTTTCCCCAGTCCGCCCGTCCCGTAGGCGACTTTTCCCCAGCCGTCCGGTTGGCAAATCGGTCGCTCTTTCCGAGAGATTCCTGCGGCTTTCCACATGCGATCGACAGGTCTTCGGAGCGACCCTAGGGAGCAATGAACGTTGCCGAAAACGGACATCCCCTCGCAGAAGATGCGGAGATCTTCCTGTGGCGCTTCACGCGATCCACGGCCTTGGGCTTTGGGAGGCGCGTGGCCGACCGGATCGCGGTTTCGCAGATCGATCTTCACGAGCTCGAGCGTCTCATCGCCTCCGGCTGCGGCCGACGAACGGCCTACCGAATCTTGCGACCGTGACCGCAAGAAGCTCTCTCGAGAACGGCGTCGAGGTGCTGGCAGAGCGGATCGCTGCGCTCGAGCGCCGGCGGCAGCAGCTGCGTGCGGCCGGTGCGGCCCGAGCGGTGCTCGAGCGGAACCGCCGGCAGCTCGTCCGCAGCCAGTGGGAGCTCTGCCACGCGCTGATCGAGCGGCACCTCCCGTCGCTTCACGAGGTGTCCGGCGAATGGGACGCCCAGGACAGCCACGAACGGCTGAGGAGCGCACGAATCGCTTCGCGAGCGTAAGCCGGGACCGGTCGTCCGACTGTTTCCGACGACGCTGAGACGTACCTCCGACACGGGATTGGGCATACTCCGGCCGTGGTCTACGACCAGACACGCAAGGAGGGTCACGGCGACGGCGAGGAAAAGGTGCCGGCCGAGATCCGCAACGTCTCGTTCCCGGCCGCGGTCCGCGGCTACGACCGCCGCGCAGTCGACGAGTACGTCAAACGCGTCAATCGCGTGATTGCGGAGCTCGAGGTGAGCCGCTCGCCGCAGTCGGCCGTGAGACACGCGCTCGAGCGGGTCGGGGAGCAGACCAGCGGCATCCTGCAGCGGGCGCGGGAAACGGCGGAGGAGATCACCGCCAGCGCCCGGGAGGAGGCCGACGAGATCACGGCCCGCGCGAAGGCCGACGCAGCAGAGCTCGTCGTCAACACGAGCACCGAGGCGGATCGGACGAAAGCCGAGGCGGAGGAGTTCCTCGCCAAGGCGAAGGCGGAGGCGAACCAAACCCGCAGCAACGCGAGAGCCGAGGCGGACAAGATCCTGGTCAAGGCGCGCGCGGACGCGGACGAGCGTCTACGGCAGGCGGAGCAAGAGCTAGCGGCGCTGCGCGAAGAGGCGGAAGCACGGATGCGCGAGCTCGAGGCCGACACGGAGGGCGTTTGGGACGGTCGCCGCGAGCTGCTCGACGATCTTCGCGCGCTGGCGGCGCGGCTCGAGGAGGCAGCCGCGGCGGCGGCCGAGCGTTTCCCGGAGCGGGAGCCCACCGAGGAGGCCGAGGACGAGATGCTCGCGCGCGAGGCGGAAGCCGAAGCCGAGCCGGCGCCGACCGCACCGGCGGACGATTCGACGCGACTGCCCGCGTGATCGACCCGCGCGAGCGCTTCCTGATCCGATACGCCGGCAGCTTCGCCCCCTTCGTGGTCACGAGCGCGGGCGGCGCGTGGGTCGAGACCGCGGACGGGCGGCGGGTGCTCGACTTCACCTCAGGGCAGATCTGCTCGACGCTCGGCCACAACCATCCTCGGATCGCCGCCGCTGTCCGGCAGGCGCTCGACGAGGTCGTCCATCTGAACTCGTGGATGCTCTCGGAGCCCGTGCTCGCACTCGCCGAGCGTCTGGCGTCGCTGTTCCCGGCGCCGCTCGACAAGGTGATCCTCCTCAACACCGGCTCGGAGGCGAACGAGGTCGCCCTCAAGCTGGCGAAGATGCACACGGCGCGCTTCGAGATCGCCGGCCTCACACGCAGCTTCCATGGGCTGCTGTCGGGGATCGCCTCGGTCAACTTCTCGATGGCACACGCCGGCTACGGGCCGCTCCTGCCCGGCGCATTCGCCCTCCCCGCTCCCTACGCCTATCGCTGCCCGGTACGCCACTGCGACGGCGCGTGCGATTGCACCTGCCTCGCGGCTGGGTTCGATTTGATCGACCAGCAGTCAGTCGGCTCGCTCTGCGCCGTCTTCGCCGAGCCCGTGCTCTCGGCCGGCGGAGTCATCGTCCCTCCGGACGGCTACTTCCGCCGTCTGCGCGAGCTCTGTGACGCCCGTGGGATGCTGCTCGTGCTCGACGAGGCGCAGACGGGCTTCGGGCGGCTCGGGACGATGTTCGGCTTCGAGCACGACGGCATCGTTCCGGATCTCGTGTCCGTCTCGAAGACGCTTGGCGGCGGCATCCCCCTCGCCGCCACGATCACGAGCTCGGCGATCGAGGAGGACTGCGTCGCGAAGGGCTTCCTGCACGTGACCTCCCACGTCTCCGACCCGCTCCCGGCGGCAGCCGGACTCGCGGTGCTCGACGTCATCGCCGAGGAGCAGTTGGCGGACCAGGCCCGCGAGCGCGGGGCGTACCTGCTCGGACGGGTGCGCGAGCTCCAGGCTGCGC
>JBKOXJ010000072.1:0-3133 GCA_046724905.1 Actinomycetota bacterium | reverse complement strand
CGCCGACCGGATGCTCGAGCTGATGGGAGGCGTGGCGCGGGCGGCTACGTCTGTCCGCGGAATGCCGCTGCTCCAGCGCCGCGAGGTTCGCACGGTCGCGATCGTGATGGTGACGGGCGACCGCGGCCTCGCCGGTGCATTCAACGCGCAGATCCTGCGGCGGGCGTTCGCGCTCGCGCGGCGCGAGGAGCAGGAGGGCCATCGCGTGCGCTGGCTCGTGTCGGGTCGGAAGGGGACGTCGACGCTGCGCTTCCGCCGAGTGGAGGCCGACGGCGCCTGGACCGGGTTCTCGGACCGCCCGAGCTACGCGGACGCGCAGGCGATCGTACACCGGATGACCGAGCTGTATGCGGCCGAGGAGGTCGATCGGGTCGTCGTGGTCTACAACCACTTCGTCTCGCCGCTCGTGCAGAAAGTGGTCGAGCAGGAGGTGCTGCCGATCCCCGAGCACCTGCTCGAGACCGACGAGGAGGAGCGTCGCGAGGATGCCTTGCGCGGCGACTTCATCTTCGAGCCGGAGCCGGAGGAAATCCTCGAGCGGCTGCTGCCGGTGTACCTCGAGACGGAGCTCTACCGGGCGCTGCTCGAGTCGGCGGCGTCGGAGCAGGGGGCGCGGATGACGGCGATGCGGAATGCGACCAAGAACGCGGGCGAGCTGATCGACCGGCTCACGCTCGAGATGAACCGCGCGCGCCAGGCCGAGATCACGCAGGAGATCCTGGAGGTCGTGGCGGGCGCGGACGCGCTGACGCAGTAGCCGTGGCCCGAACAGCCCTGTCCGGGGTCAGACCCCGGACACGTCCCGCGCGGCCTGCCGATCCGCGCCTACGCGCCGGGCCGCTGCGTCGCGTCACGGCTGCTTCAGCCATGTCAGGGGTCTGACCCCTGACATGTCGCTCCGGGCCACGGCTCGCTAACTCGCGCGGCTCGCCCGCGTCTCACGAAGTGCGGCCCGATTCCGCGGCCGTTATGCTCTGGCGGCTCGAGTGGCGCTCCAAGAAAAACCAGACGTCATCGGCACCACCGGCGCCGGGCTCGGCGCGGCCGTTGCGGCGGAAGTCGGGGAGGACCTCGGCGAGCTCGAAGACATCCGTGCGCGCGGATACTGGGAGCAGGTCTGGCGCCGCCTGAAACGCGACCGCGTGGCGATCGCGAGCGGCGTCCTGATCATCCTGATCTTCGTCGTCGCCTTCACGGGCGCGCCGATCGCCGCGCACTCCCTCGGCCACGGCCCGAACACGATCTTCGTCGGCACCGAGGCGATCACGCCCGACCTCCTCCCGGCCGGCCCGATGACATGGGTCACGGATCCGTACACGGGTGAGAAGACGCTCTTCATCCTCGGGGCGTCCGACACGCTGGGGCGCGACGAGTTCCTGCGCCTGCTCTACGGCGCTCAGGTCTCGCTCGAGGTCGCGGTCTTGTCGACCATTGGAGTGATGTTCATTGGGGTGATGCTCGGCTCGCTGGCCGGCTACTTCCGCGGGTGGATCGACACCGTGATCTCGCGCGTGACCGAGATCACGATGGCCTTTCCGGCGCTCCTCTTCATCATCGCCCTGGCCGCGACGATCGGTCCCCGCATGGACGACATCACGTTCGGAGGAGTCTTTGGAAGGGGCGTCTTAACCCTCGTCTTCGTCTTCACGGTCCTCGGCTGGTTCTACCCGGCCCGAATCATGCGGGCCCAGACGCTCTCGATCCGCGAGAAGGAGTACGTCGAGGCGGCGCGGATGGTCGGAGCCAGCGACGGGCGGATCGTCCGCTCGCACGTGCTGCCGCACCTCGTGGCCCCCATCATCGTCTACTCGACGTTGATCGTCGCGCAGTACGTGATTGCCGAGGCCGGCCTCTCGTTCCTCGGGCTCGGGATCAAGACGCCGACCGCGAGCTGGGGCAACCTACTCGCCGGCGCACCTGACTTCTACACCGTCCAGCCGTGGCTGATGCTGTGGCCGGGCCTGGCCGTGCTGCTGGCGACGCTCTGCTTCAACCTCCTCGGCGACGGCCTTCGCGACGCCTTCGACCCGCGCTCGTCGCACTAGTCACAACTCCCTAACAAAGCGATGCACCCGGCGTCTAAGCGACCGGAGATGCACGCGCATCGAAGCCGGCGGCGTGCGCCGGCGTGGTTTACCGAAAGGAGTCACATGCACAAACGGCTCTGGCTTTCCCTGGCCATGCTCGTGTTTGGCGCTGTGATGCTTGCTGCTGCAGGCACGGCGACCGGCGCGAGCGGGTCAGCGTCTGCCAAGAAGGGCGGCACGCTCCGTGTTGACTCCCCCGAGGACATCGATCACCTCGACCCGGGTCTCGCGTACGGGACGACCTCGTGGGAGATGGAGTACGTCACCGCCCTGAAGCTGCTCGGCTATCCGGACCGGCCGGCGCCGAGGGGCTCGCGGCTCTCCCCTGAGGGGGCGTCGCGCTACACCGTGTCGGGGAACGGCAGGGTGTACACGTTCTTCATTCGCCCTGGCTACCGCTTCAGCGACGGAACTAGGGTCACGGCGAAGAGCTACGCGTACGCCATCAACCGCAACCTCGACAAGTCGCTGCAGTCGCCTGCGGCGCAGTTCATCACCGACGCGCAGGCGTCGAACATCGTCGGCGCTAAGGCGGCGAACGCCACCAGCGGGAAGAACGCCTCCGGCGTCAAGACGAAGGGCAACAGGCTGGTCATCACGCTCACGAAGGCCGACCCGACCTTCCTGGCGAAGATCACGATGCCCTTCTTCCAGGCGACGTCGACGAAGCTGCCGCGCGGCAAGGAGGTCATCAACTCCTCGAGCTGCAAGGCGTTCCCGTCGGCAGGCCCGTACTGCTTCGCGCTGCGTGACCCGAACCGCACGATCATCCTGAAGCGCAACACGTTCTACCGCGGCCCGCGGCCGCACAACGTGTCCGCGATCAGCTTCAAGATCGGAGTGAGCCTCGAGGCCGCGTACCGCGAGGTCCTGGCCGGCCAGTCCGACTACGCCCTGGGCCTTCCGCCCACGGCGCATGCCGAGCTCGGCCAGAGGTTCGGGGTGAACAAGGGGCGGTACCAGGTGAAGCCACTGAACTGCACCTCGTACCTCGCTCTGAACAACAGCAACCCGATGTTCTCGGGCAATGTCCCGCTGCGTAAGGC
>JBKOXJ010000049.1:0-10449 GCA_046724905.1 Actinomycetota bacterium | reverse complement strand
CACAACGCGCCCTGCACCGTCGTGATCGTCGACACGGCGACGCAATGAGCGAACGGGAGTACGGCGGCGGGGCACTGCTCGGCCGGGCCGGCAAGATCGGCACGGTCCTCGGCCGCACGATCCTGAGCCGCGACGGCGGCTCGCCCGAGGAGCAAGCGCGGCAGCTGCGGCTCGCGCTCGAAGAGCTCGGCCCGACGTTCGCGAAGCTCGGCCAGATCCTCTCGACGCGCCCGGACCTGCTTCCGGAGCCCTTCATCAAGGAGCTCGGCGAGCTCCAGGACCGGGTCGCGCCGCTCGCCGAGGCGGAGGTCGTTCAGGTGATGGAGGAGGAGCTCGGTGTGCCCTGGGAGGATGTGTTCGAGCACATCGATCCGGAGCCGTTGGCAGCGGGGACGATCGCCCAGGTGCACCGCGCCCGGCTCGAGACCGGCGACCGCGTCGTCGTCAAGGTGCAACGGCCGACCGCGCGGAACGAGATCATGCGGGACCTCGGCCTGCTCGAGCTGTTCGCCGAGAAGGCGGGCAAGCGCCCAGGCCTGAACCGCGTCGTCGACGTCCCGGCCGTGCTCGAACACCTCTCGGCGTCACTCCGGCGCGAGCTCGACTTCCACCGCGAGGCCGAGAACGTCGAGCGTCTGCGAGAGGTGCTGAGGCCGTTTCCGCGGCTCGACGTCCCCCGCGTCTACGACCGGCTAACGACGACGCGGCTGCTCGTGCTCGAGGAGATCGACGGCCCGCCGGTGCGCGGGGCACCGCCCGGGAAGCCCCGGCGCGAGGCAGCGCGGCAGCTGCTCGAGTCCTACTACCGCCAGATCCTGACCGAGGGCTTCTTCCACGCCGACCCGCATCCGGGGAACCTGCTCTGGCGCGACGGCACGATCTACTTCCTCGACCTCGGCATGGTCGGCGAGGTGCCGCCGGAGACGCGGGAGCTCGTCCTGCTCCTGCTGCTCGCGTTCTGGCAGGAGGACGTGGCCTTCCTGGCCGAGGTCGTGCTCTACCTCAGCACCACCGAGCCGCCGGCCGATCTGGACATGGACGCGTTCCAGCGGGAGCTCGGCGAGCTCCTCAGCCGCTACCGGCACAGCTCGCTCAAGGAGATCCAGCTGGGCCCCGTCCTCCAGAGCATCACCGAGGTCGCGACGCGGCACGGCGTGCGGCTCCCGGCCGCTCTCGCGCTCACCGGCAAGGCGCTCGCGCAGATGCAGCTGACCGCTGCGGAGCTCGATCCTGAGCTCGATCCGTTCTCGGTCGTAGGGACGTTCCTCGCCCGAAACCTGCTCGGTCGCGCGCGCGTGGGCGCCGACCCGAAGCGGCTCTTCTACGACGTGCAGAAGCTCCGCGTCCGCGCCTCGCGGCTCGTCGACTCGGCCGAGCGCGTGATGGGCGCGCGCCCCGGCCCGAAGCTCCAGGTCAGCATCCGCGGGATCGGGCCGTTGGAGGAGACGATCCGGGCCGCTGCCCGACGCGTGTCCCTCGCGGTCGTGGCCGGGTCCGCGCTGGTCGCGACCGGAGCCACGGCGTCAGCGGCGCACGTGGCTACGTGGGTGCCTGTGACGCTGGGAATCGCCGGGGCGGCGATCGCCGGGATCCTGCTGCTCGATCTGCTCCGCCGTCGCTAAGGCGACGCCTGCGGCGCCGACATCAGGACGCGCGGCACGCTCGAGCGGCTACGAGTTCCGTCGGCGTTCCAGGCGAGCGGCGCAGACGGACGCGCGGATGAACCGCGCGTCGCGAGACGGCGTCGCGAGCGACGCCGTTGGCGCGTCCGTCTCAACCGACCGGTCGACCCGCTTGGATTATCGCGCCGGTTCTCACCGACGGAAGCGCGCCAGCCGGCGCTCGGCGATCAGCGCGATCACGCTCATCACCGAGCCGAGGAGTGCCCGCTCGAGCCGCCTGAGCATCGAGATGAGCCTATAGCGTTGGCGGCGTGGCCAGGAGCTGGTCGGAGCTGCTGGGCGAGGACGGGGCCGCGCCGGAGGCCGAGGCGGAACGGGCCGGGCTCTTCGCGCGACTGCGCGACTCGCTCGGCAAAAGCAGGCGGGCGCTCACGGAGCAGCTCGCCGCGGCCGCGTTCGACCCGGCCGACGAGGAGGCCTGGGAGCGGCTTGAGGAAGCGCTGATCGCCGCCGACGTCGGCGTGCGCGCGACCGCGGAGCTCGTCCGGCGGCTCGAGGCCCGGCAGGAGGTGGGCGATCTGTCGGAGGCGATCGTGGAGGAGTTGGCCGAGCTGCTCGGCGAGCCGCCCATGCTCGAGGTCTCTGCACGTCCCGCGCTTGTGCTCGTCGTCGGCGTCAACGGCACCGGGAAGACGACGACCATCGGCAAACTGGCCCACCGCCTGCGCGAGCACGGGCACGGCGTCGTGGTCGCCGCCGCCGATACCTTCCGCGCCGCCGCCGAGGAGCAGCTCGAAATCTGGGCGAACCGCGCGGAGGCCGCCTTCGTCGGCGCCCCCCGCGGTGCCGATCCCGCGTCGGTCGCGTACGAGGCGATCCAGCGGGCGGAGCAGGACGGGCGGGACGTCGTGATCGTCGACACGGCCGGGCGCCTGCACACGCAGCGGAACCTGATGGAGGAGCTCGCGAAGGTCCGGCGCGTGATCGCCGGTCGGCTGGAGGGTGCGCCGCACGAGACGCTGCTCGTGGTCGACGCGACCACCGGCCAGAACGCGCTCCAGCAGGCGCGTCTCTTCGGAGAGGCCGTCGGCGTCACCGGCGTCGCGCTCACGAAGCTCGACGGCTCAGCGAAGGGCGGCGTGGCCGTCGCGATCGCATACGAGCTCGGCCTGCCGGTGAAGCTGATCGGAATCGGCGAGCGGCTCGAGGATCTCCGGCCGTTCGACGCGCACGACTTCGCCCGGGCGCTCGTCGCGGGCTAAGACCTCGTTAGATACTTCGCCGGAGTGCGCTCCGTCGGGCTGATCGGTGCCGGCAAGCTCGGCCGCGTCCACGCCCGGAACATCGTCGAGCGGGTCGAGGGCCTGCGCCTTGCGGCAGTCGCGGACGTCGTCCCCGACGCCGCGCGCTCGCTCGCCGACGAGCTGGGCGTGGAGGCCGCCGAAAGCGTCGACGACCTGCTTGCGCACGAAGACGCCGACGCGGTCGTGATCGCGTCCCCGCCGGACTCGCACTCGGACCTGATCGTCGGCGCAGCCGAGGCCGGCAAGCACGTCTTCTGCGAGAAGCCGCTCGCGCTCGACGTCGAGACCGCCACACGCGCCGTCGAGGCGGCCGAGCGTGCGGGCGTGGTCTTGCAGATCGGCTACAACCGGCGCTTCGACGCCAATTTTCGCGCTGTCCGCGAGGCCGTGCGTGAGGGGAACGTCGGAACGCCCTGGCTGCTGCGGATCTCCTCGCGCGACCCCGAGCCGCCTCCGCCCGAGTACATGCCACACTCGGGCGGCGTCTTCCTCGACACGACGAGCCACGACTTCGACCTCGCGCGGTTCGTGCTGGGCGCAGAGATCACGGAGCTCGCGGTGCGCGGAGGGTCGCTCGTCGACCCGAACGCGGCGGCCCGTGGCGACGTCGACACGGTGGTCGTCTCGCTCGCGTTCTCGAACGGCGCCTTCGGGGCGATCGACAACTGCCGGCGGAGCGCGTACGGATACGACCAGCGGCTCGAGGTGCACGGAAGCGGTGGGCTCGCCTCCGCGGGCAACGAAGTGAGCTCGACGATGACCTTCGCGGACGGGACCGGCCTGCACGCGGCCGGGCTGTCGCACTTCTACCTCGACCGGTACGCGGAGGCCTTCGTACGCGAGCTGGAGGGCTTCGCGGCCGCGCTCGACGGCGGAGAGCTCGAAGTGAGCGGGCGGGACGGGCTCGAGGCTGTCGTAGCCGCCGTGGCGGCGCGCCGCTCGCTGGACGAGGACCGCGTCGTCCGCCTCGACGAGCTTCGATGAGGGTCGCCGTGATCGGTACCGGTCGCATGGGCGGGTTCCGAGCCGAGCAGCTGCGCCGGCGCGGGCACGAGGTCCTCGTCGCGAGCCGCGAGCCCGAGCGCGGCCGGCCGCTGGAGGAGGTGCTCGGCGAGGAACTCGACGCCGCGGTCGTGTCGTCGGAGACGAGCCGCCATCCCGAAGACATCGCGGCTGTCACGGCTCGGGGCCTGCCGATGCTCTCCGAGAAGCCGATCGCGCTCACGCTGCGCGAGACGCGGGAGACGCTGGACCGCGTCGACGACGCCGGCGGCACGCTGCAGGTCTCGTTCCAGCGCCGCTTCGACCCCGGCTTCAGCGCCGCCCGCGACGCGGTCGCCGAGGACGCCCTCGGCACTCTCTACCTCTTGCGGCTCAATTCGCACGATCACGAGCCCTCTCCGGGGCGCTACATCCCGACGAGCGGCGGCATCTTCAAGGATCTGCACGTCCACGACTTCGACATCGCGCGCTGGCTGACCGGCAGCGAGGTCGAGGAGGTGTACGCGGTCGGCGCCGTCCGGAGGTGGGAGCGCTTCGGCCGCTACGGGGACGTCGACACCGCCGCGGTGCTGCTGACGATGGAGGGCGGGCTCCCCGTCCTGCTGTCGGGAACCCGGCACGACCCGCACGGGTACGACTTCCGCGCCGAGCTGTTCGGCTCGGACGACTCGCTGGCCGTCGGGCTCGGGCCGCGGACGCCGATCCACTCGGTCGAGGACGACGGCCCGTCACTCCCGGACGATCCGTACCGTGGCTTCCTCGACCGCTTCAGCGCAGCCTTCGAGGCCGAGATCGACGTTTGGCTGCGGGTGGTTGGGGGCGAGGAGCCGAATCCGTGCCCCGGCGATGAAGCGCTCGAGGCGCTGCGCGTTGCGATCGCGTGCGACCGCTCGCGCGCCGAGAAGCGGCCCGTGCGCATGGAGGAGGTGGCCGGCGACGACACGTGAGATCGGGATCGGGCTGCTCGGCGTCGGCTGGATGGGCGAGGTGCACTCCACCTCGTACCGCCGTGTGCCGGTGCATTTCCCGGAGTGCGAGGGCCGGGCGCGGCTCGTCGTCGCCGCCGACGAGGTCGAGGAGCGCGCACGAGGCGCCGCCGAGCGCCTGGGCTACGCCGAGTGGACGACCGACTGGCGCGAGGTGATCGCGAGGCCCGACGTCGAGGCCGTGAGCATCACGTCGCCGAACTTCGTGCACCGCGACATGGCAGTCGCAGCCGCGGAGGCGGGCAAGCACTTCTGGGGCGAGAAGCCGCTCGGCCGGACTCCGGCGGAGACGGCGGAGATCGCGGCGGCGGCCGAGCAGGCGGGTGTCCGCACGATCGTCGGGCTCAACTACCGCCACGCGCCGGCGGTCCAGCACGCCCGGCAACTGATCGCCGACGGCGCGCTCGGTGAGGTGAACCACTTCCGGATGCAGTTCATCGCCAGCTACTCGGCCAACCCGAGAGGCGCGCTCTCCTGGCGCTTCTCGCGCGAGCTCGCGGGCCACGGGATCCTCGCCGACCTCGGCTCGCATGCCGTCGACCTGGCGCAGTTCCTGCTCGGTCCGATCGCGCGGGTCACGGCGACGTCGGCGATCCTGATCCCGCGGCGCCCGAAGGCGGAGATGGGCACCGGCACGCATTTCAGCGTGGTCGAGGGCGAGGTCGAGCTGGGCGAGGTCGAGAACGAGGACTGGACCGCGGCCCTGGTCGAGTTCGAGAGCGGGCTGATGGGAACGATCGAGCTCTCCCGGGTGCTCGTCGGCGCCGAAGCGCGCTACCGGTTCGAGGCGAACGGCACGCGCGGCGCCGTCGCGTGGGACTTCGAGCGGATGAACGAGCTGGAGCTCTACCTCCCGCTGGAGACCGGCGACGCGGGGACCGCGCGGGTCGTGATGGGGCCGCAGCATCCGGACTTCGCCCGCTTCCAGCCGGGGCAGGGCATCGGGATGGGCTACGACGACCTGAAGGTGATCGAGGCATACCGCTTCCTGCAGTCGATCGCGGATGGGAAACAGCGGGAACCCGGCGTGCACGAGATCCTGGCGGCGGCGAAGGTGCTCGACGCGATCGCACGCTCTTTCGAGTCGCGGGCCTGGGAAGAGGTTAGAGACCTCTAGCCGTAGATCTCAGGGTTCGCGACCGCCTCGGGCCGCTCGCCGCGGAGCGCAGCCGCCACGCCTTCGGCCATCGCGCGAGCGATCAGCTCCCGGGACCGACGCGTCATCCCGAGCGCGTGTGGGGTCACGACGACGCGGGGGTGCTCGAAGAGCGGATGGCTCGGATCCGGCGGCTCGGGCTCGAAGACGTCGAGGCCGACTCCGCCGAGGCGGCCGGACTCGAGCGCGGCGAGCAGGTCGTCGAGCGAGGAGACGAGGCCGCCGCGGGCCAGGTTCACGAGCACGAGGCCCGGCTTCGCGTGCTCGAGCAACGGCGGGCCGATGAGCCCACGCGTCTCGTCCGTCAGCGGCGCGTGGACGGAGACGAAATCGCACGACTGGAAGATGGCGTCGAGCGGGGTATTCGCGTCCTCGACGTACGGGTCGTGTGCGAGCACCCGCATCCCCAGACCACGGGCAAGGTCGCCGAGCTCCCGCCCGATGCGCCCGTAGCCGACGATTCCCAGGGTCGCGCCGTCTAGGTCGAGGAGCTCGCCCCGGTCGCGGGCGCTCCAATCGCCTGAGCGCACGGCTTCTCCGAGCTCGGGGAGTCGCTTCGCGAGCGCGAACATCAGTGCGAGCGCGCCCTCCGCCACCGCGCGCGCGCCGGCGCCGGGCGTGACGACGATCGGGATCCGGCGCTTCGTTGCCGCCGCCAGGTCGATGTTGTCCACTCCGATCCCGCTGCGACCGATCACGCGCAGCCGCGGCGCGGCGGCGATCTCGTCGGCGCCGACGCGGTCGCCGCCGCGGACGACGAGGGCCTCGGCTTCCGCGAGCAGCTCGCGCCAGTCACCGACCTGGATCGGTCCGAGGATCTCCTCGGCGACGGCGTGGACCGGGCCGGTCGCGACGATCACGCGGGCGCGGCGGCGGCCGAGGCCTGCGCGAGGAAGTAGCTGTCGGACCCGACGCCGACGAACCGAAAGCCGCGCTCGAGCTCCCGCTCCAGTTCCTCGCGCGAGCGGACGAGGATCCCCGCCGACTTCCCCTCGACGCGCGCGGCCTCGAGGACGGCGTCCAGCGGCAGGTCGTCGGTCCCGAGCGCCGCTGCGAGGTCGCGCGGGCCGACGAAGAGCACGTCGACGCCGTCGAGGGCAGCGATCGCGCGGGCATCGTCCACCGCGCCCGGGCTCTCGATCTGGATCACGCAGAGCGCGTCGTGCTCGGGCGCGCCGGCGCCGAAGCGGGCGCCGCGGTTCATGTAGGCGACCCCGCGCACCCCGCGCGGGGGATAGCGCATCCGCGAGACCGCCTCGGCCGCCTCGGCCGCCGAGTCGACCCGCGGGACCATCACGCCCGCCGCGCCGGCGTCGAGGGCGCGCGCGAACCGCGGCCGCTCGTTCGCCTCGATCCGCACGAGCCCGGGCGTGTCCCCGAGCGCCTGCAGCGTCGGGATCAGCTCCGCTTCCGTCCCCGCGCCGTGCTCGAGGTCGACCAGGCACCAGTCGAAGCCGGCGCGGGCGCAGATCTCGGCCGCGAGCGGCGAGCCGAGATTCAGGAACGTTCCGACCAGCGTCGCGCCGGCGCGGACTCGCTCAGTAATAGAAGCGCTGGAGCTCAGCCTGCTCTCGCTCGTAGTCGGCCCGGCGCTCGCGCACCTCGGGTTCGCCCGAGACCTCCGCCGGAGCGACGTCCCACCACACGTCGGATCCCGGCAGGTAGCGGTGCGGCTCCGTCTCGGCGACGACGACGCAGACGCCGCGCTCCGTGCGGGCATCCTCCAGCGCCGAGCGCAGCCCCTCCGGCGTCTCGACCCGCCAGGTCCGCGCGCCGAGACCCTCGGCCGTCTTCGCCAGGTCGAGCCGCAGGTACTCACCGTCTAGGCGCCCGTTCTGTCGGGCGCGGAACTCGTTGCCGAACATCCGGCCGTGCCGCCAGAGCTGGAGGCGCTGGATCGACTGGAAGCCGTGGTTCTCGGAGATCACTACCGTCACCTTCAGCCCCTCCTGCAGCGCGGTCACCAGCTCGCCCGGATTGAGGAGGAACGTGCCGTCCCCGATGTAGACGTAGACCTCGTCGCCCTCCTGGGCCATCCGCACGCCGACTCCGGCCGGCAGCTCGTAGCCCATGCACGAGTAGCCGAACTCGAGGTGGCAGTTGCGTCCGCCGGTCGCGTCCCAGATCTTCAGCAGGTCACCAGGAGGCGTCCCGGCCGCGGTGATAACGGTGTCGCCCGGCTGCGCGACCTCGTTCAGCGTCAGGATCAGCTGCGCCTGGCTCATCGCCTCGCCCTCGACCGGCTCGGCGAGACCGGCGCGCGTCTCGAGCCACTCGTCACGCACCCGTGTGACCTCGGCGCGGTACACGTCGCTCGTGGAGAAGTCCACCGCCGTCGTGAGCGCCTCGAGGGCCTCGCGCGCGTCCGCGACGATCGGGAGCGCGCCCTCCTTGACCGCGTCCCGCCCCCAGACGTTGATCGAGACGAAGCGGACCTCCGGATGCTGGAAGACGGTGTGCGATCCGGTCGTGAAATCCGTCAACCGCGTGCCGACCGCGAACACCAGGTCGGCCTCGCGCGCGATCCGCGACGCCGCCGGATTCCCTTCGAGCCCGACTCCGCCGAGTTGCAGCCACGAGTCCTCCTGGACAGCGCCCTTGCCGGCGAATGTCTCCGCGACGGGAATCCCCGTGCGACGCGCGAACGCGGCGAGCGCCTCCTCGGTCTCGGAGTAGAGCACGCCGCCGCCGGCGATCACGATCGGCCGCTCAGCGCCCCGCAGCAGCTCGACCGCATCGGCGATCCGGCGCGCGTCGGGCAGCGAGCGCTCGATCCGCCAGTCGCGCTCCTCGAAGAAGTGCTCGGGGTAGTCGAACGCGTGTGACTGGACGTCCTGGGGTAGGGCGAGTACCACCGCTCCCGTCTCGACCGGCGAGGTCAGGACCCGCATCGCCTCGGGCAGTGCGGTCAGGAGCTGCTCGGGCCGCGTGATCCGGTCGAAGAAGCGGGCGACAGGCCGGAAGCAGTCGTTGACGCTGACGTCGCCCGAGGTCGGGTGTTCCAGCTGCTGGAGCACCGGCCCCTGACGCCGCGTCGCGTAGACGTCGCCGGCGAGGAGCAGCACCGGTAGGCGGTTGATCGTGGCACCGGCGGCGCCGGTGACCATGTTGGTCGAGCCAGGGCCGATCGAGGCGGTGCAGGCGAGCGTCTGCCGCCGGCGCGTCGTCTTCGCGTACGCGGCCGCGGCGTGCACCATCGACTGCTCGTTCCGGCCCTGAAAGAACGGGAGGCCCTCGCCGAGCTCCTCGAGTGCCTGCCCGAGCCCGATCACGTTCCCGTGCCCGAAGATCCCGAAGATCCCCGGGATCAAGCGACGGCGATCGCCGTCCCGCTCGGAGTGCTGCGCCTGCAGGTACTTCACGAGCGCCTGGGCCGTCGTCAGCCGCACCGTCTTCACCTCGTCACCTCTCGATCCCGTGGAACACGACTGTCTTCAGCTCCGTCATCTCCTCGATCGCATAGCGCGGCCCTTCCTTGCCGATGCCCGAGCTCTTCAGGCCGCCGTACGGCATCAGGTCGGCGCGCCAGAGCGGCGTCCAGTTGACGTGGACATTCCCGGCGTCTACCTCGCGTGCAAACCGCAGCGCGTGCGTCACGTCGCGGGTGAAGATCCCGGCGCCGAGCCCGTAACGCGTGTCGTTCGCGAGCGCGATCGCCTCGTCGATGCCGTCGACCGGCGCCACGGCGACCGCAGGGCCGAAGAGCTCGTCGCGCCAGATCTCCGTCTCCGTCGGCACGTCGGCGACGACAGTCGGCTCGACGACACCGCCGTCGCGTCCGCCGCCCGTGACCAGTGTCGCGCCCGCCTCGACCGCGCCCCGGATCGTCCCCTCGACCCGCGCGGCCTCGCGCTCGGAGACGAGTGCGGCCAGCTGCGTCCCTTCCGCGAGCGGGTCGCCGACCTTGATCGACTCGACCCTGGGCCGCAGCGCATCGAGGAAGTCACCGTACGCGCCGCGATCGACGAGGACGCGCTGGACCGAGATGCAGACCTGACCCGCGTTCACGTAGCCGCCGTTCGCGGTCGCCGCCGCGACCTCGTCGAGGTCGGCATCCGGCATCACGACCACCGGACAGTTCGCGCCGAGCTCGAGCGAGAGCTTCTTCACGCCCGCGACCTCGGCGATCCGCCGTCCGACCTCGACCGAGCCGGTGAAGCTGATCTTGCGCACGCGCTCGTCCGCGCAGAGGCGCTCGCCCAGCTCTGCACCCGGCCCTGTGATGCATTGGAGCGCGTCTCCGGGCAGTCCCGCTTCGAGCAGGAGCTGCGTCAGCTTCAGCGCCGTCAGCGGCGTCTGGCTCGCCGGCTTGAGGATGACGGCGTTCCCGGCGGCGAGGGCGGGTGCGACCTTGTGGGCGACGAGGAGCAGGGGGTAGT
>JBKOXJ010000187.1:0-11475 GCA_046724905.1 Actinomycetota bacterium | reverse complement strand
AAGCTCGGGATCACCGAGACGTTCGGCGAGTGCGCTCGCCTCGCGTGCCGCGTTTGCAAACACCGCAGGGTCGTACCAGGACCGCGCGATGAGTGCCCTCGCGCGCGGGACGGTACCGGGATCCGAGAGCTCGAGCGCACGTTCGATCCAGCCGTGGACGAGCTCGGGATCGGGCCGGCGCTTCCACATCGCCGCCCGGGTGGCGGTGTGAAACGCCAGCTCGCTGTACGTCTGGGCCGATTCGGCGCGGTCGCTGCACTCCTGGAGTGAGTTCAGCATTGCCGTCCAGAACGCCTCGCCGTCGTACTTGAGTGCGTTCGCGCGGCCGATTCGCCGCCACAGCTCCGACCGCCCGAGGTCGTTGGTCTCGAGTTGGAGCGCACGGTTCAGGTACTCGATTCCTTCATCGATTTCGTAGCGACCGAGGGCGAGCTCGGCAGCGCGTCGCGACCAGGCGACCGCTCGCAAGCGCAGACCCTCGAACTCGTCGTCCGCTCCGGCCCAGGCCAGGTCGGCGTCCTCGGGGCGACACGCCTCCGTGTAATGGTGGGCCAGTAGTGGTGCGTGCTCGTCGCGCCCCCCTCCGAAGCGCTCGACCCAGGAGGCGAAGGCCGCGTGGAGGCGTGCCCGCCTGGCCCTCGGAATGCTCGCGTACGCCACTTCGCGTGTGACCGCGTGCTTGATCGCGTACTCGCGCTCGCCCTCGATCGAAGATCCCAGCCGGAGCCGGATGAAATCTCGTTCTTCGAGCTGGCGGAGGTTCGGCTCCGTTTCCGGGCAGAGCTCGTAGATGGGGCCGCTCCAGAAGATGCGGCCGATGACCGAGGCGGCTTGGAGGGCTTCCTTCTCGGCGGGCGCGAGCAGGTCGATGCGCGCCGCCACCACGGCCTGCACCGTGTCCGGCACCAGAAAACCTGTCGGAAGCTCCTTCATCGCCCAGCCGCCGTTCCGGTGCTCGAGCAGGCCCTGATCCATCAGGGATCCGAGCACCTCTTCCATAAAGAACGGATTGCCTTCGGCCTGGGCGACCACGTCACGCAGGAGGCCCGGCGGGTCCGTGCCAAGCAAGCGGCTGAGCAGCTCCTTGGTCGCCTCCGCCTTCAACGGCTCGAGTACGAGCGTCTCTGCACTATGACCGCCGAAGCCCGGTCGGCTATCCAGCAGCTCGGGCCGCGCCGTCACCAGCACGAGGAGCGGGCCGTGAACACGCTCAAGCAGGTGCTCCAGCAGATCGAGGAGTGGATCCTCGGCCCAGTGGAGATCCTCGACGAGGACGGCGGCAGGACGGGTCGCTGTGAGGTCCTCGAAGAGCGAGACCCAGGCGTCCTGGAAGCGATCGCGGGCAGTAAGCGGGTGCAGGTTGCCTGCGACGTCCAGCCCGAGCGCCAGCCCCAGGATCTCACGGTCGCCGAGTCGGGCGAGAACGCTCTGAGGCGAATCCCCGTCGAGGATGCCTAGCTGTTCCTTGAGGATCTCGCCAAACGCCCAGAACGGAATTTGTCCGTAGGGTAGGCACCTGCCCGTCCGCTGTAGCGGCTGGGGCTCCTCGACCGCTAGCCATTGCCAGAGCTCGCGCACAAGTCGGGTCTTGCCGAGGCCTGCATCTCCGACGATCGTGACCAGCCGCGGTCGGCGCCGCCCGATCACCTGTCGGTAGGCGCCCTGGAGCTGCGCGAGCTCCCGTTCCCGCCCGACGAAGGCAGGATGGAGGCCGCTCACCCCGCGCGGGCGCTGGAGCGTGAGGGCGCGTACGAGCCGTCGCGCGGCTACTCCCTCCGGCTTGCCCTTGGCCTCCACAGTCTGGGGCTCGGCGAGCTCGAAGGCGCCACGGACGGTTGAGACGGTCCGTTCCCCGACCAGGATTTCCCCCGCGCCTGCAGATTGCTCGAGCCGGGCGGCCACGTTCACGGCGTCGCCGCTCACAAACGAAGAGCCCTCTCGGGCGCGCCCGACGACCACCTCGCCCGTGTTCACGCCCACGCGTAAGGCGAGCTCGCCGCGGAAGAGCTCGCCCAGCCTGCGCTGCATGGCCAGCGCCGCGTGCAGAGCGCGTTCCGCATGATCCTCGAGGGCGGCAGGTGCCCCGAAGACAGCCATGACCGCATCGCCTGCGAACTTCTCCACCGTTCCGCCGGCGCTTTGGACCTCGTCCGCCATCGCCTCGTAGAACCGCTCCAGGCGAAACCGGACCCGCTCGGGGTCCTCCCCAGACGCAAGCGCTGTCGAGCCGACCAGATCGGCGAACAGCACGGTGGCGAGCTTTCGTTCCTCACCAATGACCCCATCTTCCGGCACGGCTGGATTGTTACTCCGCGGCATGCGCCGCGTTGATCCCCGCGCCGAAAGTCCGGGACAGCCTGCTTGCCCGGAAGTGCTCAGGCGATCGCGTCGATCCAGTCGAGCGCGATGCAGATTGGCGCGTTTAGTCGCGCGAGCGTATCGGTGATGCGCCTGCCTGCGATTGGGAGCAGGTCGGTCGTGAGGAGCTCGTCTTGGCGATCATGGGCGAACGCGAGTGGATCGCCGAGCCGGCGAGGCCAGGGAGCCGCGTTCTCGGTTCTAGAATGAGGCCTTGCGCCGGCTGCGCCGCGTAGCCATCGCTTTCGCCGTTCTGGTGGTCGTCGGAATCGCCGGTGGCTACCTGTTCCTAGTAATCAAGGACCGGAACGCGCCACCTCCGCTGGCGCTTGACAACCCTGCTCCGAGCCATCACGGCGCAGTGCCCGACGGCAGGTGGATGGTCCGAAGCTCCAAGTCGATCGTCGGTTTCCGCGCCCACGAAAAGTACCTCTCGCTTCCCGTTCCATCGACCGTGGTGGGCCGGACCTCGGTCGTCCATGGGACGATGGAGACGCGCGGCGGGGCGATCGTTGCCACGAGTGTCGTCGTCGACATGCGAACGCTCAAGACGAATGACCCGCGTCGAGATAGGACGCTGCGCTCGTCGCTCGGGCCGCGCTGGAACGAGCATCCGTACGGAAGGTTCACACTCGGAAGCCGACCGATCGAGGTGGATCGGCTCAGCAGTGGATCGGCCTCGGACATTGTCGCGCAGGGAACCCTGCGGCTGCACGACGTCGACCGGCGCGTCGAGTTCCCGCTTCAGGCGCACTTGTCGGGCGGGCGGTTCCAGGTCGCCGGTCGGCTGCGCACGAAGATGACGAACTTCGGCTTCGACCCACCTAGCGTCGTTGGGCTCACGACAGTCAGGAACGGCGTGACAATCGAGGTCAAGCTCACCTTCGTCCGCAGCGGCTGAGGTCTTGCGTCAGTTCGCCACGCCGTGCGAGTCAGTCCGGGTATTCGTCCTTTCGCCAGCTGCGGGGCTGGGCGGGTTGGGCTTTCGGCGTTTGCTGTCTTCGAAGTCCTCGGAGACTCCAAGTTGCAAGCGCTCTGCAAGCATCGATCCGCAGCGATGTCACCGTGTTCCGCCTGAATGCACCACCGCGGCCGAAAACTGGCTCCGGGTCTGCATTTCGGCGGAACGAGGCGGAACGCGTGTACAGAATCGAGGCGGCTCATAACCGGGAGGTCGCAGGTTCAAATCCTGCCCCGCTACTGCGAAAGGCCCCGAAAAGGGGCTGCCAGTCTGCGTTGTCCGGGATGGCGACATTCTGCGTGCGTCACGGCCGCGGCCGCGCCTACGGGTCGTAGAGTGGACGCAGGATATGGTCGTGTTCGAGTCGTCGTTGCGCGAGAACGGGAAGGTCGCGACGTACGCGCTTGCCATAAGCCTGCTCCCTGAGCCGTGATCACCGTTGAGCGCCGGATCTGGGAGGCTTGGCGCGAACTGGAAGCCCGTTTCGAGGAGCCGGCAATCGCCTTGCTGTTCTCGTCGCGGGTGGACTCGGAGGAGACGCTTGGATCGGTACGAACGGCGGCGAGCGAGACGATCGAGGAACTTCGGGCGTCAGCCGGCCGGCCAGGGCATTGGCTTGCCGCCGCCGTTCCGGAGGGAGTCGCGTTACGGATAGACGAGGCGCCGGCCGACTTCGCACGCCTTCTGGAGGGAATCGCCGCGCGGCTCGAGGCGCAGGGAGTGGAAGGCTCGTTCACGTTGTACGAGCCGGAGCCGGTGGACGAGCTTCCGGAGCGCATCCACCTCTTCGAGTGTCGCCTTCGCGTTAACGGCGAGCGGCGGCATCTCCGCGGGCCGAACTGGGGCTGGCTGGCGGATCCGGGCGCGCTCCGGAGCGTCGTCGAAGCGGCGGTCGAGTGGTGCGTCCGCAACGACCGTCGGCTCCCGCTCACGGCCAAGATCCGCACGATGCCGGCGGTGCTGCTTAGCCACGATCAAGACATCCGCACGTACGTCCGCCAAGGGCTCGACGTGAGCGCCGAGGTCGGGGTGGTGCGGCTGACCTCCGCGGCCCCCGACCGGTTTCGGACCGTCGTCGTCCAACCGTCGCGCGGGAGGGTGTCACTGATCGAGGGCGGCGCGACAATCGAAACGGGAGGCTGGCAGACGGCGCGATCCAGCCTGCGGGCGACGATGGTCGCGACGAGCGCGCAGACCGTCTACGGATTTCTCAAGCGCGGCTCGCACCTGCCGGCCGCAGAGTCCGGCTACTCGCTCTCCCAGGACTGGCTGCCGGCTGAACACCATGAGCCGGCGACCCAGCTCGGCGAGCCGTTCGAGGCGGAGTACGCGCCGGACGCCTTCGGGTTGCAGTTGCTCGGCCCGGCATACGCCGGCCGCGTTCCTGAGGGGGCGGCCTGGAGCCGGACGGCGGCCGGCGCCGGTGCGATCTTCGAGCACCGTGACCCGGAAGCGTGGTTCGCAGAGCTCCTCGTCCCATTCGGCGGCCGCCCGAACTACACGCTGCCGCCGGTCCCAGAGGTCCCAGATGTTCTCGCGCGCGCGAGGGAGGACTTCGCCGACATTCTCTTTAGGGACGAGCTCGCGTGGGGGCCTGACTAGAGCCCTCTGACGGAGTCGACCCGTCGACCCCCTTACATCGCGCAAGTGCTGCATAAGCTGCTGCAAGCGTCCTGCAAGCATCGGGCTTCCGCAGCGGTGTCACCGTGTTACGTCGGTAGCTTTTCGGCGTTGCGCGATCTTGCTCAATTGGAGGAGCAGTTTCGCACTGTTCCTGAATTTCAAAGATCACGTCTCTACAGCGCGATGGGGCCCGTCGTTGCTGAGCATGATGCTCTGCTGCAGATCGCCGCACGCTGCCGTGACGGACAGCAGCCAACATTCCTTTTCTTCGCAGCGATCCACTATCTCCTGCTAGATCGGATCGAGCACGAGCTCGCGTCGTTTTACCCCTCTGTTCTCGGTGATGCTGCTCGAGCTCCCGATGACGACCTCGACGGCGCTCTCGTCTCTTTCTGCACGGAGTACGAAGACGCTCTCACCCGCTTGGTCGAGAGCCGGCTTGTGCAGACGAACGCGGTCCAACGGGCCGTGGCGATACGGCTTGGGTTCGCGGCGATCCGGAGCCGCGTCGATGGGCCCGTCCACTTCGTCGATGTCGGCGCAAGCGCCGGGATTCATCTTCGATTTGATCGGTTTCGTTATGTCCTTGGCGGCCGAGTCTTCGGCGATCGTAATTCGCCGTTGACCATCGAGGCTGAGCTGATCGGGCGTGAGCGACCGCCGGATCTAGACGCCATTCCGCCGCTGGCAAGCGCGACGGGGATCGACCTACACCCGCTGGATGTAAATGATCCGGACGATCGCCGGTGGCTTGAAGCGCTTGTATGGCCTGACAACGATCACGAACGCAAGCTCCTTCACGAAGCGCTGTCGCTTGTGGCGCCGGATCCACCGGAGATCCGCTGCGGTGACGCAGTCGACGTCTGCCCTATCCTTGCGTCCGAGCTACCCGCGGGACAGCCACGGGTCGTATTCCACGCCGCGACTCGGATGCACGTCCCTCCAGAACGAAAGGAGGCGTTCGATCGAGCCGTAGCATCACTCGGTATGAATGCACCGCTGTACTGGTTGATGGTGGAGCGACCACCGAACCCAGATCCTCGGCCGAAAGATGCGCGCCCTGGCGCCGCCTTATACCTGCGCGCGCCGTCGGGAAAGGTTGTCCTGACCGCGGTCGTCGCGCCCCGGCACGATTGGATTGAGCTTGTCGATTTTCCTTGACGGCGCGGGTGCGGACGAGCCGCGGTCGGGGAAATGTGGTCCAGATCCCGCAGGCGTGCCCACGCGTCGATCCGCACGGTGTTGTGCGACCCGCCGCACGGTCGGGGCGGTCGCCCTCCTCGCCCTCATCCCGGCTGCAGTGACGATCCCGGCCCTCGCCGCGCTCGCGCTCGTCAGCGCGGTGTGCTCCCTGGTCGTGGCGTATGAAGTGATGCGCTATCGCGCGGCGCGGTTACGGGTTCGGCACCCCGAGCTCGCGTGACGAGCAGCGACAGTGAGCCACCGTCGGCGTAGCCTGCTGTCGACATCAGCACCGAGTCGCGGAGATCGACCATGGAAATCACGAGGAACACCACCGAGACCGCAGCTGGGCCGGATGACTGGTTCACCGGCGAGGTCTACATCGACACCGTCGCAAGACCGTCGAGCGCATCACGCCTGAGCGCGAGCAGCGTCCACTTCACGCCCGGCGCGCGCACCGCGTGGCACACGCATCCGAACGGCCAGACGATCTACGTCCTCGAGGGCGTCGGTCTCGCGCAACGACGCGGCGGCCCGATCGAGGTGATCCGCCCCGGCGACCGCGTCTTCTTCGAGCCGGGCGAGGACCACTGGCACGGCGCAGCGCCGAACCGGTTCATGACCCACCTCGCCATGCTCGAGGTCGACGACGATGGCACCCCGGCGACGTGGGGCGACCACGTCACGGACAAGGAGTACGGAGCGGCGCCGTCATGAGCGCGCCACGTGAAGGTGGCTGCTCGTGCGGAGCGATCCGCTACCGGCTGACGTCGGACCCGCTCTTCACGCATTGCTGTCACTGCCTGAACTGCCAGCGGCAGACCGGCAGCGCGTTCGTCATCAACCTCCTGATCGAAGCCGACCGCGTGGAGCTGCTCGCCGGAGACCCGCAGCCCGTCGACGTACCTCGCGACGACGGGAGCGTGCAATGGATCTTCCGCTGTCCGACCTGCCAGATCGCGGTCTTCAGCGAGTACGGACGGCCAGACGTGCGATTCGTTCGTGCCGGCACCCTGGACGACCCCTCGGAGGTGGTGCCGGACGTTCACATCTTCACGAGGTCGAAGGTGGGCTGGCTCACGCTGCCCGAGTCGGCGCCGGCGTTCGAGGTGTACTACGACATGAAGGCGCTGTGGCCCGCCGATAGCCTCGCGCGGCTCGAGGCGCTCAAGCGGAAGGCAGAGGCCAAAGTGGAGTAGGTCGCCGTCAGCCGACCAGCATCGCCTCGGCGGCAGCCGACGGCTTTGGATCGGCGAGCCGAGTCATCCGGAAGCCGTTGAAGAGACCGAGCAGGCCGGCGAGCAGGGGAATGAGCAGCGCGATCTGAAGCGCGATCGGCCGCGCGTCGGTGTTGATGCGGAGGATCTCTTCCTGGACGTCGGCCGGCTGCCCCGCGAGCAGCTTCTCGAGCTCGGTGTTCGTCATCACCTCGGCGTTGTGCTCTAGCGCATCCGCCACGCGATCTTGCTGGGCCGGCGTGAGCACGTCGCTCGAGTTCGACTTCTGCGTGAAGACGAGCGACAGCGAGGAGAGCATGATCGCGCCCGCGAACGCGAGGCCGAAGGAGAGCCCGAACGAGCCGCCTGCGGAGTTGACGCCTGCCGCCTCGCTCACGCGCTCCTCCTCGATCGGCGAAAGCGTGTAGTTGTTGAGCTGCGAGACGAGTAGGCCGAGGCCGGCGCCGGCGATCATGAGCGGGACGGCCATCGCCAAGCCTGAGTCCGCGCGCGGCACGAGCGGGATCAGCGCGCCGATGCCGACGACCAGCAGGAGGAAGCCCGCTCGGATGATCCTGCTCGGACTGCGACCGCCTGCCTTCCTGCCGGCGAGCAGGGCGACGAAGAACATGCTCAGCGATAGCGGCGCCAGCGACAGGCCGGCCTCCAGCGCGTTGTACTCGAGCACCATCTGCAGGTAGATCGGCAGCGCGATCATCAGTCCGCCCAGCGCGATTTGCTGGAGCGTCTGTGACGAGATCCCGAGCTGGAAGTACCTCGACGCGAACAGGCCGATGTCGAGCAGCACCGGCTTCCCCTCGCGCATGCGCCTCGCGAGCCACCAGACGAGCGAGCCGAGCGCGACGGCGCCGACGACCATCAGGGCGACGACCGCCTCGCCGCCTTCCTCCCAGACGAGGATCCCGAGGACGACACCGCCCATGCCGACGGCCGAGAGGATCGCCCCGACGACGTCGACGCCTCGCGATCCGGTGTACGGCACCTCGCGGATGCGACCGCTCCCGGCGAGCACGATCGCGATGATCACGACCTCGCCGAAGAACGCGACGCGCCAGGAGAGGTAGGTCGTGATGAAGCCTCCGACCAGCGGCCCGACGGCAGCGGCGATCGCGGCGGCGGCGCCGACGAGCGCGTAGGCCTTTCGCTGCATCGGCCCCTCGAAGTTGCCGTGGATGAGCGACTGCATCGCCGGGAGCAGGAGCGATGCACCGAGGCCGCCGATGATCGCCCAGAAGACGATGATCGGCAGGAGGCTCTGCGACAGCGTCATCGACAGGGCACCCGCCGCGTACCCGAGCAGACCGAGGATGTAGGCGCGCTTGCGGCCGATCAGGTCGCCGATCTTGCTGCCGATCAGGATGAACGCGGCCGAGACGAGCGCCTCGAGCGCGATCGCGGACTGCACGCCGCTGGCAGTCGTGTCGAGGTCATGGACGACCGCCGAGATCGACACGTTCATCAGCGACGTGTCCACGACCAGCACGAACATCGCCATCGCAAGGAGGACGGCGAGGAGCTGGTCGCCCCCGGCCTCCTCGGAGGTTGCGACGGACGCTTCGGTACTCACGGCCGCGTGAGCTTCGCGCGCGCCTGGCCCTGGCACATCATCCTTGATGGACGACGCCGAGCGGAACTTTCGGCCGGTTTCCGGTCGCGCGCGCTACGACCCGTCGGCTAGTGCCGAGCTGTACACGCCCTAAGGCTCCCGCTTCACCAGGCGCGACGTGCCGAGGACGGCGCCGTTCGCGTCGAGCGCCCGCGCGGTGACGAACTCCGCGTTCCCGTGAAGCGGGATCGCCGTCTCGAAGCCCGTCTTCGGGGCACGCGCCACTAGCTGAAGGTGCCCGATGTCAGGGCCGGCGAGAACCGCCCAAGCCGCGACGTCGGTCGCGCCGTTCCAGCTGACGTAGGCGGTGTCCCCGTCGACCGCGATCGCAGGCCGGCCGGCGGGATGCCCCACCCAGGGGAACCGGTAGGCGCGGTACGTGTCCGCGTCCTGGCCGGGCTCCGTGATCTTGGCCCTGCCCTTCCCGAATCGTGCGTCGAGGACGACTCGGCCGCTTCCGTCGAACTCGGTGTAGTACGGAATGGCTCCCCAGCTGACGAAGACGTTGCCGTTGTCGAGGAACTGGGCGTTGCCCTCGAACGGGGCGAGCAGCTTTTTCGGGTGCTGGTAGCTGCGCACGAGCGTCGCCGTCTTGCTGACCGGGTCGACACGAAGCACCAGGACCCGGCTGAACTCCTCGATGGGGGGCGCGGCGCCGTTGTCGAAGATCGTGATCGTGCCGTCGTCCTGCCGACGGGCATCGTGCTGCCACGCGAAGTTCGTTCCGGGACCCATCGCGAAGTCGCTCCTCTTGCCGCCGAGGCGCCAGAGGATCTTCCGGGTCTTCCGGTCGATCTTGTAGACCGCGCGCGTATTGCGTGCGGAGACGATGAAGTTGCCGTCCTCGTCGACGTCGATCGAGTTGACGTGGATGTAGTCCCAGGGGGCGGCTCTCCCTTTCCCCTTCGGCGGCTTCGGAGCAGGAACGTAGGACTCCTTGAGCCCGACCTGCGGATAGCTGTGCCACTCGAACAGCACCCGCCCGGTGGCAATGTCGACCTCTTGCACGATCCCGTCGAAGACGCGGCCCTGCTTTGGCCCACCGTACGCCGAAAGATCGGCCTTCACCGGGTGGTAGACCGGGAAGAGCGCGGTGTTCCGATCCGTGATCAGGAACTCGTGGATGTCGCCGGCGTACCCGTGCCGGGCGTAGACGCGGGCGATCTCGTTGTAGGTGTCGTCGAAGATGACGAAGTACCCGCTGCCCACGCCCATGGGCGCGCGGCCGCGCCACCACGTGAGAACCGGCCGCCCGTGGTAGCTCTGCACGCGGAAGTCGGAGACGCCGTGCGTGCTCAGAGGATGGAACCAGACGACCTGTCCTTCGTTGTCGAGGATCATCGGCCCCGCCTGGACGACCTTCATCTTCGGGGCGATGAAGATGTAGCCGGGTGACGATGACCGCGCCGTCAGGACCTCGATGGGAGGCGGCTTCAGGTCAGGGCGGGAGCGAAAGTGCTGCGTCGGCGGTGGCGGACCTTTCGGCTTGGCGGCGGCGCTCTTCTGCTTGTCGTCGTCGCAGCCCGCCAGCACCACGGCAAGGCAAGTGAAGCCCAGGGCGGCTCGGCGCACGGCGGGAAGCATAAGCCTCCGCAGCTCAGGGGACCTGGAGGGCGGGCGAGCGCCCCAGCCAGCGGCCGCGCCCGTCCAAGGCCCGGACCGCGATCCAGGGCGCCTTGACCCTCAACGGAATCGCAGTCTCAAAGCCTCGCTTCGGCACGCTGCGGACGGGATGGAGCGCCCGCTTCCGCGGCCCTGCGAGCAGCTCCCACTTCCTGACCTCGGTCGCGCCGTTCCAGCTGACGTACGCCTTGCCCGCGTGGACGGCGACGTCGGGCCGACGGATCGGGCGCCCGGTCCAGCGGAAGCGATAGGCGCGGTACGAGTCCACATGCGGTCCCGTGCCGAACCGCAGGTCGAAGAGTTGCCGCCCGCGGGGGCCGACTTCCGACACGTAGGGCTGGTGACCCCACCCGATCAGGAAGTGGCCGTTCGGGAGCCGCTGCATGTTCGCCTGGTCGACGGACATGAGCGGCGGACGGTGGACATAGGCGTGAACGACCGTGGCCCGCATCCGCTTCATGTCGAGACGCAGGACGAGCCCGCGGGACTGCTTGCCGTTCCTGGCGTTGTCGAACAGCGAGATCGTCCCGTCCGCGCGCCGGTGCGCGTCGTGCTGCCACGCGAAGCGGGCCTTCGGCCCAAACGTGAAGTCGCTGAGCCTGCCGCCGAGCCGCCAGATGATCTTGCCGGTTCGCCGCGCGATCTTGTAGACGGTGTGCGTGTTCCGCGCCGAGACCAGCAGATTCCCATCGTCGTCCACGTCGACGGAATTGACGTGGAAGTAGTCGAAGAGGCTGCTGGGATTCTTCGGCAGACGGTAGTACGACTCCGCGAGCTTGACGTGGCCGAGGCTGTGCCATTCGAACAGCACCCGACCGGTTCTGAGATCTCGCTCCATGACGACGCCCTCCGCGACGGGTCTGCTCTTGACCATGACCCTGTGG
>JBKOXJ010000068.1:0-13743 GCA_046724905.1 Actinomycetota bacterium | reverse complement strand
GCTTGGCGCGGGTCGGCTTCCAGCACCGCTTCTACCCGGCGTTGGCGCGCGCCGCGGAGATCGTGGGGTCGGGCCGGTTCGGCGACGTCATGTTCCTGCGCGCGCGCTATGGGCACGGCGGCCGGCTCGGGTACGACCGCGAGTGGCGGATGGAGCCCGAGCGCGCGGGCGGCGGCGAGCTGGTCGACCAGGGCATGCACCTGATCGACCTCACGCACTGGCTGATGGGCCCGCTGCCGCTGCATTCCGCGCTCCTGCGCACGAACTACTGGGACGCCCGGGTCGAGGACAATGCCGCCCTGCTGCTCGGGGAGCCGGACGCACCCCGCGCACCGTGGGCCCTGCTCCACGCGACGTGGACGGAGTGGAAGAACCTGTTCTCGCTCGAGGTCTACTGCCGCACCGGGAAGGTCGCGGTCGACGGCCTGGCGAAGTCGTACGGGTCGCAGGTCCTGCGCGTCTACGCGATGAGGCCCGAGCTGGGGCCGCCCGACGTGGAGGAGGTCGTGTTCCCTGCCGAGGACGTCTCGTGGGTGCAGGAGTGGCGCAGCATTCGCGCGGCGGTGGAGCGGGACGACAAGGCGCAGGGCGACCTGGACGCGGCGCGGTATGCCTGGGTCATCGTCGAGGACGCCTACCGGCGGTCGGGCTATCCGCTGGCGGCGGCGCAGAGGTCTCCCACATGACGCTGTCCGGTCGGCACATCGTGGTCACGAGGGGGCTCCCCACATGACGCTGTCCGGTCGGCGCATCCTGGTCACGGGCGGCTCGATGGGCATCGGGCGCGCCGTCTCGCAGGCCGTCGCGGACGCGGGCGGCGCCGTGGTGGTCGCCGCCCGCGGCGAGGCGGCGATCGACGAGACGGTCGTTGAGCTGCCCGGCGACGGGCACCGCGGCGTGGCGCTCGACGTGGCCATCCAGGCGTCGTGGGAGTCGGCGGTCAACGACATCGGCCGGCCCCTGCACGGCGTCGTGGCCGCCGCGGGCACGCTCGAGCCGATCGGGCCGGTCGATGCCGTCGCGCCCGAGGACTTCCTGCGCACCGTCCAGGTCAACCTGTACGGCACCTGGCTGGCCGTGCGCTTCTGCCTGCCCGCCCTGCGGGCCGCCGGCGGCGGAGCCGTGGTGACGTTCTCGGGCGGCGGCGGCACCTCGCCCCTCCCCCGCTTCGACGCCTACGCCGCCTCGAAGGCGGCAATCGTGCGGCTCACCGAGAACCTCGCCCCCGTGCTCGCCGAGTCGGGCGTGCGCATCAACGCCGTGGCCCCCGGCTTCGTCGCCACGCGGATGCAGGAGGCGGTGCTCGCCGCCGGCCCCGAGCGCGCCGGTGCCGACTACCACGACCGCACCCGGCGCCAGGTGGACGAGGGCGGCGTGCCGCCCGAGGCGGCGGCCGCGCTGGTGGCCTTCCTGCTGTCCTCCGACGCGTCCGGTATCACCGGCAAGCTCGTCTCCGCCCAGTGGGACGACTGGCGCGATCCGCGCTTCCGCCGGCGGCTGGCCGACGACCCCGACTTCGGGACGCTGCGGCGCATCGACGGCGAGCGGTTCGCGAGCGTGGAATGACCGGCGCCCCCTATACCGTCGCGGTCGCCGACGCCGCCGTCGTGAAGTGGTCGGACGACCTCGAGGCGCTGCACGAGGAGTCCAGCCGCGACCACTTCATCGACGTGTGGACGCGGCGCGCGCTGATCGAGGGGCTCGGCTCCGGCGTCGCGCCGGACGGCACCATCGCCGACCTGGGATGCTCGACCGGCTACCTGCTCGAGGACCTGCGCCGCCGTTTCCCACGCGCCCGGCTGCTCGGCGTCGACCTGGTGGCGGCAGGACTGCGCAAGGCGCACGGGCTCGTGCCCGACGCCGAACTGTTCCTCGCCGACGCGTGCGCCCTGCCGTTCGACGACGCCAGCGTCGACGCCGTGGTGTCGGCCAACCTGCTCGAGCACGTGCCCGCCGACGGGCGGGCGCTGCGCGAGATCGCGCGCGTGCTGCGGCGGGGCGCGCGGGCGGCGCTCGTGGTGCCGGCCGGCCCCGGCCTGTACGACTACTACGACCGGTTCCTTGGCCACGAGCGCCGCTACGGCCGCGGCGAGCTCGCCGCCAAGGCACGCGCCGCCGGCCTCGAGGTGCTCTCCGACGCCCACCTCGGCGCGCTGCTCTACCCCGCGTTCTGGGCGGTCAAGAAGCGCAACCGCCGCCTGGCCCTCGGCGAGGAGGAGGTTCGGGCCCGCGTCGCGAACGACATCGACACCACCGAGGGTTCGCGTGTCGGGGCCCTCGCGTGCGCGGCCGAGCGCCGGCTGCTGCACGCGGGGGTGCGACTTCCGTTCGGCATCCGGGGTTATACGGTGGTGCGCAAGCCATGACCGCGACCACGCAGACCGAGCTCGCTCCCACCCAGCGCCGCACGGGCGGCACGCTGTCGGTCGTCATCCCGGCGTACAACGAGGAGGCGACCGCCGGTCCGGCGTACGAGCGCCTCAAGCGCGTGCTCGACGCGCTGGCGCTCGAGGACTGGGAGATCATCTTCTCGGTCGACCCGTCGTCGGATCGCACCGAGGACGTGATCCTGGGCCTGCGCGAGCACGACCGGCGGGTGAAGATGCTGCGCTTCTCGCGTCGCTTCGGCCAGCCCGCCGCCACCCTGGCCGGCATGGCGGCGGCGCGCGGCGACGCGGTCGTGGTGATCGACTGCGACCTGCAGGACCCGCCCGAGCTGATCGCCGAGATGGTGCGCCACTGGCGCGAGGGCTTCGACGTCGTCTACGCCCAGCGCCGCACCCGCGAGGGCGAGACGCTGCCCAAGCGCATCGTCGCCGCCGTCGGCTACCGGGTGATCCGCCGCGTCGCCGAGGTCGACATCCCGCAGAACACGGGCGACTTCCGGCTCATGAGCCGGCGGGTGGTCGACCACGTCGTGGCGCTGGGCGAGGCGCACGGCTTCCTGCGCGGGTTGGTGGCGCTGGTCGGCTTCCGGCAGACCAGCGTGCTCTACGACCGCGACCCGCGTGCGGCCGGGTCGAGCAAGTACAACCGGTTTCTCGGCTCGCTGACCATCGGGCTGAACGGGATCATCTCGTTCTCGCGCTATCCGCTGCACGTGATCTCGCTGGGCGGGATCGTGCTGTCGGGCTTCGCCTTCCTGCTCGCGGTCGTCTACCTGGCGCTCAAGATCGCCGGCGTCGGGTTCCCGATCGGCAACCCGACCATCGTGATCTTGATCTCGCTGTTCAGCGGCATCCAGCTGCTCTCGCTGGGCGTCATGGGCGAGTACGTGGGCCGCATCTACGACGAGGTCAAGCGCCGGCCCAAGACCATCGTCGAGTCGGCGTACGGCTTCGACGCCCCGACAGAAGAGTGACGAAGTCACTCTGTGCCAGCGGCCGGATCGCTTCGACCGGTTACCCAGTCACTCGAAGAGGGCGAAGCGATCCGGCGACGTTCTCGTGAGCCTCAGCCCCGTCTGCATCCTCGCCGGCGGGCTGGGGACGCGGCTGGGCGAGGCGGTGCGCGAGTGGCCCAAGCCGCTGCTCGAGGTGGCGGGCCGCCCGTTCGCCCTATGGCAGCTCGAGCTGCTGCGGTCCTACGGCGCCGAGCGCGTGGTGATGTGCGTCGGGTACCTGGGCGAGAAGCTGGAGGCCGAGGTCGGCTCGCCCTTCGGCCTCGACGTGCGCTACGTGCACGACCCACCCGAGCTGGCCGGTACCGCCGGCGCCGTGCGCGGCGCGCTGCCCCTGCTCGGCGACCGCTTCCTCGTCCTCTACGGCGACACCTACCTGCGCATCGACTACGCCGACGTCGACCGCGCCCTCGCCGCGTCGGGGAAGCCGGCGCTGATGACCGTGCTGCGCAACGAGGGCCGCTGGGACGCGTCCAACGTGCTGTTCGACGGCGAGCGCGTCGTCCGCTACGACAAGCGCAACCCAACCCCCGACATGCACTGGATCGACTACGGCCTCGGGGCGTTCCGGGCCGAGGCGCTGGCCCTCCCCGGCGACGACCTGGCCGAGCTGTACGCCGAGCTGGCCCGCCGCGGCGAGCTGGCCGGCTACGAGGCCACCGAGCGCTTCTACGAGATCGGCACGCCCGAGGCGCTGGCGGAGACGTCGGCCTTCCTGGCCTCTTCCGTCCGCGGCGGTCCCTAGGGTCGCGGCATGCGCCTTGGCTGGCTCGCGCGTCGCCGCCGCAAGCGTCGCCAGGTGATCGTCCCGCGACCCAGCTCCCGGCTCGGCCCGGCGTTCGCCTGGGTTCCCCGGGAGCGGTCGGTGACCGGCAAGTGGCGCGCGCTCGACTCGACCAGCTCGGGCATCCGACGCGCGTAGAGCACCGAGGCCCCCGCGTACAGCAGCTCGATGCCGGTCTGCGCGAGGCGCACCGCTACGGCCACCGCGATCGCCACGCTGGTGGGCAGGACCACGCTGAGCACCGCGGCGACGGCGCCCTCGCGCACCCCGATTCCGCCGGGGACGAAGAACGCCACGAGCGCGCCCGCGTAGCCGACCGACCAGGCGCTGACGATCAGCGGAATGTCCCCGGCGTCGATCGGGTGGAGGGCGCGGGCCACGCACAGCACCCCGAGGCCCACGACGATGAAGCTGATCACGTACACCACCGCGAGCCGCAGGACGGTGGGGAAGGACAGCGTTCGCTCCAGGTGGTCGGAGCCGAGGCGATGCAGGAGGCGCCCGGAGAGGTGGGCGAAGATCCGCGGGTGGATGCAGACCAGCGCGACCACGGGGATGGCGAAGATCAGCCACCGCCACGCGTCGCCCTTCAGCTCGGGCAGCGCGGTGAACCCCCACGCCGCCACGACGAACGAGCAGGCGGTCACGAGCGCGAACTCGTAGGCGATCGACGCGATCGAGACCTTTCGCGGCACGCCCTCGCGTGAGCACATCGACACGCGGGTGACCGCCATCAGAACCTGTGTCGGCACGTAGCGGGCGAGCAGCGACACGTTCCAGATCACCCAGCCCTTGCGGGGCGGGATCTCGCCGTGCAGGTCGTGGAGGATCCGCCGCCATGTCTCGGCGTGGATGCCCTGGAACGCGATCAGGCAGAGAAACGACAGCACCAGCCAGCCCGGCGAGAAGTGCCAGTCGATGTTCGGGAGCTTCCCGACCTGCGAGATGACGGCGACGATCAGGAAGCCGGCGGCGACGAGGGTGACGAACACCCACACCGCGTGGCGCAGCAGCGAGCGCGCTGAATCGTATGGGGTCGGCTCAGGCTCGGGCATGCACGACGATCCGCGAGTGCTGCGGACGGCCCGGCCCGGCGTCCTCGGCGGGCGGCGGATGGGCGATCACGTCGGCCTCGGAGAACCCGGCCGCGCGGCACATCGCGGCGAGGGCGGTGGCGTTGGGCGTCCACCAGTTGCTCGGGTCCATGTTCAGCTCGTGCGTGGGATAGAACTCGCACAGGGCGTAGTCCTCGAACCCCGGCACGATCAGGCTGGCGGTCTCGATCACCGCCAGCTCGGCCGTCACCGCCCGCAGCCGGCGCAGGGCCAGGAACGGGTCCTCCATGTGGTAGAGGACGCCGAGGTAGAGCACGACGTCGAACCGGCCCATGGCGTCGAGGTCGACGTCGAGCAGGTCGCCCACGCGGTCCTCCACCGCGCTGTCGCGCAGCTCGTGGGCGACGTCGAAGCCGCGCTTGCCGGGCAGCCGATCGGGCTGCCACACGCCCGGGATCGTGTGCGCGAGCACGGGGATCGTCGGGTCGAACCCGTTGTCCACGTACATGCGGTACCGCTCCTCGTGCGTCATGTTCCACAGGCGCACGTCAAGCGACCAGGCGTAGTGGTCGAGCGCAACGACGCGGCCCGCGCCCGCCTCCTCGGCGTGAAACGAGAACCAGCCGTCCCACGCCCCGACGTCGAGCACCGTCTTGCGCTCGAGTGCGGGGAGCCGCAGCTGATCCCACTCGGCGGCCAGGATCTCGGGCGGCTTCTGGCCCGGCGTGACCACGCCGTGGCCGACGTCGATGGAGTGGAACCAGTAGCCGACCGAGTCCACGGCGGCGCGCACGCGGCGGTGCTCGCGCCGTTCCCTGAGGTTCAGGAGGGCCACCCGCGGCAGGGTATCGGCGTGCATTCTCGACACCGGCCGCCACTACCCTTTCGGTCCCGTGGGGGCCGACGACACGCAGTCGCCCGCCGTCGTCGTCGACGGCGTCTGCAAGAGCTTCTTCCTGCCGCACGAGCTGACGCTGACGCTCAAGGAGCGTGCGCTGCATCCGCTGCGCAAGCGGTCCGGGGAGCGGTTCCAGGCGCTGCGCGACGTGTCGTTCACCGTGCAGCGGGGCGAGTTCTTTGGCATCGTCGGGCGCAACGGCTCGGGCAAGAGCACGCTGCTGAAGTGCCTGGCCGGGATCTACGCGGTCGACGACGGGCGCGTGTGGATCGACGGCCAGTTGTCGCCGTTCATCGAGCTCGGCGTGGGATTCAACATGGACCTCGCCGCGCGCGACAACGTCTACCTCAACGCGCTCATGCTCGGCCTGGACCCGAAGCGGGCGCGGGAGATCTTCGACCCGGTGATGGAGTTCTCCGAGCTCGGGCCTTTCGCCGACCTCAAGCTCAAGAACTACTCCTCGGGGATGCTGGTGCGGCTCGCGTTCTCGGTGATGGTGCAGGTCGAGGCCGACGTGCTGGTGATCGACGAGATCCTGGCCGTTGGCGACGCCGCCTTCCAGCAGAAGTGCTTCGACGTCTTCTACCGCCTGCGCGACGAGGGGAAGACGATCCTGCTGGTGACGCACGACATGGGCGCCGTGCAGCGGTTCTGCCACCGGGCGATGCTGATCGAGCAGGGCAACCTCGTCACCATCGGCGACCCGGCCGCGGTGGCGAGCCACTACCTGGCGATCAACTTCCAGCGCGAGGAGGCCGCCGCGGGCGAGGAGGAGGTCGATCCCCTGGCCCAGCGCGACGGCGACGGCAGCGCGCGCATCGAGGAGGCGTGGCTCGAGACCGAGGGCGGTGAGCGGCGCGGCACGTTCGCCCACGGCGAACGCATGCGCCTGCGGGCGCGAGTCGACGTGCGCCGGCCGCTCGAGGACCCCATCTTCAGCGTCGTGTTCGTCAACGAGAAGCTCGACGGCGTGTTCGCGGCGTCGAGCATGATCGACCAGCCCGAGACCGGTACCTATGCGGCCGGCGACGTGGCCGAGTTCGCCGTCGACTTCGAGAACGCGTTCGCCCCCGGGCGCTACTACGTCTCGATCGTCGTCGCCCACAAGGGCACGGGCACCGACCTGATCGACCGCGGGCACAAGCTGGCGTCGTTCCTGGTCGCCAGCCCGCGCGCCGCCGGCGGGGTCGTGGACCTGCCGCACGACCTGCGCGTGGCGCCGGTGTCGCGATCGGCGCCCGAGGCGCCCGCGCCGGAGCGGACGGTGTCGTGACCACCGCCGACGTCCCCGTCCAGGCGCGGCCGATCGAGGGCCCGTCGGCGCTCGGCGGCGGGTTCAAGCGCTTCCTGCTGCTCACGCGCGCGCTCGCGGTGCAGGACTTCAAGCTGCGTTTCTTCGGCTCCGCCCTGGGCTACTTCTGGCAGCTCATGCGCCCCCTGATGCTGTTCGGCGTGCTGTACGTGGTCTTCACGCAGGTCATCAAGGTGGGCGGGCCGGTCAAGGACTATCCGGTCGTGCTGCTCGGCAACATCGTGATGTTCACGTTCTTCTCCGAGGCCACGTTCGGCTCGGTGGGCGCGGTCCTCGACCGGGAGGCGATCGTGCGCAAGATCCACTTCCCGCGCCTGGTGGTGCCGTTCGCGGTCGTGCTCACTGCGTCGTTCAACCTCGTGCTCAACGTCGGTGTGGTGCTGATCTTCGCGCTGGCGTCGGGAGTCCCGGTGCGCTGGACCTGGCTGCTGACGATCCCGCTGCTGCTGGTGCTCACGGTGTTCGTGCTCGGGCTCGCGATGCTGCTCTCGTCGCTGTTCGTGCGCATGCGCGACCTGCGCCCGATCTGGGAGGTGATCCTCCAGATCCTCTTCTACGGCACGCCGGTGCTCTACACGGTCGAGACCATCCTCGACAGCAAGCTGCCGTACGCGCTCAAGCAGGTCATCCTGATGAACCCGCTGGCGTGCATCTTCGAGCAGTTCCGCCACTGGGTCGTCGACCCCGGCGCCCCGACGGCCTCGTTCATGCTGGGCGCGAGCTGGAAGCTGGTGATCCCGTTCGCGATCGTCGCGGGAGCCTTCGCGCTCGGGTTCTGGGTGTTCAACCGCGAGGCACCCCGGATCGCCGAGATGCTCTGAGCAGGACGGCGAGCTCGGCGAGCATCGCGCCCGGGTGCTCGTGGACGTCGCCGTAGGTGTAGCGCCGGAACTCGTCGCCGCGGGCGCGCGCCTCCCGCTCGCGGCGCCGGTCCTGCTCCCAGGCGTGGCGGGAGTTGTGGAAGGTGTAGCTGTCGAGCTCGACGGTCACGCGGTGCTCGCGCCAGCGGCAGTCGACGCGCTTGGTGCCGGCGGGGCGGTTGGTGACGGGGAGCGGGAGGCCGGCTCGGCGGAGGCGGGCGAGGAAGCGCCTCTCGAGCCTGCTGAGCGTGACGCGGGCCTCGCCGCGGAGGACGCGTCGGAGGTTGGTCGCGCCCTTGGTGGTGGGCCTCGTGTCGAGGACGGCCTCGACCTGGCTCGGCGTCGTGCGGTGGAGGACTCCCGCCTCGTGGCACGCTCGGGCCAGGGCGTCGAAGGAGAGGGTGGCGGCCAGGTCGACGAGGGTGCGGGGGATGGTGGTGGTTGGGATGGCCCTCCACGATGTGCGTTCGATGTGGGTGGAGCGCGTGGTTTTGACGCCCGGCACGCGCTTGAGCTTTGGCGCCGTGACCTCGGGGAGCGGCGCGGTTCCCTTGACCAGCCCGAACAGGTGGGCGGCGGCCCTGCCGCTCAGCACGGCGCCCTCGCCGCACGCCAGGACGGCAGCGAGGTAGCGGGCCTCGACGCTCGGGGCGCGGTGGCCGACGCGGTAGACGCCCGGGTACTCCCGGATGAGCGCGCGTTTCCGCACGCGGCAGCGAATCTGCTCCGCGGTCACACCCGCATCGAGGAGGGCAGCACGCGTGACGACACCGTGCGACTTGGTCGCCAAGCGGCCGATCCTCTCTTCCACCGTGATGCCTAGGGGGTCCATATCACCCCCTAGGCATCGAAGCGCCGAAGTTCACCCCCGCTTTCGGGCCGACCCCCTCGTCGCCAGCCGTTCGAGGCGGGCGCGGGCGAGGCGACCGACCGCCTCGACCGACAACGCCCGGGCCACGTCGTCCCGCGCCCTGGCGCCCTTCGCCGCGGCCTTGTCGGGATGCGCCACCACGTGGCGCATCAACTCGGCCGCGTGGTCCAGGTCCGGCTCGGCCCACGTCCCGTCGGGCGGGTAAAGCTCGCCCTCCGGCCCCACCTTCGTCGGCGACCAGCCCACGAGGTAGGAGTTGGACGGCGTCATGAAGTCGACGTTGCCGCCGTAAGCGGTGGCGATGGCCGGCTTGCCCACCGCCATCGCCTCGGCCAGGCCGAGGCCGAAGCCCTCGGATCGGTGCAGCGACACGAACGCGTCGCAGGCGATGATCAGCGCGTCGCGCTGGGTGCGGGGCAGGGAGCGGTCGATCAGGTGGATGTCGCCGCGGCCCTCGGCCGCCCAGCGCAGGGCGTCGTAGCGGTCGAGGTGGTGGTGCGCGTGCAGCGTCTTGACGATCAGCTGCGGGCCCTCGCCCGGCGCGAACGCGCGCTTGAACGCCTCGATCAGGCCCACCGGGTTCTTGCGCTGGGCGGTCGAGTTGAAGTCGAACATGTAGAGGAAGCGGTAGCCGTCGGGCAGGTCGACCTGGAGCGCCTCGCCCTCGGGATCGGGCGGCACGATGGGGATCGGGACGGGCACGACGGGCACCGGCGAGGCGCGCGAGAGATTCTCGGCTACGAACCTCGAATAGACCCATAGCTCGTCGAACAGCTCGAAGCGCTCGCCCCAGTAGTCGGGGATGAAGTCGGTCTCCCACGCCCACACGCCGATCGAGACGCGGTCGGCGAAGAAGTCGGTGCCGAGCACGTCGGCGAACTGCGGCAGCTCCTCGGGGTTGACCAGGACGAGGTTGAACCGCGCGTGCGCGGTCTCTTCGACGTCGGAGAAGCGCACGCGCCCGTAGTCCTCGGCGGGCGCGCCCGGGATGTCCTCGGGATGCACAACCTCGACCGTCGTCGTCGCGACCGGGATGCCCTGCTGGGTCAGCGACTGCACGTACAGTCGTGCGGCCGCGCCCAGCCCGAACGCCCCGGTGAAGTAGCCGGCGGCGTTGACGGCGAGGTCCGCGGGCACCGGCCGGTCGTTCGCGCCGGCGTCGGGCAGCGCGGCGTCGTCGAGGCCGGGCGGCCGCGGCGGCAGGAACCGCTCGGGGATTCCCATCTCCGTCTGGCCGAAGACCCAGCACCACCCGGCGAACGCCTCTCCGTCGGCATCGAGGTCGGGGTAGGCCTCGGCGATGTCGGGCCGCTCCCGGTAGACGCGGTAGAGGTAGCGGCTGACCCCGTGGGCCGCGCCCGCCCGGGCCGGTCCCGCCAGCCAGCTCATGAACCGTTCGGTCCCCTCGCGCGAGAAGACGTCGCCGAAGTCCTCGCCGCCGAGAAGCGCCTCGTCGTAGAGGACCTTGATCCGCCCGTCGAACACGAGACCGTCGGAGAGGGGACGGCGGAGGTCGCCGAGGCGCGTGAGGTCGCGGCCGGCGGCGGCCCGCAGGCGCGACGCGTACGAGGCGCACAGGGCGGTGAGGATCGGGTCGTCGATCACGCGCACGCGGTTGCCGAGCCGGCTCAGCCAATACGGCCGCTCGGGATCGAAGCCCTCGAAGTGGATGGTGCGCAGGTCTGCGCCGTCGACCGTGATGCGCCGACCGGGCGCGCGGCGCAGCTCGTGCTCGTGCAGGTTCCAGGTGGAGGCGAGCATGCCCGGGTCCTCGAGCACGTGCCCGGTGTCGGGAAAGCGCACGGGCAGCAGGTCGGGCCATTGGGACAGGCCCTCGGGCGTGGGCGCGTGCGCCGCCCCGCGGATCCCCTCCACGAGCCAGTCGAGGCACTCGCGCGCGGCGCTCGCATCGGTCGCCGCCAGGCAGGCCGGGCTGATCCGGCCGGCGGCGCGCAGGTCGCGCTCGTGCGGGCGCAGGTCGTCGCCGGGCAGCACGGCGGCGAGCCGGGGCACCACCACCACCGGGTGCTCGTCGAGCGCGGCGGCGAGCGTGTCGAGCGGCGCGAGCACGTCGACGTCGGGGGCGAGGTAGACGGCCCGGTCGGCCCCCTCGTCGAGCAGGTGACGCAGGAAGGCCGGGCGAAGCAGCGCCGCCAGCGCCGGCCATTCGTGCACCGCGGGCGGATCGTGCTCGGGCAACCCGAGCGCGCCCAGGCGAACGACCTCGAAGGGCTCGTCGGGCTCGACCGGCGTGAGACACAGGGCCCGCAGGCGCTCGCCGGGATGGTGCGCCGCGACCCCCTCCGCGAGGACGCGGGCGCCGGCGAGCGCCGCCGCCGACGCGACGGTGGCGAACCTCATTCCGCCTTGGTGGCCACGACCGCGTAGGCGTCCTGGGTGTAGCGGTCCTCCGCGGCGTCGCCGCCGCCCAGCGGGTGGAAGACATACGCCTGCGGGAAGCCCGCGATGCGGCAGAGCATCAGCGCGACCTCCGGGAAGATCGGATGCTGGTGGGTGAGGTCGAGCCAGAACGCCTTGAGCGCCCGCGCGCAGTGGGGATTGACGCTCTCGGCGACGAACAGGCCCCCGGGTTCGAGCTTGCGGGCCGAGGTGGTCACGAAGCGCTCGAGCTCGGGCCGGGGCAGGTGCTCGATCAGCTGGGCGGAGAAGATCGCCCCGAGCGACCCGTCGTCGCGGCCCTCGAGCACCTCGACGACGTCGCCCAGGGCGACGTCGTGGCCCTTCTCGCGGCAGCGCTCCACCATGCCCGGATCGGCGTCGACGCCGGTTGCGGCGATCCCGCGATCGCGCAGCAGGTCGAGCATCTCGCCGCGCCCGCAGCCGGCGTCGAGGACCGGGGCGTGGCCCTCGAGCAGGTCCAGGTACGGGCGCTGACTGGCGGCAACCCGCTCCTCGGACCCGCGGAATATCGCCTCGAACTCGCGGTACGGCCACTTCGTGCCCCCGTCCTCCGACGCCCGATAGCCGAGCACCCGACCCGCTTCGGGTGTCTCGAACTCGACCAGCGGATCGCCCTCCATGAACGGCAGCGCGCGGCTCGCCGCCACCACGCTCGCGACCGAGTCCGGATCGTCGAGCACGAGCGCGCGCTGGCGCAGCTCGTGATCGACCTGGGCGCGCAGGTACTCGAGCGCCTGGATGACCTCCGCGCGGGCGCGGTCCTGGGCCTCGAGCCGAGCGTCGATCTCGCGCGGGTCGACGACCTGCGCAAGACGCTCCTCGAGCTCCTCGAGCTCCGCCAGCAGCGCGCGATCGACGTTGCGCTGGTGGTGGAAGTAGGGCCCCAGCGCCCTCAGGACGAAGCGCCGCACGAGCCGTTCGAACGGCCCAGGCCGCTCCGCGCCTGCCAGCGGATCGGCATCGATCAGGAGATGGATCTCGCGCGGCATGCGGGTGGAGGGTAGTCAGCCGCGGCCTCGTAGAACCGCTCCAGCGCGTCGATGCGTGGGCTCCACCCGTACCGCGCCGCCGTGCGCCGGCCGCCGTCCACCAGGCGCTCGCGCAGGGCGGCATCGCCGAGCACACGCCCCAGCGCCGCGGCCACCGCCTCGGGGGTCGCGTCGGGGAGCAGGCAGTTCTCGCCGTCGACGCAGAAGTCGAGGTTGCCCCCCGCGTCGGTGCACACCACGGGGCAGCCCGCCGCCATCGCCTCCAGTGGCGGTAGGCAGAATCCCTCGTGGCGCGAGGTCTGCACGAACACCGCCGCCTCGTTGAGCAGTCGGTTGACCTCGACGTCGGACGGACGCTCGACGTACGCCACGCCCTGCTCGGCGCCCAACTCGGGCTCGCCGCCGAACAGCACCAGCTCCGTGCCCTCGACGCGGCGGGCGGCCTCGAGCGTCAGCGGCAGGTTCTTGAGCGGCTGGCCGCGGCCGAGCGCCAGGATGCGGTCGGCGCGGCGCTCGACATCAGGCAGCGGGTGAAAGACGTCGAGGTCGACGCCGGGCGAGACGACCTCTGGGCGCAGCCCGATCGCGTCGAGGCGCCCGCGGTTGAAGCCCGAGGTGGTGAAGGTGCGCAGCTCCTCGCGATACGACGCGAGGATGGTGCCGTGGTGCCAGACGTCGTTGGGGTAGTACGAGGTCTCGATGTCCTGCACGAAGTGGGCGCCGATGCCCCGGCGTACCGACGCCAGCCACACCGGCCGCGCCGTCTCCCACCACGTCGCGACCTTGATCGCGTCCACCGGCGCCAGCGCGGCCTCGAGCGGGCCGTAGTGCTCGAACGTCCGCACCGGCACGCGCAGGTCGAACCAGTCCGGGGGACCGCCGAGCGACCACAGCTCGACCTCGTGCCCGCGGGCGGCGAGCCCGTTGCAGTGCTCGAACACCACGCGATGCCCGCCGCCCACGCCGGTGTCCTGGGTGACGTAGACGATGCGCAGCTTCCCGTCGGGCGTGCGCACGTCGCGATCGGTCAGCCAGCGCGCCCAGCGATCCAGAAGCGCGGGCGGAGGATCGTCGTCGGAGCCGGTCACGGCAACGGAAGGGCAGGCCATCACGAGACGCCCGGCCGCCCACAGGCGAAAGCAAAGGTCGACGG
>JBKOXJ010000136.1:0-8175 GCA_046724905.1 Actinomycetota bacterium | reverse complement strand
CGAAAGGACTGGAAAGAACGAAGTGCCGAGTTCGCCGCTGAGCTCCGAACTGTCAGGAACAGAAGGGTGTCGAACGACTGGCAGCTGTTGGGCTTCGTGTCGCGCGATCGGCGCCGCCTGAACCTTGCGGGTGGGACGTGTAGCCTGCTCGACCTCTACCGTTGGTGGCCGGCGTCGGCGCGGTCCCGGTGGTATCTCGCGGGCGCCGTGCAGGTGTTCTCGCATGAGCTCGTCCACGTGCGCGGTGAGCGGAGCGAGCTCAAGGCGGAATGCTGGGGCGTGCAGTCGACGCGGCAGGTCGCACGTCGACTCGGCTTCGCTCCGGCGGATGCCGATGCGCTCGCGGCGTACGCGTGGAAGGAGGTCTACAGCCGTGAGACCGCGAAGCGCTCGAAGGACTGTCGCGACGGCGGCAAGCTCGACCTCAATCCCGACAGTCCGACCTGGCCGTGAACGTTCGCGCGCCGTATCCGCAGCGAAGCTGGCTCGTGACGGCCGTCGCGCTCGGCGCCGGCGTCGTGCTCGGGGCGGCGCTTCGGCGGGCTGACCAGCAGCAGTACGCGGCGCTCGGCTGGATCGGTGCCGTGCTCGGCGGTGTCGGGTGCTTCCTCTTCCCGTTCGTGAGCACGCAGCGCTGGCGCGCGGCGTTCGCGCGAGGCCAGATGCTCGTCTTCATGATCGGCTTCGCGCTGCTCGATCAGGTCCGGCGTGGGCACTTCCACTATCCGCGCGCGGAAGGCCTCTTGTTCCTTGGCGGCGGGCTCGCAGCCTGCGCGGTGCTGATGAAGTGGGACACGGCGACGCGGCCCCGCCAACGACTGGCGCTCCTGACCGACGCGGGTCTGCTCGAGAACTCCGACGTCCCCGACCTGCTCACCCGGTACCTCGCACACCTCGAACGGGTGCGCGAGGAAACCCGGGAGGACGCCGTCAGGATCAAGCGCCTGGTCAAGGACGTCTCTCGCGGCCGCATCAAGGACGCGCACCAGATGCGGGAGCTCGTCGCCGCGCTCGACCGGATTGAAACGGCCTGCGCCGCCGGGCGACCGTTCGAGCTCGAGCCCCTGAGCGACCTCGATCGCGCCGGCTTGAAGCGCTACCGCGAGTTCTGTCTGGGGCAAGGACAGCGGGCATGGCACGAGGCGATTGCCATCCTCGCGCGGCACCACCGCGTTCGGCTGCCGGCGTGGCTCGTCGCCGAAAGGCGGCGCCTGGCGCGCTCGTTCATTCTCTGACGTCAGGACGGCTTGGGTCCGCCGGTCTTCTGACTTAGATTCGTTCGTATGGCGCGTACGCTTAGCCGCGAGCAAGGAACGGCGCGCTACCTCGACGACACCGTCCGCGTCGTGCTCGGGCTCACCGACCCCGAGGTCGCGGTGCCGGAGCTCCCCGACCGTCTCGCGCGCCTTCTGCTGCGGGTCGAGGAGTACGAGCGCACAGGACGCGACCGGTGGGGATGCTGGGACTACCGCTTTTCGGAGAACTTCGAGGCAGGCCGGCTCCGCGAGCCGGAGGTCGATCGCTGGCTCGCGGACCGGCGCGTTGAGCTCGCCCGCACGACGCCGCTCGAGCCGTTGTGGCCGGACGGCCGGCGCTTCGCCGTTTGCCTCACGCACGACGTCGACCTCATCAGTCCACAACTGACCACGATCCAGCTCGCCCGCTACGTGCGGGCAGGGATGGCGCCGGGAGCGCCCGACCAGAACCGTCCTCTCGGGCGGATGGCGCGACCGCCGCTCCGCCTAGTCCGGGCCCTGCGCGGCGGGATCGCCGGCGCGCCGTCGGCGCGGGAGGGCCTCGAGCGATGCATGACGCTCGAGTCCGAGCGCGGGGTCGTCGCCTCGTACCTGTTCACAATTCCGCCCGCCCGACGGAGCCGGTACGACTGCGTCTACTCGCCGAACGATGCATGCACCTTCCGAGGACGCCGCATGCAGGTTGTCGAGGTCATGCGCGCGCTCGCAGACGAGGGGTTCGACGTCGGGCTGCACGGCAGCTACCGCGCAGCGCTCGAGCCCGGCGCGCTCGCAACCGAGCACGACGCCCTCGAGGCGGCGACGGGCGTCAAGGTGACCACCACGCGCCAGCACTTCCTGCACTGGGAGATCCGCACGACGCCCGCGCTGCAAGAGGAGGCGAAGCTGCACGTGGACTCAACCCTCGGCTTCAACGCCAACGTCGGCTTCCGGGCGGGGACGTCGCTGCCGTTTCACCACTTCGACCTCACGAGTGGACGTGCGCTGGCGCTGCTCGAAGTCCCGCTCGTGATCCAGGACGGCGCGCTGCTCGGCCCCGAAGGTCTCGGGCTCGGCCTCGCCGAGGCGCGCGAGATCGTCCGGCAGCTGCTCGACGCGATCACGGAGGTCGGCGGCCTCGCCACGCTGCTCTTCCACCCGGACAAGCTCGCGCTGCCGGACTGGCTCGCGCTCTACGAGTGGACGCTCGACTACGGCCTCGAGCGCGGCGCGTGGGTGACGTCGCTGCGCGGGATCGAGGAGTGGTGGCTGAGTCGCGAGGCGCGCGTGCTCGCCGCGTAGATGGTGGAGCTCGTTACGCTCGAGGGGCCGCTCGGGGCGGACCGGCTTGCCTGGGTCGCCGACCTCTACGGCCAGGCGGACGCGAAGTACCACGATCCGGAGATCCTCCAGCACCTGTTCGTGCGGAACCCGGCCGGACCGGCGCTGCATGCGTTCGCGCTCGACTCGGTGGCCCCGGTTGCCCACTGCGCGGTGGTGCCGATGCGGGCCCGCCGCGGGGATGCCGAGATCCTGTCCGGAAAGGTCGAGGCGCTGTTCGTGTCGGAGCCGTATCGCGGGAGGCGCGAGGGGGAGGAGCCGCTCGTCCTCCGCCTGCTCGACCGCCTCTTCGCGTTCGCCGAGAGAATCGACGTGCTGCACGCGTACGTCCGGCCCGAGGTCGGCCGGCTCTTTCGCGGCTTCGACGCAGTGCCCGCGGGTGAGCCAACGCTCGTCGGGGTCGTTAGGCCGGGGATGCTCGGCTCGACCCGGTTACGCCTCCAGGGGACGGCGCTCGCGGCCGCCCAGCGGGCGCTGGCAACTCTCGTTCTCAGGTCAGGCGATCCGCGCCTGAGGCCGGCCGCCGCCGACGATCTCGACCTCGCCGACGCCTCGCCCCCGCCGCCGGAACGCTGGACCGTGCTCGCACGCGACTCCTGGGACTGGTACCGCTCCTCGACGCTCGTCCAGGTGCTGGAGCTCGCGGGTGGACACCGTGCACTCGTGCAGCTCCCGGGGTCGCCAGGCGACCCGTTGCGGATCATCGGTTGGCGGCCCGCGCAGCCCGGCCTGAGGCCGGCCCTCCCGCTCCTTCGCGATGCGCTGCGCCTCGCCCACGCGCGCGACGCGGCCACGCTCCGCTTCCAGCCGTGGCCCGGGCCGGCCGGCGATGGGGCCCTCGCCCGAGCGTGCCGGCTGCTCGGCTTCGTCCGCCGCAGCGACTTCACGACGCTCTACGTCCGCGCGCGTGAGCCCGTCGGCGAGGTCGTGCCGACGCCGCTGCTCTACCTAGGCTTCTAGCCCGCGGTGCCGCGCGATCAGCGTGCGGTACCACTCGAAGCTTCCCTTCGGGATGCGCTCGAGCGTCGGGTAGTCGGTGTAGACGAGGCCGAACCGCTTCGAGTAGCCGTTGGCCCACTCGAAGTTGTCCATCAGCGACCAAACGAAGTACCCGCGCACCGGCACGCCGTCCTCGATCGCCCGGCCGACCGCCTCGATGTGCGAAGCGAGGTAGGCCTCGCGCTCCGCGTCGCGGACGGCGCCGTCGTGTACGCGGACATCCGGGAACGCGGCCCCATTCTCGGTGATGAAGATGGATGTAGGCGCATACTCGTCGCGGAGCCGCACCAGCATCTCGTGGATCCCGTCGGGATAGATCTCCCAGCCCATGTCCGTACGCGGCGCGTCCGGGCGGACCTCCTGCCCATCCGCGCCGATGAAGGCGCGGAAGTAGTAGTTCATGCCGAGGAAGTCGATCGGCGCCGAGATGGCCTCTAGGTCGCCGTCCCGAACCGGCGGCTCGGCGTCGACGTCGGCCGGGTACTCACCGCGGAAGACGGGGTCGAGATACCAGCGGCTGTCGCGACCGTCCTTCAGCCGCGCGGCTGCGACATCGCCCTCGGCATGGCTGGCCGGATGGATCAGGTGCAGATTCAGCGCGATGCCGAGCTGGGCGTCGTCGCGGGCATCGCGGCGGAGGATCTCGAGGGCGCGCCCGTGGGAGAGCAGCAGGTGGTGCGACGCGGCGACCGCGTCGTCCGGATTGCTCCGGCCCGGCGCGTGCTCGCCGCTCCAGTAGCCGGCGCCGGCGGCGACCTGCGGCTCGTTGTGCGTCATCCAGCTCCGGACGCGGTCGCCGAGCCGTCGCGCGACGACCTCGGCGTACTCGGCAAACGCGTCCACCGTCTCCCGGGCCGGCCAACCGCCGCGATCCTCGAGTGCCTGCGGCAGGTCCCAGTGGTAGAGCGTCACGAACGGCTCGATCCCCCCCGCCAGCAGCTCGTCGACCACGCGGTCGTAGAAGTCGAGCCCGGCCTCGTTCACGCGTCCCGTGCCCTCCGGCAGGATCCGCGACCACGCGATCGAGAAGCGAAACCCGCCGAGCCCGAGCTCTCGCATCAGCGCGATGTCCTCGGGATACCGGTGGTAGAAGTCGCATGCGACCACGCCGGTCTCGCCGTTCCGCACCTTGCCCGGCGTCGCGCAGAACCGGTCCCAGATGCTCTCGCCGCGGCCGTCCTCATCGACGGCGCCCTCGATCTGGTATGCCGCCGTCGCGGCTCCCCAGACGAAATCCGCCGGGAACCGGCTCGCGAGGTCGCCCGCCATTCAGCGCACCTTACGTCTGCAGGGCGAAGCAGTAGGCCGGCGCCTTAGCCGTCGGCCTCTCCGAGAACGCGACGAACGTCTCGAACGACATCAAGCGGGCGCACCTTCGAGTCGTAGATCACCCGTTGCCGCCCGCGGCCGTCGATCAGCACCGTGTACGCCGTGTGGTCGACCGAGTCGAGGTCGCCCGGATTCGCAGCGACGTGGTAGGCCTTCCAGACGGGCGCGAGCTGACGCTCGCGGCCGATCAGATAGCGGAATTGCGGCAGCAGCCGGTGGGTGCGCGTGTAGGCGCGAACCGCGGCGGCTGTGTCGCCCCTCGGATCGACGCTGATCGCGAGAACGCGAACGTCGCGACGGTCTGAACCGAGGTCTCGGAGCGCCTGGTTTAGGTGCTCGGCGATCAGCGGGCAGACGTCCGGGCAGTGCGTGTAGAGGAACGTGACCAGCACGACCCGCCCGCGCTCGGCGGCCAGGCTTACTCGGTTCCCTGTCGCGTCGCGGAGGGCGAACGACGGCGCCTTCGCCGGCGGCGCGATCGCGAGGCCGGCAAAACGAGGTGCGTTCGTATGGGTCGCCGCGGAACGCGGAGCAGCTCCGCCGCAGCCGGCGAGCATGAGAACGAGCTGAGGGAGAACTACCGTCGATTTCACGAGTTCCGAGCCCGCAGGAGCGTTAGGCCGGCGCTTCCAGAATGCCCAAAGCTCGCCTGCGGCGACGGGGTTACCGTCTAGGCCGCGACGCTCGTGAACTGCGGGATGATCTCCTTGCCGTACGCCGCCAGGGTGTCCTCCTGGCTGTGCGTCATCAGGTAGATGTTGAACTGGTTCACGCCAACCGACTCGAGCTCCTTCAGCTTCTCGGTCGCCTGCTGTGTCGTCCCGAGGACGCAGAAGCGGTCGCAGATCTCGTCGGTGACGAACTCCCCGTGCTTCGCGCCGACGCGGCTGTGGTCCTTGTAGTCGTAGAACTTCCGCGCCTTGACGTAGTCCGTCAGCGCCGTCGGGATCTCCGACTCCCAGCCGTAGCGCTCGATCAGGTCCATGACGTGGTTCGAGACCATCGCCGGGAACCAGCGCACCTGCTCGCGCGCCTCGGCGATGTCGTCGGTGATCATGCTCGGCGCGCCGACGATGCACTTCAGCGCGTCCGGATCGCGGCCCGCCTCCTCCGCCGACGTCCGCGCCGTCTCCATGATCCACTGGATGATCTGCGGGTCGGCGAGCTGGATGATCACGCCGTCGCCGACGCGACCGGCGACGGCAAGCGCCTTCGGCCCGTAGCCGGCGATCCACATCTCGATCTCCGGCAGCTCGGACCGCACCCACTCGAGCTTCAGCTGCTTGTCGTTCCAGTCGACCTCGCGGCCGTTCATGAGGTCCTTGATCATGGCGCAGCGCCGCTCGAACTCGGCCACCTTCACCGGCTTCAGCCCGACGACGCGCCGCGACGAGTCGCCGCGTCCGATGCCCATCACCATGCGCCCGTTCGAGAGGTCCTGCATCGTCGCGTACCAGCTCGCCGTGATCGTCGCGTCGCGGATCCCCGGGTTCGTGACGAAGTGCCCGAGCTTGATCCGCTCCGTCTTGTCGGCGACGAGCGGGAGCGTCGCGTACGACTCCTGCCAGAGGATGTGCGAGTCGTACGTCCACGCGTACTCGAAGCCGTGTTGCTCGGCCAGCTGGGTCAGCTCGAGCAGGCGCGAGAAGGGCGGGTCGGGCAGAACGGTGACGCCGAACGTGAGCATCTCGCCTCCGTGACGTGCGTGAAGGGAAGTGCCCATCTTCGCGCGAAACGGGTGCCGTGGCAATTTGGGGCTACCTCACGTTCGCGTTTGCCGCCGGGGCAATGCTGCCGCTCCAGTTCGGGATCAACGCGCAGCTCGCGAAGTGGGTGGACAGCCCGCTGCGCGCGACGCTCGTCTCGTTCGCGATCGGGACGGTGGTGCTGTTTGTCGCCGCGTTGCCGCTGATCCGCGGCTGGCCCTCGCTCGGGAAAATCGGTTCGGCGCCCTGGTGGGTCTGGATCGGCGGCGCGCTCGGTGCCTTCTACGTGCTCGGGAGCGTCGTGACGGCGCCGAAGCTCGGCGCGGCGACGCTCGTGGCGCTGATCCTGGCCGGCCAGGCGACCTCGTCGCTCCTGGTCGACCACTTCGGCCTCGTTGGGTTCACCGAGAACCCGGTGACGCCGGGCCGCCTAGCTGGTATGGCTCTCGTCGCGGTGGGAGTCATCGTCGTCCGCTTCACATGAGCGGGCCCACGCCCGCGCGGCCGGCTACTTCGGCATCAGCCGCGAGCTCATGCGGTGGCGGGTGAACGCGACCAACTGGCGCGCGCGACGGTGAGGTACATGCTGGTCGAGACCTACAAGAACGGCCCGGCGCCGGTCTACGCCCGCGCTCGCGAGCGTGGCCGGATGCTGCCGGACGGCCTCAGGTACCTGGCGAGTTGGGTCGACGCCGAGCGACTCGACCGCTGCTTCCAGCTCATGGAGACGTCTGACCCGGCGCTCCTTGAGCAGTGGATGGCGCACTGGAGCGACCTGGTCGCGTTCGAGGTTGTGCCGGTGATCGACTCGGCCGAGGCCGCCGCCCGCATCTAGGTCGCCGCGGCGTAGCGCCGCCGCGCGACGAGCGCGGCAAGGGCGGTCAGCGCGAGCAGCACGGCTGCGACGACGGCGATGAGAGCCTTGCTCGGACCACTGTCCTCGGAGAAGACGTGCAGCTTGCCCGGAAGCGGATCGTTGGTGATCGGGAAGAAGGCGGGCGCGTAGTGCGTGCCGGTGGCGTCGCTCCGGATGCCCATCAGGCCGATCTGGACGTCGCCGATCCCGCCATCGGGCACGCTGACGGTTGCGGTGAACTCGCCGGTCGTCTGGCTCGCGTACGCCGTCTCCGTTTTCTCGCCCGACGCACTCAGGAGCCTGACGAACACGCCGCCCGCGCCGAACGCGTGCCGCTTGCCGTCCTCCTGGTAGGCGAGCGTCCAGCCGACTTTCAGCGGCGTGCCGGGCTTCGCGTCGAGCGGGATCGGCGTCGTCAGCGTCGCCTTGACGCCTTCCTTGGCTGCAACGGGAGCCGCCGCGACGAGCGCGGCGACCAGAGCGACAGGCACTGCGATCAGCCTCATGTGTACTCCTACACCGCTCACGATAGCTTCGTTCCGAGCCATTCGATCGTCTTCGTCGCCAGGCGATCGAGAGCCTGCACCGACAGCTCGATGTGCTCCGGCTTCGTGTCTTCGAGCTTCGTGTGCGAGAGGCCGCGGAGGCTCTGGACGAACAGCATCACGGTCGGGATTCCGGCACGCGAGACCTCCGCGGCGTCATGCAG
>JBKOXJ010000114.1:0-4734 GCA_046724905.1 Actinomycetota bacterium | reverse complement strand
GCAGCGGCGGCTTCACCTCCTACACGTTGGATCGCCTCGAGCAGCAGCTGGCCGGCTGGGCGGCCGAAGGCTTCGCGCGCGTCAAGCTCAAGATCGGCCGCGAGCCCGACCGCGACCCGGCGCGGCTCGATGCGGCCCGCGAGGCGGTCGGCGACGGCGTCGAGCTCTTTGTCGACGCGAACGGCGCGTTCGGGCGGAAGCAGGCAGTCGCGTGGGCGGAGCAGCTGGCGCGGGAGTGGGCCGTCACGTGGTTCGAGGAGCCGGTCTCCTCGGCCGACTTCGAAGGGTTGCGGCTCGTCCGCGACCGTGCGCCCGGCGGGCTCGAGATCGCGGCCGGCGAGTACGGCTACGTGCTCGCTGACTTCCGGAACCTGCTCGCCGCCGGCGCGGTCGACTGCCTCCAGGCCGACGTCACGCGCTGCGGGGGGGTCAGCGGCTTCCTGCACGTGGCCGCGCTCTGCCAGGCCGAAGGCGTCGATCTCTCGGCCCACTGCGCGCCGCAGCTCTCGGTGCACGCATGCGCAGCCGCGGCGCCGCTTCGGCACCTCGAGTGGTTCCACGACCACGTCCGGATCGAGCCGCTCCTCTTCCACGGCGCGCTCGAGCCGGAGCACGGCGAGCTGCGACCGGACCGCTCCCGCCCCGGCCACGGCCTCGAGCTCAAGCGCCCCGACGCGCTGAGGTACGCGGTCACGTGAAGGTCCCCACCAAGCCGGACGCACGGTTCCGGACGCGTCCGACGGGCAGCGTCGACGTCGACGCGCGGCGCCTCGCGACCGAGCTCGAGGCCGCGATCGACGGGGAGGTTCGCTTTCGGCCCGGCGACCGTGCGATGTACTCGACCGGCGGCTCGAACTACCGTCAGGTGCCGATCGGTGTCGTGATCCCGCGCGCGGTCGAGGACGTGCTGGAGACGATTGAGCTCTGCCGCGCCCACGAAGCGCCGGTCCTCTCGCGCGGCGGCGGCACGAGCCTCGCAGGGCAGGTCGCCAACGTTGCCGTCGTGATCGACTTCTCGAAGTACCTGAACCGGATCCTCGAGATCGACCCGGACCGGAAGCTCGCGCGTGTCGAGCCGGGCGTCGTCCTCGACCACCTCCGCAACGAGGCCCAGCAGAAATACGGCCTTACGTACGGGCCTGACCCGTCCACGCACGACCACTGCACCCTCGGCGGGATGATCGGGAACAACTCCTGCGGAGTCCACTCGGTCATGTCCGACTTCTACGGCCCGGGGCCGCTCACCGCCGACAACGTCGCCGAGCTGGACATCGTCACGTACCGCGGCGACCGGTTCCGCGTCGGGCCGACGCCCGACGACGAGCTCGAGCGCATCGTCGCTGCCGGCGGCGCCCAGGGCGAGATCTACGGACGGCTGCGCGAGCTCCGTGACCGCGTCGGCGACCTCGTGCGCGAGCGTTACCCGGACATCCCGCGGCGCGTCTCCGGGTACAACCTCGACCGGCTGCTACCCGAGAACGGCTTCGACGTCGCCGGGGCCGTGACCGGAACCGAGAGCACCTGCGTGACCGTGCTCGAGGCGACCGTGCACCTGATCGACAGCCCGCCCTGCCGCAGCCTGCTTGTCGTCGGCTACGAGGATGCGGCGACGGCGGGCGACCACGTCCCGGCCGTGCTCGAGCACCGTCCGCTCGGCCTCGAGGGCGTCGACGACGTGCTGCTCGAGGACATGACGCTCGTGCACCTGCACGACGAGGACCTGTCGATGATGCCCACGGGTCGCGGCTTCCTCCTCGTCGAGTTCGGCGGTGACACGAGAGCGGAGGCGGACGAGAAGGCCCAGGCCCTCCTGGCCGCGCTGCAAAAGGACAAGGCCCACGGGCCGACCGGGTGGAAGCTCTACGACGAACCCAAGGCCGAGCAGCACATCTGGGAGGTGCGGGAGGCCGGGCTCGGCGCGACCGCCTTCATCCCCGGCAAGGCGGACACGTACGAGGGGTGGGAGGACTCGGCGGTCCCACCGGACCGCGTCGGCGACTACCTCCGCGAGCTACGGAAGCTGGCGTCGAAGTACGGCTACGAGAGCGCGCTCTACGGCCACTACGGACAGGGCTGCATCCACGCGCGCTGGAACTTCGACCTGACGTCGAAGGAGGGCATCGCGACGTTCAGGCGCTGGCTCGACGATGCGTCCGACCTCGTGCTCTCGATGGGTGGCTCGCTCTCAGGGGAGCACGGCGACGGCCAGTCGCGTGCCGAGCTGCTGCCGAAGATGTTCGGCGACCAGCTCGTCGAGGCCTTCCGCGAGTTCAAGTCGATCTGGGACCCGGACTGGAAGATGAACCCCGGCAAGGTCGTCGACCCCTATCGCATCACCGACAACCTGCGCCTGGGCACCGACTACGCGCCGATCCCGGTCAAGACGCACTTCAGCTATCCGGATGACCACGGCGCCTTCGCGCACGCGACCGTTCGCTGCGTCGGAATCGGCAAGTGCCGGCGCACGGAAGGCGGAGTGATGTGTCCGAGCTACATGGTCACGCGCGACGAGAAGCACACGACGCGCGGGCGAGCCCGGCTGCTGTTCGAGATGCTCGAGGGTGACCCCGTCGAGGGCGCCTGGCGCAACGAGGAGGTCTTCGAGGCGCTCGACCTTTGCCTCGCCTGCAAGGGCTGCACGAACGACTGCCCCGTGTCTGTCGACATGCCGATCTACAAGGCCGAGTTCCTGTCGCACCACTACGAAGGGCGGCTGCGGCCGAGGCACGCGTACGCGTTCGCGCTGATCGACCAGGCCGCCCGGATCGCTTCGCGGGCGCCGGGGCTCGTCAACCTCGTGACACAGACGCCACTGCTTTCGCGCTTAGCGAAGCTTGCGGCCGGGATGGCGCCCGAGCGCGAGATCCCGGCGTTCGCGCCCGTCACGCTCAAGCAGTGGTTCGCGAGCCGCGGGGCGCGGAACGGCGGCGGCCGCACGGTGATCCTCTGGGCCGACACGTTCACGAACCACTTCCACCCGGAGATCGGCGTCGCCGCGGTCGAGGCGCTCGAGGAGGCGGGGTACCACGTCGAGATCCCTGACGGGCACCTCTGCTGCGGGCGGCCGCTCTACGACTACGGGATGCTGCCCCGCGCGCGCCGATACCTCCTGAAGGTGCTCGACGCGCTGCGCGACGACATCCGCGCGGGCACGCCTGTCGTCGGAGTCGAGCCGAGCTGCCTCGCTGTCTTCAAGGACGAGCTGCCCAAGCTGCTGCCGCACGACGAGGACGGCAGGCGCCTCACGAAGCAGGCGTTCCACTTCGCGGAGTTCCTCGAGCGCGAGGGCTACGAGCCGCCTCAGCTGCCGCGCAAGGCCGTCCTCCACGGCCACTGCCACCACAAGGCGACCGGCGGGATCGGCTCCGAGCAGTCGCTGCTCGAGAAGATGGGGGTCGAGCTCGAGCTACCCGACAGCGGCTGCTGCGGCCTCGCCGGGTCGTGGGGCTACGAGCGCGAGCACTACGACGTCTCGATGGCCTGCGGCGAGCGGGTGCTGCTGCCGGAGGTGCGGAAGACGGCGCCGGACACGCTCGTCGTCGCCGACGGGTTTTCGTGCCGGACGCAGATCGAGCACGGCACCGGTCGGAAGGCGCTGCATGTCGCGCAGGTTCTGCGGCTGGCGCACGCCTCGGAGCAGGAGGTGCTCGAGCAGCCGCAGCCGGAGCGGCGGCCCGTTCGGGCGGCGCTGCTCGCCGTTGCAGGGCTCGCCGCCGCGGGTGCCGGTATCGCCGCGTGGGCGAACCTGCGATGAAGTCGCGGCTCCTGCACGAGGCCGGCGGCGCGCGGACGTTCGTGCTGGTCTTCGACAAGGGCGACGAGGCGATCGGCGGGCTCGAGGCGTTCTGTCGCGAGCACGGCGTCACCGCGGCCCGGATCACCGCGATCGGGGCGTTCAGCGACGCCAAGCTCGGCTACTTCGACCGTGAGCGCCGCGACTACAACGAGATCCCCGTCGCCGACCAGGCCGAGGTCGTCTCGCTCCTCGGCGACGTGGCCGAGTCGGACGGGAAGGCCGTCGTCCACGCCCACGCCGTCCTCGGCCTCGCAGACGGCTCGACCCGCGGAGGCCACCTGCTCGAAGGACACGTCTGGCCGACGCTCGAGGTCGTGCTGGACGAGTCTCCCGCACATCTCCGCAAGCGCAGCGACCCCGAGACCGGCCTGGCGCTGATCGATCCCGACCTGTCATAGAGGCGGCTTCGTGATCAGTTCCATCGGATCGAGCGGTCATTTCAGACGGGCACGCGGGCGAAGCCCGCATGCCCTGATGGTCGGCGCCGCAGGCGGCGCCTCGGGCGGCTTCGTGATCGGTTCCATCGGATCGAGCGGTCATTTCAGACGGGCACGCGGGCGAAGCCCGCATGCCGTGACTGTCGACGCCGCGAGCGGCGCCTCAGCGTGCCCGATCTGATCGTCCTCGACGGCTCGACGTTCTTCGTCTCCGAGCCGTCGGGCGACGTCGACGCGACGCACCATGAGGGATTCTTCATCGAAGACGTCCGGCACCTCTCACGGTGGCAGCTGCTCGTCGACGGGAAGCCGATCGAGCTCCTGGCAGGACAGCGCGTCGACTACTACTCGGCTCGGATCGTCGGCTCGGTCGCGGGCGAGAAGCCCGTCTCGGTGCGCCGCGACCGCTTCGTGACCGAAGGGTTCCACGAGGACGTCGTGCTCGAGAACCTGTCGGACGAGCCGCAGGACGTGCGGGTCGAGCTGTGCTTCGGATCGGAC
>JBKOXJ010000167.1:0-8740 GCA_046724905.1 Actinomycetota bacterium | reverse complement strand
CTACCGGATCCCGGCGAACGGAGGCCGCGCGCAGCCGCTGGTGACCAGCATTCCTTGGGTCATTCGAAAGCCTACGTGGTCGCCGAGCGGCGACACCATCCTGTTCACGGCCGGCGGCGGCGACCGTCCATTCGATGTCTTCACGGTGAGCGCGGCCGGTGGTCAGGCGCGCCGACTGGGGTCTGGCGAGCTCGCGAGCTGGGCGCCGAGCGGCCGGCGGATCGCCCTCGCCGAGGGCGCCGCCGTCTACGTCATGAACGCCGACGGAACGCGTCGCCGGAAGGTTCACGACGAAGGGCGGAAGGCCCAGCTCTTCGGCGAGCCGACCTGGACGGCCGACGGGCGGAGCCTGCTCTTCTCCAGCTCTCGGTGGGACAACGACTACGAGCTCTTCGTCGTCAACGCCGACGGCTCGCAGCGGCGGCAGCTGACCCGGAACCGCGTCGACGACGTGCTGCCCGCGTGGTCGCCGGCGCGCAAGCGGATCGCGTTCGCGCGGAAAGCGGGTGACCGTTCCACGATCTGGATCGTGAGCACCACAGGAGCAAACCCGCGCCGGCTCGGCCTCGGCACCCACCCGAGCTGGTCTCCGCGCGGGTCGCGGCTTGCCTTCGAGCGCAACGGCGCTGTCTTCGTAATGACGGACGATGGCAAGAACGTTCGCCGGATCGCTGCGGGGCAGATGCCGGCGTGGGCACCGCGCGGCACGAGCATCGCGTTCTTCCGGAACACGCAGCTCTTCCTCGCCGACGCGGAGACCGGCGCCGTTCGACGTCTCGCCGATCTCTCGTGTGGCGCGGAGGCAGAGACCGGGGTGTCGCCTGCGGACTGGTCGCCGGACGCAACGGAGCTCGTGGTCGCCGTGGTCTGCGCGTACGGGCGCTTCGAGTCGATCTCGGCCAAGCTCGTGGACGCAGACGGCGACATGCGATCTCTCGTCGTCGGCCCGGATCTGATCCCGTCGCGGATCGCATGGTCCCCGCACGGCTCACGCCTGGCGTTCGCCCGCAACGACGAGTACCCACGCATTGCCTCGAGCCGGCTGGACGGAAGCGCGGTGACGACGGTGACAACCGGCGCGGGCGACGATCGCGACCCGGACTGGTAGAGCCCTAACGCGCTACGCGGGGTGCCCGGCGCGTAAAGAGTCGGCGGCGTCCGTCGACCTCGACGAGCGCTGCGAGCGACGAGCGTCGGTAGCTCGCAAGCTCCTCGAGGCTGCGGCCGGCGCCGATGGCGACGCAGGTCAACGGAGATTCGGCAACGTGAACCGGGAGTCCGGTCTCGCTGCGGAGCCTCTCTGCCATGCCTCGCAGCAGCGCTCCTCCGCCCACGAGCATCAAGCCCCGGTCGGCGATGTCCGCGGCGAGCTCGGGCGGGGTCTGATCGAGCGTGCCCCTCACGGCCTCGACGATCTGGGCGATCGGTCGCTCGATGGCCTCGCGGATCTCTTCCGAGCTGATCGCGATCCGCCGCAGCAATCCTGTTGTCAGATCCCGGCCGGCAACGTCCGCCTCGCCGTCGTCGCTGCTGTCGGGCCTCGTCGAGCCGATCGCGATCTTGACCTCCTCGGCCCGCTGCTGGCCGATCAGGAGCTGGTACCTGTCGCGCACGTGGCGCACGATCGCCTCGTCGAGCTCGTACCCGCCGATCCGCAGCGACTGGGCGACCACGATCCCGCCGAGCGAGATCACCGCCATCTCGCTCGTCCCGCCGCCGATGTCCACCACCATCGTCCCGCCGGGCTCGGCGACAGGCAGCTCGGCGCCGATCGCTCCCGCCATCGGCTCCTCGATTAGATACGCGTGCGAGGCGCCTGCCGAGATCGCCGCCTCGATCACGGCTCGGCGTTCCACCTGTGTGACGCCACTCGGGACGCAGATCACGACGCGCGGGGAAAGACGGCCAGATCGCCCGCGCCGCATGAAGTAGCGGAGCATTCGCTCGGTGACGTCGAAGTCGGCGATCACGCCGTGTCGCAGCGGTCGGATCGCCCTGATCGTTGCCGGCGTCCGGCCGATCATCTGCTTGGCTTCGCTGCCAATCGCCTCGACCGCTCCCGTGCGCTCGTCGATCGCCACCACCGACGGCTCGAGGACGATCACACCGGCGCCGTGCCGGTAGACAACCGTGTTCGCGGTTCCCAGATCGATGGCGAGGTCGTGCGAGCCGGGGGATTGCCGGCGGAAGAGGGGCGAGGCGTTCTGCCTCAGCCAGCGGCCGGGCCCTCCTCGCATGCCTCCCAGACTACCCGGCTGCGCGGCCACTCATCGGCGGTTCGCGGTGCGGACGCTGCGGCTGAAGCGGCGCATCTCCTTTCTCGCCTCGGATCGGAGGCGCGCGTTCTTGCGGATCTCGAGCGCCCGCAGCTCGCGCTGGAGCTTGCGGTAGCTCGCGAACCGCTCGTGAGCGAGCGTGCCGTCGGCGAGCGCGGCGCGGACCGCGCAGCCGGGCTCGTGGTCGTGCGAGCAGTCGTTGAAGCGGCAGTCCGCCGCCAGCTCGACGATCTCGATGAACGTCGCGTCCAGCGCGCCCTCGTCGGCCCAGAGCTGGAGCTCCCGCATCCCCGGTGTGTCGAGCAGGAGCGCTCCGGACGGCAGCGGCACGAGCTCGCGATTGGTGGTGATGTGGCGTCCGCGGCCGTCCGCGCGCGTCTCGCCGGTGGCGGCGATCTGGCGGCCCGCGAAGCGGTTCAGGAGCGTCGACTTGCCGACGCCGGACGAGCCGAGCAGCGCGACCGTCCGGCCAGGCTCGAGATAGGCCTCGATCGTGTCCAGGCCGTCGGCCGTGACCGCGCTGACGGTGTGCACCGGGACGCCGAGAGCGACCGCCTCGATCGGAGCGAGCTCGGCCTCGGCGTCGTAGGCGAGGTCGCTCTTGTTTACGACGATCACCGGGTTCGCGCCGCTGTCCCACCCGGCGGTCAGGTAGCGCTCGAGCCGGCGGGCGTTCAGGTCTCCTCCGAAGGCGGTCACCACGAACACGGTGTCGACGTTCGCGGCCACGACTTGCTCGACGGTGCGCCGGAACGCCTCCTTGCGCGTGAAGGCCGAGCGGCGCGGGAGCACCGCCTCGATCACAGCCTTGCGCTCGCCGTCGAGCGGGCGTGCGGCAACCCAGTCGCCGACTGCCGGCAGCTCCTCCTCCGCCAGCTTGCCGGAGGGCAGGCCGCCGAGCCGCCCGAGCTCGGTGAAGAGCTCACACGGCCCGTGGTGGCGCGCAGCGACGCGCGCCGGGATCAGACTCTGTTGTCGGTACGGCTGGAAGGCGTCCGCGAAGAACGCGTCCCAGCCGAGCTCTTGCAGGTTCAACTGAACTCCTTTGGCTGTAGGAACCGAAAGCGCCCGAACGGGCGCAGATCAGAGCCTCAGGAGCGCGGGTAGACCGCTAGCAGGCGCGACCGGAGGCTCGGCAGACGGACAACTCAGTCATCGACGAACCTCCTTTCGTCGCGGGAAGCTCGGCTCAGCGTATGCGAACAGGTGCTCCAGAGCAATAAGGCGACGCTTGCGGCGCCGTCGTCAGGACGCGCGGTTCATCCGCGCGTCCGTCTGAACTGACCGGTCGATCCGCTTGAGTTCAGTTTCAAACGCTTCTAAGCCGCCACGGGCCTGCGCCGGGGCAGGCCCGTGGCGACAAGCTACGAGTCGGCTACGTGCAGCCGGGGAACTTGAACGCGCCGATGCGCGTCTGCCAGGCCGCCAGCTCGGTGATCGCGTAGTACTCGTTCATGTACCAGAACGTGCAGTCGTCCTTGGGGTCGACGCTCATCGACGTGTAGTCGCCCCAGCGCGAGTTCGTCGTCAGCTGCGAGCCGCTGCCGTTCTGGAGCACCGCTTCGCCCTGTCCGAGCTGCCCGAGCGGGTCGCTCGTCAGCCGTCCGGCGTAGCGGATGCCCGGGTACACGTTCGTCGCGTTGACGACGCTGTAGCCGAGCGCCATGTTGCCCTGCTTGTCGAGGGCGGCGCTCCCCATCCAGCGGTGGATCCCGTCGTTCGGCGACCAGGTGCCTTCCTGGTACAGCACCGGATCGAGCGGGTTCCGGAGCTCCCACCAACGGAGTCCGGCGATGCCGGGCCGCGCCTCGACCGACTGGTTCGTGACGAGGGTCTCGTAGGTCTTGAAGTTGCGGTACTGCAACCGCCAGACCGGCCGCTGCCGGTACGACAGGATGTCGAGGTACTGCGCCGGGTTCACGATGCCGGGCTGCGGGAGGCAGTCGCGGCTGCCCGGGGCGCACGGGAAGATCGTGTCGTACTCCGAGATCGGCACCGACTTCACGAAGTCGAACGTCGCCGAGCCCGGGTCGTCCCACTTGACGAACAGGTGGAACATGTTCAGCGCGTCGAACGGCGCGCCGTCGAAGGCGTCGTCGTCCATCGACCCCAGGAAGTACTCAGGGCTGCCCGGCGGCGGCAGCCGCTTCCCGTCCAGGTCGGCGGGCAGCAAGCCGTCACCGACGAGGTACGGCGGGCCGGTCAGCTGGAACTTGACGATCTCCGGGCTCGGGTCTCCGACGATCAGCTTGTACCGATTGATCCCGTAGATCCCGATCGACTCGTTGTCGGCCGGATCGAACTCCCGCGCCGTGATGAACAGTCCGTTCGGCATCACGCCGTACTTGGGGTAGTCCGGGAAGTTCAGGCCGGTCGAGAACGCGTACCGGTAGTAGGGACCGAGCGCGTCCTGCGTCTGCGAGACGGCCACGCAGTGGAAGTACTCCGGCCCGCGCGTCGTGAACGGGGTCAGGATCCCGCGGTTCGAGATGTCGTCGTAGAGCACGATCGGATCGCCGCTCGGGTCCGTGCAGTCCTCGACCGCGAAGCCCTGCCAGAGCGTGCCGGTGTCGGCCGGGCCGAAGAGCAGCGTCCCGGTCTTCGAGTAGACCGCGAACGTGAGGTTCGTCATCGCGACGTACTGCTGCATCCCGACGTCGCCGTTCGGGTCTGGCGGGTTGACCCTGAACCCGAAGATGCGCAGGTTGTCTGCGTTGTTCGGGCCTTCGAAGGTCAGGAGCGGCGCCGGCATCGCCGCGGTGGTCACGGCGGTCTGAAGCGCCCCGTCCTTCTTGTGCGGCTTGTCGCTCGGAGGCCCGCCTCCGCGCTCGCCGACGTTCGGTGGCGCCTCGGTCGCCGTCGGCTTGTGCGGCTTCATCTCGGCGAGCGGCGGAGTCGAGTCGAAGGCCACTGCCTTGCCCACCGTCGGCTTCGCCACCACGCGCGAGGCGCCCGTCTGCGTCGCGCTACCCGGTCCACTTGCCACCAGCGCGACGACCAGCGCCGCGGCAAGCAGCAGCGCTGCCAGCAGGCTCTTTCTCATCTCTCCCTCCTTCTCGAGACGGCGAGCGCGGACCTACCACGCTGCGCCGAGTAAGGTCAAGGTTCGGCTAGTGCGGGTGGATCTCGTGTGCGTCGCCGAGGAGGCGGTGGCCGAGGAAGTCGTGGCCGCGCTCGTCGACTCGATCGCGTCCGTGAAGGTCGTTCCGCCGATCGAGAAGCCGCTCGGTGGCGGGGCTGCCGGGCGGGGGCGGAGGAGTCTCGAAGACCCGAATCCGGTCGCCCGGTGACATGCCTCCGTAGCCCGTCGTCCCGACATGCTGGCGACGACGGCCGACGGGTCTCAGCCGGCGCGGACGGCATGCCAGGCTGTCGCGACGAGGTACGCGGTCACCATCGCCAGCGCGACCGACGCGCCGCCGGCGGTCTCGAGGTAGTACGACGCGTAGAGCCCGGCCGCCGAGGCGACCAGCGCGAGCGCCACCGCCAGGCTCATCATCGGGAGCATCCGCGAGGCGAGCAGGCGTGCGCTCGCGGCGGGGGCGACGATCACGGCGACGACGAGCAGGTTGCCGAGGGCCTGCACCCCGATCACGACCGTGCCTGCGACGAGCACGAGCACGGCCGCGTCCGCCAGCGGCGCGCTGACCCCGAGGGAGCGTGCAGCCGAACGGTCGAAGCCGACGGCGAGCAGCGACCGGTGCGCGAGGGTGAGAGCGACGAGCGCCGCGCCTGCAAAGGCGGCCGCGACGGCCAGATCCCCTGCCGTCACGCCGAGCACGTCCCCGAAGAGCAGGCTCTGGAGCCCCGGCGGCGAGGCCGGAGCCAGGCCGAGGAGGGCGCCGAATCCGAAGAGGCTCGTGATCACGACGGCCACGCCGGTGTCGCGTCCGATCGCCGGAGTGCGGGAGGCGAGCGCGATCGCGACCGCGGCGACGAGTGCCCCTGCCAGACCCCCGGGCAGCAGTGGCCAGCCGAGCAGCGCAGCAAGGACGAGTCCAGGAAAGAGCGCATGGGCGAGCGACTCCGCGCTGTAGGAAAGTCCGTAGAGGACGACCCAGCAGCCGAGGACGGCGCCGACGACGCCGAGCAGCGTCAGTTCGACGAAGGCGTGCTGCATGAAGCCGTGCGTCCAGGGATCGGCCAGCCAGTGCATCAGTGGTGGTGAGGCGGGACGATCGCCCGCGCCTCGCCCTCGGCTGCAGGCAGCGCCACGATCGCCGCGCCGTAGGTTCGCTCCAGCACGTCCGTCGTCAACGTCTCCTGCGGTGGGCCGAACGCGACCTGCCGGCGGTTGAGGCAGAGCACGCGGTCGGAGATGCGCGCCTGCTCGACGTCGTGCGTCGCGATCAACAACCCCCGCCGCTCGCGGACGAGCTCCCCGAAGAGCCGCTCCATCAGCTCCGCACTCGGCTGGTCGACGCCGCTGAAGGGCTCGTCGAGGAGCAACGCGGCGCCGTCCTGGACGAGCGCCCGCGCAAGCAGGACCCGCTGCCGTTGCCCGCCGGAGAGCCGGCCGAACGAGGTGCGGGCAAGGCCGCCGAGGCCGACCTGCTCGAGCGCGCGAAGGCCGGCGCGGCGCTCGCGGCGCGACAGCGGCTTCCACCACGGGATCCGGGAGAGCGTCCCCATCAGCACGACGTCGAGGGCGCTCACGGGGTAGTCGAGGCGCGACCGCTCGGTCTGCGGGACGTAGCCGAGGCGCTCGGGGACCTCGACCGAGCCGCGGAGGGGACGCAGCTCGCCGAGCAGCGTCCGGAAGAGCGTCGACTTGCCGCCGCCGTTCGGTCCGAGGACCGCGATCCGCTCCCCCGCCTCCAGCCGGAAGGTCACGTCCTCGAGGACCGCCGGTCCGCCGTAGCCGGCGCTCAAGTTCGACGCGGCAACGAGTCTCACGACAGGCGGCACGTTCGGCCGGTGAGGCCGCGTGCGATCGCCGAGGCGTTCGCACCCTCCATCCCGAGATACGTGGCGCCGGGCGAGCCGCGCGGCCCCAGCGTGTCGCCGTAGAGCGTGAAGCGCGCGGTCGCGCCGGTCTCGCGGGCGATCGCGCGCACGAGGCGCGGGCTCACGGAGCTCTCCGGGAAGACGGCGCGGACGTGCTCGCGGCGGATCAAGGCGATTAGCCGCGCGGTCTCCCCGGCCGAGGGCTGCGCCTGCGTTGTCAGGGACGGGATCACGGCTCCGACGATCTCGAGGCCGTACCGCCGCGCGAAGTAGCCGAACGCGTCGTGGTCGGTGACGAGGCGCCGCCGCTTACGCGGGATCGCCCGGAAGCACGACCTGATGCGGCGGTCGAGCTCCCGGATTTGCGCCGCGTAGGCCGCCGCACGCCGCGTGTACGCCTGTCGGTGGTCCGGGTCGGCGTCGATCAAGGCGTCGCGGATCGTGCGGACGGCCGCGACGGCGTTGACGGGGTCGTGCCACCAGTGCGGGTCGCCGGGCCGCTTTATGGGGACGTTCGCGCCGAGGTCGACCACGGTTGCATGGCTGCCCGACCGCGAGACGACCTTCGTCATCCAGCCGTCGAGCCCGTCGCCGTTCTCGAACACGACCTTCGCCCCGGCGGTCGCCACGACGTCGTCCGGGCGCGGCTCGTACTCGTGCGGATCGGTGTTCGGCTGCAGGAGCTGGTGCACGTCGACGTTCGCGCCGCCGACCTCGCGCGCCCAGTCGCCGATCTGCGTCGTGGTCGCGACGACGGCGACGCGACCCGGTGCGGCGGCCGAGGACGCTCCGCAGCCGGCGAGGAGGAATGCGGCGACGGCCACCGTGGCGACGCGTGTCCGCGCGAGAGCCGAGACGACGAAGACCGCTCCCGCGAGCACCGCGACCGCCGGGCCGGGCGGCACATTCAGCTCGACGGAGAGCCACACCCCGACGAGCCCTTCGACCACCGCAAGGACGGCCGAGGCGAGCTGCCACGGCGGAACCCGCGACACCCACAGCCGGGTGGTTGCCGCTGGGACGACGAAGAGCGCTGATGCGAGCAGCGCCCCGAGCGCCGAGAGGGCGGCGACGACGCCGGCGGCGACGAGCACGAGCAGGGCGAGATCAGGCGCGGCCGAGCGGAGGCCGAGGGCGCCCGCGGTCTCCGCGTCGAATCCGGCCGCAAGCCAGCGGCGGCCAACGACCACGGTCGCGCCCAGCGCGGCGACGGTTGCGACTGCGGCGGCGGCGATATCGCGACCGTCGACGAGCAGGACGCTGCCGAACAGGAGCGTGTCCACGTTGGCACCCGCGTGGAAGACGTCACTCGAGAGGACGATCCCGCCGGCGAGCGCGCCGACCAGCGCGAGCGCCGTCGCGGTGTCGTAGGCGCCACTGCCGCGGCTCAGCCGCTCGACCGCGACCGCAACGACGAGCGCCGTTCCGAAGGCGCCGAGCAGAGGCGAGAAGCCGAGGCCGTCCGCGAGCACGAGACCCGGAAACGCGGCCGCGCCGGCCGCGTGCGAGTAGAAGGC
>JBKOXJ010000023.1:0-18854 GCA_046724905.1 Actinomycetota bacterium | reverse complement strand
CTTGCTACAGTGTCCGTGACACCGCCCCACACCCTCTCGCAATCCGGGGGGGGGGGGGGGGTGGGGGGGGGCCACGACCCGCTAGCCCTTGACCGCGCGCAGGTACGCCGCGGCCATCCGGCTCGTCCCTTTCCTGGCCTCGTACGCAGGCCGCATGTGTGCGACGAACCGCTCGCGCTCCTCCAGCGTCAGCGCTTCGTCGAGCACCTCGGCGAGCGTCGGCGCGAGCGGGTTGCCGGACATGTTCAGGAAGGTCTCCCACGGCGGCGCCTCGTCGTCCTTCTCCCACGCGAACGCGACACCGTGGATGATGCGAGCCTCGTACTCGAGCCGGACCTTCGAGAATCCGGCCGCCTCGGCCCACGCGAGCAGGTCGCGCTCGTCGAAGTCGATCAGCGTGTTCTCGCCCGGCGCCCGCTCGTCGTAGGCTGCTTTGACCGTCTCCGCCAGGTCCGCGACCGGCCCGGTCTCGAGCCCGAAGAACTCGCTCCGCCGCTCCTCGCGGCCGAAGACGTTGATCGGCTCGAAGATCGACAGCCGGCCGCCGGGCCTCAGCACGCGGAAGAACTCCCGTAACGCAAGCTCCTTCTCGGCCCGATCGAGGTAGATGACGACCGACCGCGTCGTGACGACGTCGACCGACGCGTCGCCGATCGGCGCGAGGTCCTCCGCGCGGGCGAGCACGAACTCCGCGCGCGAGTCGCCGTCGACCCGGGCACGACAGACGTCGAGCAGGTCCTGCGACACGTCACTGAAGATGACACGGCCTTCGGCGCCGAGCCGGTCGAGCGCGCCGAACGCGATCAGCCCGTCGCCCGTGCCGACGTCGAGCAGGACGTCGCGTTCGCCGAGCGCTGCGTTGTCGAGCACGCGCTCCCGCACCGGCCGCAGCGTCTCCAGCGTACGGCGATAGGCCTCCTCGTCGGCGCTGCCCTGGCGCCGCTCGAGGAGCCACTGGGCCCAGCGGTCGCGCTGCTCGGCCATCCCGTCTGAGACTACAGTCGTCCGCGTGCAGTACGGCCTCGCCCTGCCGACCGGCGGTGAGTGCGGCGACCCGCGCTTCCTCGTCGAGCTCGCCGAGCGCGCCGAGGCCGGCGGCTGGGACGGCGTCTTCCTCGAGGACTACGTCTGCTACCAGGGCGACCCGGCGATGCCGACTTGCGATACCTGGGTCGCGCTCGCCGGAATGGCGGTCCGAACGAGCCGGATCGTGCTCGGGATCGAAGTGACGCCGCTTGCCCGCCGACGGCCTTGGAACGTCGCCCGCGAGGCGGCCGGGATCGACCAGCTCTCGGACGGGCGAATGGTGCTCGGCGTCGGCCTCGGCGACACAGGCGAGGGTGTCGGACCCGAGCCGGACGCGAGCTTCGCGCGCTTCGGCGAGGAGATGCGGCCGCGGGTCCGCGCCGAGATGCTCGACGAGAGCCTCGAGATCCTCGTCGGCCTGTGGTCCGGCGAGCCCTTCAGCTTCCTCGGCAAGCACTTCACCGTCGACGAGGTCACGTTCCTGCCGAGACCGGTTCAGCAGCCGCGGATCCCGATCTGGATCGGCGGCGGCTACCCGAACCCGCGCCCGACGCGCCGCGCCGCGCGGTGGGACGGGTCGTGCCTGTACAAGCACGGCGGCGGCAATCTGACGCCGGACGACGTGCGGGCGATCCGCGCCAACGCCGGCGACAGGCCGTACACGATCGCGGCAGGCGGCACCGGTCGGTTCGACGACTGGGACGAGCAGCGCACGCACGTGAGCGCGGTGCGCAACGCGGGTGCGGAGTGGTGGGTCGAGTGGGTCGCCCCCGCGGACCGCGAGGCGATGCGCGCGGCTGTCGAACGCGGCCCGCTGCGGGTGGACTGACATGCAGTACGGCCTCGCCCTGCCGACCGGCGGTGAGTGCGGCGACCCGCGCTTCCTCGTCGAGCTGGCCGAGCGCGCCGAGACCGCCGGCTGGGACGGCGTCTTCCTCGAGGACTACGTCTGCTACCAGGGCGACCCGGCGCGGCCGACCTGCAGCACGTGCGTCGCGCTCGCCGCGATGGCGATGCGCACGAGTCGGGTCCGGCTCGGCGTCGAAGTCGTGGCTCTCTCGCGCAGGCGGCCGTGGAACGTCGCCCGCGCGGCGGCCGGCATCGATCAGCTTTCCGACGGCCGCCTGATCGTGGGCGTCGGAATCGGCGACACCGGAGACCCGGGCTTCGGCCACTTCGGTGAGATCACGGACGACCGGAAACGTGCGGAGCGCGTCGACGAGGGGCTCGAGATCCTTGCCGGGCTCTGGACGGGCGAGCCGTTCTCCTACCACGGAAAGCACTTTGCGATCGACGAAGTAGCGTTCCTGCCGAGACCGGTGCAGGAGCCCCGAATCCCGATCTGGATCGGCGGCGGCTACCCCAACCCGCGGGCGATCGAGCGGTCGCTGCGCTGGGACGGGTCGTGCCTCTACCGACGGGCCGGCGGCCACCTGGTCGCCGACGATGTCCGCGACCTCCGTGCACGTGCCCGCGACCGCGAGTGGACGATCTCCGTCGGCGGCCAGGAGCGGCGCGAGAACTGGGACGAGGAGCATGAGGAGATCGCCGGGGTGGCGGCGGCCGGCGCGGACTGGTGGGTCGAGTGGGCGGCTCCGGCTTCCCGCGAAGAGCTCCGCGCCGTCACCGAGCGGGGCCCGTTGCGGGTCGACTGATGCCCTCGAGCACCGTCTGCCTCACGTTCGACTTCGACGCGCTGTCGGTCTGGCTCGCATACGACGACCCGACCCCGGCGATGCGCTGGCGCGGCGAGTACGGGGCGCGGGTCGGCGCCCCGGGCGTGCTGAAGCTCCTCGACGACTACGGGCCCAGAAGCGACGTTCTTCGTTCCCGGCCACACGCTCGAGTCGTTCCCGGACGAGAGCGCGTCGATCCTGGCAGCGGGACACGAGGTCGCGCACCACTCGTACGCGCACGTCGATCCGAGCCGCCAGTCGCGCGACGAGGAGCGGGCCGACATGGAGCGCGCCTGGGCGGCGCTCGAGCGCCTCGGCGTCGAGCCGCTCGGCTACCGCTCGCCGTCGGCGGACCTGTCGCCGTCCACGCTCGAGCTGATCGAGGAGCTCGGGTTCCTCTACGACTCGAGCCTGATGGCCGACGACTACCGGCCGTTCCGGCCGCGGATCGGCGACCGCGTCGCCCGCGGCGAGCCGCTCCAGCGTGGGCGTGAGGCCCGGTTCTGGGAGCTTCCGCTCTCGTTCGAGCTCGACGACTGGGTGCACTTCCAGTTCAACTTCGACCCCTACCGCAAGGGCGGCGCGACGCCGAGCGACGTGCTCGAGATCTGGCAAGGCGAGCTCGACTGGATGGACGCGAACGTGGACGGCGGCGTGCTCACGGTGACGATGCATCCGCAGGTCATCGGCCGCGGCCATCGGATCGCGATGCTCTCGCGCTTCGTCGAGCACGCACTCGAGACCGGCGCCCGTTTCGAGCGCATGAGCGACGTGGCCGCCCGCCTCAGCTGAGCAAAGGCGATCAGGCGGGTGGGCCGCGCCGAGCCCAGGATGACCTCCGAAAGGAGGAGTACAGCGATGGAGCCTCATGATCAGGAACTCCGAAGCCTTCTCGCACGCGAGCGCGCGGCGCTGCTCCGTCAGGCCGCAATGCAGGTGCCGCGACGGCTGCGCCGCCGCTTCGTGCTCGTGCTGCGAGTGGACCGGCTGCCCTCACTCCGCCCGAGGACGTCGTAGTGGCAGTCGTTCCCCAGGACCGTCTCCGCCAGTTCGTCGACGTGTTGATCGGGAGCATCGACGATCCCGCGGCAGGCGCTGAGCTTGCGAGCCGCGTCTTTCTCAGCCGGTTCCACTTCGACCGGCTCGTGAGCGCGGCGCTCGGCGAGTCGCCGGGAGCCTTCCGCCGGCGCCTGCTGCTCGAGCGCGCGGCGTATCAACTCGGCACCGGCGCGTCCGTCACCGAGGCAGCGTTCGGCGCCGACTACGGCTCGCCGGAGGCGTTTACGCGTGCGTTCCGGCGGGCCTTTGGCACGACGCCCAGCGAGTTCCGCGCGGGAGGGACAGATGCGTTCCGGCTGAGCGCACCGAACGGCATCCACTTCCATCCGCCCGGCGGCCTGCTCGTCCCGGGCGACGACCCGAGGAGGAAACCGATGGACCTTGCCGACCGGATGATCGACCAGAACAACCAGCTCACGCAGCGGCTGATCGAGAACGCGGCCCAGCTTCCCGAGGCCGCTCTCGACGAGCCGGTTCGCCTCAACCCGCCGACGCCGGCCTTCCACGAGGACGAGCCCACGATCCGCTCGATGCTGAACCGGCTCGTGTTCACGAAGGAGATGTGGAGCGCGGCGATCGCCGGCCGCGCCTTCGAGGAATCGGAGGACACGACCTTGGACGGGATGAGCTCCCGGTTGGAGCAGGCCGGCCCGGCACTGCTCGAGCTTGTTCGCGACATCCGCGCCCGGGAGGCGTGGGACACCTCCTTCGTCGACGCGACCTGCGATCCGCCGGAGACGTTCACGTTCGGCGGCGCCGTGGCGCACATCGTCACGTGGGACGCGCACCGCCGCCAGCTCGTGGCGAGCGTCCTCCGCGCGCGCGGCGTCGACACTGACTCGCAGGACCCGATCAGGTGGGAGGTCGGACCGCGTTGACAGGGAACAGGACGTTCACGTTCACCTCCGCCCCTTAGGCGCGCTCGCGCCGAACCACTTCGCGCCGGACGACGATTCCCCAGGCTTCGCCCGACTCGAACAGCGCGTCGGGGTCGACCTCGCCGACCCAGCCCAGGAAGTGCCGCTCGGGCTCGTCCGCGGTCGCTCCGTAGACCGCCAGCGCCTCCTCGGCGTGCTCGACTTCGCCCTCCCCGCGCTCGAGCGCGTCGAGCCTCGCCTCCGCCTCCTCGGCCGCCGGCCCTTCGGCGTAGCCCTTGCCCACTAAGAAGCGGCTCCGAAATGAGGTCGAGCGGGTCGAACGGACGCGCCGAGGGCGTCGCTGACGCCCTCTTTCAGGACGCGCGGTTCATCCGCGCGTCTGTCTGCGCCGCTCGCCCGAACCGCCCACACAAGCCGCGACCGCTCGGGCGCGCCGCGCGTCCTGATGGTCGGCTCCGCAAGCGTCACATTAGTCCGCCTCCGCGAGCAGCCCCTGGAGATCGAGCGGCCTCGTGAACATGGCGACGCCGTCGCCGCTCGGAGGCCTCGGCCACTCCTCCTTCGGGCGGTCGCGGTAGAGCTCGATGCCGTTCGCGTCCGGGTCCTGAAGGTAGATCGCCTCGCTGACGCCGTGATCGCTCGCGCCGCTGAGCGGGATCCCGGCGTCGATCACCCGCCGGACGGCGTGCGCAAGCGTCTTCCGATCGGGGTAGCGGATCGCGACGTGGTAGAGGCCGGTCGTCTCGCGCGGCGGCGGATGCCCGCCCTTCGACTCCCACGTGTTCAGCCCGATGTGGTGGTGGTACCCGCCCGCGCTGATGAACGCGGCGTCGGGGCCCATGCGTGCCTGAACCTCGAACCCGAGGACGTCCCGATAGAACGCGAGCGCCCGGTCGATGTCGGAGACCTTCAGGTGGATGTGGCCGATGTCGACGCGCGGGTCGATCGTGGTGCCCATGTGGCCAGCCTAGCTTCCGCGCTCGGCGCTTGGTCGGGCACCGGAACGAGCAGGGCGCCGCCGAGCAGCCAAACGCAGAACGCGATCCAGGGAACGCCGAGCACGTCCGTCTGGACGGCGAGCGCAAGCACCGCGGCCAGCGCCGCGGCCACTCCGGCGGCGGCCCGCGAGCCGGCGCGACCCTGGCGCACGAGCGCGACGAGCAGCCACAGGTTCCAGACGACGAACAGGACCATGCCGGCGAGCCCGATCTCGGCCCCGAGCTCGGTGTACGTCGACTCCCCCGCCTTCAGCGGGACGTCGCGTCGCGCGGCAGTCGCGCCGGCGTTGCCGAGCCCGTAGCCCTGCGGATGGCGGCCGACGGTCTCGAGCCCGTCCCGCAGGCTCGTCAGGTGACTGCGGATCGACGGCTCCCGCAGGCTGATCGCCTCGCGCGGCGGCACGCCGAGCTGCTTCGCGCGGGCGCGCTGGTACGCGAGGTCGGCCGGGAACCAGTGCGTCTCCGGCGCGACGGACGGGAAGATCGACGTGAAGGCGGCTCCGGCGACAAGGACCGCGACCGCGGCCGGCAGCGGCCAGAGCCTCCGGCGCGCGAGCGCCAGCACGACGAGGCCGGCGGCGAGTGCAACGAGCCCCGCCCGCGTGTGCGTGAACAGAAGTCCCGCGAAGCAAACGCCGGCGAGCGCGACGGGCAGCGGCCGCAGGCGCAGCACGGTTGCGAGGCAGAGCGCCGCGACGAGCATGAATGCCGTTCCGAGCGGGCTCAGAAACGTCGAAACGAGCCGGCGCAGGAGGTCCTGCTCGTCGCCGGTGTTGAAGACGAAGTTCTCCGGGAGCCGCGCGGGACCGTGGTAGTCGAAGCCGAGCTGGTCGGCGAAGTAGCCCGGGACGTGAGCGTCGCGCCACCACTCGATCGGCACCGTGTACTCCTCCACGAGCCCGGTTGCTGCGACCGCCGCGGCGGCGCCGAGGATCCACCACGCCAGGCGCCGCACCTCGGCCCCGTCGAGCGCGAGCGAGCGCCCGAGGAAGAATGCGCCGACAAGCGTGAGGTCGTGGCGGATCGCGTACAGGACGGTCTCGGAGTCCGCCTCGCCCCCGAGCGCCTCCTGCGGAACCAGCGCGTACACGAGGACGAGGGCCGCGAACGCAAGAGCGAGGAGATCGATCGCCCCCGGCCGGAACGGCAGCCGGCGGGCGCGCCAAGCGTCGAGGCCCGCGCGGGCGAGCGCGACCGCGAGCAGGATCTCCTTCCACGCGGCGATCAGCGTCAGGCCGTGGCCACGCACGCCGAGCCCGAAGAGGCCCGCCATCACCGCGTTGTGCAGCGCCAGCCCGACGACGAACGCGTAGACCGCGAGGAGCGGCCGCCGCCAGACGAGCACCGACGCGCCGGCTAGGAGAGCCGCGTAGACGCCGAGCGCGAGCGCCGTGCCCACGTCAATGAGCGTACTAGGAGGGAGAGGCGGGGACGGCAGCCCGTCCCCGCCCCTGCCCGCTCTACGGGCCCCAGGGGCCCGTCGCGTTCAGCGCGGCGAGCGCGACTGCGCCGAGCGCAACGAGGATCGCGTACACACGACCCTTCACGCGACACCTCCCTTCCTCGTTTCCCTTGTCAGCGTGTCCGGCCGCACCTGGCCGCGTTCTTACGGAATAAGACATGACCTTTTGTTGTCAAGGCACCTTCCCGTTGACGCCGTCTGGGCGAGCGGTAAGACTGCGACCCCACATGTCCGAGGACACGCAGCGCGGCGCCGAGTCGATCGGCGAGCGGCTCAAGCGCCTGCGCCGCGAACGAGGGTTTTCACAGCGCGAGCTCTCCGCCCCGGGCGTCTCCTACGCCTACATCTCGCGGATCGAGGCCGGCTCGCGCAGGCCTTCGGTGAAGGCATTGAGACTGCTGGCGCGGAAGCTCCAGGTGTCGCCGGAGTACCTCGAGACCGGCTCCGAGATCCGCGACGTCGACGAGCGGGAGCTGCGCCTGAGCGAGGCCGAGCTCGAGCTTCGGCTCGCGGAGGATCCGCAGGCGGCGACCGAGACGCTTCGGCAGGTCCTCGACGCGGCCGTCGGCGCAGGCGACGCGGCGTCGGCCGCCCGGGCTCGCGTCGGTCTCGGACTTGCCGCGGCGCAACAGGCCAGGCACGACGAAGCCGTCCGCGAGCTCGAAGCGGCGCTCGAGTCCACCGCGCTGAGCCCGTCGTCCCGCCCCGACGTGTACGCGGCCCTCGGGCGCTCGTACGCCGCGCAGGGCCAGCCGCACAAGGCCGTCGAGCTGTTCGAGGAGTGCCTCGACCGCGTCACCGAGGACACTCTCGACAACACCGCGGCGTACATCCGCTTCGCGACCTACCTCAGCTACGCCCTCGCCGACCTCGGCGACCTCCGCCGCGCGGAGTCTGTCGTCAAGGAAGCGGTCAAGCGCGCCGAGCCGCTCGCAGACCCGTACACGCATATCCGGCTCTACTGGTCGCTGGCGCGGCTGTACGAGATGGAAGGCCGGGACGCGGCTGCGCTCGCGTACGTCCGCAAGGCGATCGCTCTGCTCGAGGCGACGGAGGACACGGTCAACCTCGCGAAGGCGCACCTCCTCTGCGGGACGATCATGGTCTCCGACGCGCGCGCCGAAGAGGCCGCCACGCACCTCGAGAAGGCGGACTCGCTGCTCGTCCGCCACGGCGACGTGCTCGACGTCGCGAACCTCCGCACCGAGCAGGCGAAGTGCGCTGTGCTCCTCGGCCGTCCCGAAGAGGCGGCCGCGAAGGCGCGCGAGGCGCTCGATCTGCTCGAGTCCGACGAAGACGAGGCCATGCAAGGCGAGGCCTACGCGGCTCTCGGCGAGGCGCTTGCGGCGCTCGGGCAGGCGTCCGAGGCGGACGACGCCTTCGAGGACGCCGTGAGGCTGCTCGCCGAGCACGGACGCTGGCGCCAGTGCGCGAACGCTTACCGCGCCTGGGCGCGCTTCCTCCGTCAGGCCGGACGCGAGGCTGACGCGCTCGACGCGCTCGAGAAGGCCGCCGACTTCGGGGTCCGGATCCAATCGGCGGCGCCCGCCGCGGCGGAGCGGTGACGCGCGAGGCGCGCCTCAGACCCTCCGGCCCCTACTCCCTCCTCCTGACCGCCCGGCGGGCCGGGGACGCGACGCGCCGCTTCCGCGACGGCGTGCTGACGGCGACGCTGGAGACCCGCGACGGGGTCGAGCGGGCGCAGGCCTGGCAGCGGCTCGACGGCACCGTCTGCCTGCGCGCGGAGAGCGACTACGCGATCGAGCAGCTCCGCTTCTGCCTCGCGCTCGACGACGACCATTCCGAGTTCCTGCGTCGGTTCCGGCGCGACCCGCTCCTGCGGTTCGCGATTCCGATGCTCGCGGGCCTGCGGCAGGTCCGGGTCCCCACAGTCGCGCATGCCCTGCTGCGGGCGTTCTGCGGGCAGCTGATCGAGTCGCACGTCGCCCGGGCGCTGGAGTGGCGAATCGTGGCCGCCTGCTCGCCCGAGCACGAGGGCCTGCGGGCCCCCGCGACGGCGCAGCGGCTCGGGCGGCTCTCGCCGGCGGAGCTCCGGAAGCTCGGCCTCCATGCGCGCCGCGCCGCGGGACTCGTTCGCCTCTGCCGCGGGCTCGATCTCGAGCGGCTGCGCGCGCTCCCGACCGACGTGGTCGCCGAGCGGCTCGCCCGGGAACGCGGCATCGGCCCGTGGTCGGTCGGTCTCGTCTGCCTCGAAGGGCTCGGTCGCTACGAGCGCGGGCTCGTCGGCGATCTCGGCCTTGTCAAGCTCGCCTCGGCGCTCCGTGGCAGGTACGTGGAGGCGGCCGAGACCGCCGAGCTGCTCGAGCCCTACGGCGAGTGGGCGGGTCTCGCGACCGTGTACCTGATGTCCGCTTTCGGCCGCGGGCTGATCCCGCTGCCGGAGGGCGCGCGCATCCGGCGGCCGCCCGAGCGGATCCGGAACCGCGCCGCCTAGACTCCGGCCCATGGCCGTTCAGGAGCGCCGGATCGCGATCCTCGGCGCAGGCAAGATCGGCGAGTCGCTGCTCGCGGGCCTGCTCTCCTCCGGCTGGCGGACGGCCGACGAGATCGTTGCCACCGGCAGGCGGCAGGAGCGGGTCGACGAGCTCGCGGAGCGCTACGGCGTGCAGGCGACGCTCTCGAACGCCGAGGCGGTCGCCGGCGCGCGGCTCGTCGTCGTGGCCGTCAAGCCGCAGGACTTCGACGCCCTGCTCGGGGAGATCGCCGGCCTGCTCGGCGAAGATCAGGTCGTGCTTTCGATCGCTGCGGCGATCCCGACCTCGGCGATCGAGGAGCGCGTGGCGCCGGGCGTCGCCGTCGTACGCGCGATGCCGAACGCGCCGGCCACCGTCCACGAGGGGATCGCCGGCATCTGCGCCGGCGCGCACGCCGCAGACGAGGATCTGGCGCTGGCGGAGGAGGTCCTTTCGCACCTCGGCGCCGTCGTGCGCGTACCCGAGCGCTACATGGACGCCGTGACGGCGGTCTCCGGTTCCGGACCGGCGTACTTCGCGTTGCTGGCCGAGGCGATGATCGAGGCCGGGATCCTGCTCGGGCTCGGCCGCGAGATCTCGACCCAGCTCGTGATCCAGACGATGCTCGGGACGGCGAAGCTGCTCCGCGACGAGCAGATGCACCCGGTCGAGCTCCGCGAGGCGGTGACCTCGCCGGGCGGGACGACGATCCGGGCAATTCGCGAGCTCGAGCGCGCCGGGGTTCGGGCGGCGTTCCTCAACGCCATTCAGGCCGCGATGGAGCGGTCGCGCGAGCTTGCGGCTGGAGAGCCGTAACGTGCGCTCCTTCGCGGCGTCGCATGGAAGAAGAGGGCTCTCGGGGGAAACATGGTTTCCCCCGAGGGACGCAGCGGATACCCGCAGGGTGGCCGCGGAGGACGCGGCGATGGAGCGATCGCGCGAGCTGGCGGCCGGGGAGCAGTGAGCGGGCTACGTGGGGTGGACGAGCTCGTCGTCCGCGAGACGGCAGCCGAGGCTGCTCACACCGTCGCCGAACGGCTCGTCGAGGTCGCGCGCGCGGGCGGTGAACTTGCGCTCTCCGGCGGGAGCGCACCGCGGCCGGCCTACGAGCACGCCGCCGAGCTCCTGCCTGACTGGAGTTCCGCGGGGCTCTGGTGGGGCGACGAGCGCTGCGTCCCGCCCGACGACGAGCAGTCGAACTTCCGGCTGGCGCGGGAGTCGCTGCTCGACCGGCTCGCGCGGGCGCCCCGTGCCGTCCACCGCATCCGCGGCGAGCTCGATGCCGAGGCCGCCGCCGACGCCTACGACGAGGAGACGCGCGGGCTCGTCCTCGACCTCGCCCACATGGGGATCGGCCCCGACGGCCACACCGCCTCGCTCTTCCCGCATGCGTCGTCGCTCCGCGAGCAGTCGCGCCGCGCGCTGGCTGTTGCCCGTCCGGACGGCATGGACGGCGTCACGCTGACCCTGCCGATGCTGTCGGCGGCGCGCGTCGTGCTCTTCCACGTCGTCGGCGAGCAGAAGGCCGAGGCCGTGCGAAACGCGTTCGCCGAAGAGCCCGATCCGGGGACGCCCGCGAGCGTGCTTCGATCGAGGAACGGCGTAACCGTCGTGATCCTCGATCGTGAAGCGGCCTCACAACTCGTTCTCTAGACAGAAACGGCCAATTTCTATATGTATTCGCGCCGTGGAGGAGTCACAGGCCGCCCTGACGATCAGTCGCCCGGACCAGCTCAAGGCGCTAGGGCATCCAATTCGGCTCAAGGTGCTCGAGCTGCTCGGCGAGGACAACGAGCAGCTGACGAACCGCGAGCTCGCGCAGCGGCTCGGAGTGGATCCCGGGCATCTCCACTTCCACGTCCGGATGCTTCTCCGTGCGGGGCTGATCGAGCGCGCCGACGGCGGCCGCGGCCGCGAGAAGCCCTACCGCGCGGTGGCTCAGACGATCCGCGTCGCGCCCGAGCTGCTCGGCACCGCGACGAGCGACATCCACGCGGCGATGCTCGACGAGGTGCAGGCCGGCTGGGCGAAGTACGGGCCGCAGGGCCGTTTCCGTAGCGCGCAGATGACCGTGCGCCTCGATCCCGAGCGCGTACGCGAGCTGTGGCAGGAGCTTTCGGGCAAGGCCGACGAGCTCGAGGACAAGAGCAAGGAGCCGCTCTCGATCACGCTCGTCGCCCATCCGCACACGTCGAACGAATAGTCAGTCCGGCAGGAGCTCTGACGTAAGGTCGGCTGCGATGCCGCGCATGGCGGCAAGCGCCTGGAGGACGACCACGGTGTCGGCGACCGGCACGTCCTCGAGGTACTCCTCGCGTGTCTCGAACGACTCGAGCACCGCCTCGACCGCTTCGGCGTAGCCCAGGACGTCCTCGGCGGCGATCATCGCCAGCGCGTCGGCGACCGCGGCGGGGAAGTCGTCGCGCGTCCGGATCGAGTCGGCAAGAACGCGGAGGTCGTCCCAGCGGCCGAGCACGGCCAGCGCGAGACACGCGGCGTAGCGGCCGATCGGGGAGTCCTGCTCGTCGGCGCCGAGCTCGAGCGTCCACACTGCCTCGTCCTCCGCTCCAGCCCGGTCGCCCGCCAGGAGCCGCGCCTTGATCGCCCCGATCGGCCGGCCCCAGCTGCCGGGCGGGGCGAGCGCGAAGCTTTCGCGGTAGCGCTCGGCCGCGCGATCGAACCAATCGCCGGCCTCGTCGCGCCGGCCGTCCATCAGGAGCGCGAGACCGGCGCCGTAGGCGGCGTTGGCGATCCGCGTCAGCTGCCGCTGCCGTTCGTCCGGATCATCGGGCAGGCGCCGGAGCCCGTCCTCGTAGCGTCCCTGCTCTCGCTCGAAGTGCGCCTGCCACTCGGCCACGGCGGCATATTCTCCCTCGGATGGCACGGGAGGTCGTCTACGTCGACGGGCTGCGGACAGCGTTCGGCCGCGCTGGGCCGAAGGGCGTCTTCTGGCGCACGCGCGCAGACGACATGGCCGTCAAGGTCGTACGCGAGCTGCTCGAGCGGAATCCGGCGGTGCCGGTCGAGCGGATCGGCGACGTGATCATCGCCGCCACCGCTCAGGTCGGCGACCAGGGGCTGACGCTCGGACGCGACGTCTCGCTCCTCGCGGGTATCCCGGCGAGCGTCCCCGGGTTCGCGCTCGACCGCATGTGCGCCGGCGCCCTCACGGCCGTGACGGCCGGCGCGGGCGAGATCGCGCTCGGCGCGGCGGACCTCGTCGTCGCCGGGGGTGTCGAGCACATGGGCCACCATCCGATGGGAGCGGAGGTGGAGTTCAACCCGCGCTTCGTCGCCGAGCGGCTCGTCGACGAGTCGGCAGTGACGATGGGCGCGACGGCCGAGAACCTCCACGACCGCTTCCCTGAGATCACAAAGGAGGACGCCGACGCGTTCGCGGTGCGCTCGCAGCACCGGGCCGCGGCCGCCTGGCAGGACGGCGTGATGGCGGACACGGTCGTGCCGATGAGCGTCTTCACCGACGAGGGCTGGCGCGTCGCCGACCGGGACGAGTTCCTGCGGCCGGACACCTCGATCGAGGGCCTGGCCGAGCTGCGGACGCCGTTCCGGGCCGGCGGCCGGGTGACCGCCGGCAACTCCGCCGGGCTGACCGACGGCGCCTCCGCCTGCCTGCTCGCGGCCGCCGAGGTCGCCGGGGAGCTGGGACTGGAGCCGCAGATGCGACTCGTCGGCTTCGCCTACGCCGGCGTGGAGCCCGAGCTCATGGGGCTCGGCCCGGTTCCCGCGACGCGCCGCGTGCTCGAGCGCGCCGGCCTGACGCTCGACGACATCGGCCTCTTCGAGCTGAATGAGCCGTTCGCGGTGCAGGTGCTGACGTGGTGCCACGAGCTCGGCGTCGATCCCGAGGACGAGCGGCTGAACCCGTACGGGGGCGCGATCGCGTGCGGACACCCACTGGCGGCGACCGGCGTCCGGCTCGCGGCGCAGCTCGCCTACGGCTTCAGGCAGCGGCCGGACGTGCGCCACGGCCTGACGGCGCTCTGCATCGGGATGGGCATGGGCGCGGCGGTGCTCTGGGAACGTGCCTGAGACTGAGTTCAAGCTCCAGCGCGTGCGTGACCTCGCGCTTGTCACGATCGACAACGGTGAGGATTGGCGGAAGCCGACGACGCTCGGCCGCCACGCGCTCGAGTCGCTGGAGCGCGTCCTCGACGAGCTCGAGCGCGGCGACTGGGCCGGCCTGGTGCTGACGGGCAAACCGTTCGTCTTCTGCGCGGGCGCCGACATCGACCAGTTCCCGAACGCCACGGCCGATTTCGCGCGCGAGGGCAGCCGCGCCGGCCACGAGCTGTTCGGCCGCCTGAGCGCGCTGCCGTTCCCGACGCTCGCCGCCATCAACGGCGCCTGCCTGGGCGGCGGGGTCGAGATCGCGCTGCACTGCGACTACCGGACGATCTCGAGCTCCGTCCGGCACTTCGCGTGCCCCGAGGTCTTCCTCGGCATCTTCCCGGCCTGGGGCGGGACGCAGCTCGTGCCACGCCTCGTCGGCGCCGAATCGGCCGTGGCGTTCGTCGTCGAGAACCCGCTGCGGCAGAACCGGATGCTCGACGGGCGGAAGGCGCACCAGCTCGGCTTCGCGGACGCGCTGCTCGAGCCGGTGGAGTTCCTGGACAAGTCGATCGCGTTCCTGACCGACCAGGCCATGTCAGGGGTCAGACCCCGGACAGTGGCCGATCTGGACGACATCGGCGAGGTGGTCGCGAAGGCGCGCGCCCGCGTCGACTCCCAGGTTCACGGCGCCACGCCGGCCCCGTACCGGGCCCTCGACCTGATCGAGGGCGCCGCGCACTGGTCGCGCGAGGAGGGCTACCGCGCCGAGGAGGACGCGCTGGCCGAGCTGCTCCCCTCGCCGCAGGCGCAGAACTCGATCTACGCCTTCAACCTCGTCGAGCGGCGGGCCAAGCGCGGCGTCGGCATCCCGCAGGTCGAGCCCCGAAAGGTCGAGAGCGTCGGCATCGTCGGCGCCGGCCTGATGGCACGCCAGCTCGCCGCGCTCTTCGTTCGCAGGCTCGAGGTGCCGGTCGTGATGCGCGACCTCGAGCAGTCGATTGTGGACGAAGCGCGCGAGTTCGTGCGTGCCGAGCTCGACGCGCAGGTCGCCAAGGGCCGGTACGACGAGGGCAAGGCGCGCTTCCTCGCCTCGATCGTTACCGGCTCCACCGAGTACGACGTCTTCGAGGGCTGCGACCTCGTGCTCGAAGCGGTCGTGGAGCAGCTCGACGTCAAGCGGGACGTCTTCGAGCGAGTCCGCCAGGTGGCGCCCGAAGCCGTGCTCGCGACGAACACCTCGGCGCTGTCCGTGGCCGAAATGGGCGCGGACGTAGGGCTGCACTTCTTCAACCCGGTCGCGCTGCTGCCGCTCGTCGAGCTCGTCCGGACGCCGGCGACCGACGACGTCATGCTCGCCACCGCCTGGGACGTAACGCAGCGGCTGCACAAGCGGGCCGTACTCGTCGCGGACGCACCGGCGTTCGTCGTCAACCGGGTCCTCACGCGCATGACGACGGTGCTGATGGACGCGCTCGAGCACGGCAACACGGTCGAGGAGACGGACGAGGCGGTGCTGCGGCTCGGTCTGCCGATGGCGCCGTCGGTGCTGCTCCAGCTCGTCGGCCCGCGCGTCGCCTACCACGTGCTCGAGACCCTGCACGAGGCGTATCCAGACCGCTTCCCGCTCTCGCCGACGCTCGCCGCCTTCGCGGAGGGCCGGGACGAGATCGTCGTCGTCGAGGAGGGGCCGCGGAGCGTCGAGGAGCTCACCGAAGCGGTACTCGAGGCGATCGCCGACGAGGTGCGACACCTCCTCGACGAGAGCGTCGTCGGCGAGGCCGCGGACGTGGACACGTGCCTGCTGCTCGGCGCCGGGTGGCCGTTCTGGCTCGGCGGAGTGACGCCGCACCTCGACCAGACGGGGATCTCCGAGCGCGCCGCGGGCCGCCGTTTCGGCGCGCTCGAGCCCGCAGCCGCTCCCGCCTGAGCTCCGCCGCCGCTCCGATCGGCTATGCTTCGGGTGCGCGGCTCGACTAGGGGACTTCCGAGCCCGCGACTTTTCACACAGGCAGGCAGCACCCCGTGTGCTGCACACATGCAGGAAGCAATCAAGCAGCCGACGATCACGCCGGAGGCGGCCGAGGACCTCGCGGCAGCAACCGCAGCAGCCGCCTGGGCCGGCGAGGAGTTCATTCGCCCGGACGAGGATCCAGTCGTCGTCCTGGCTCCGGGCACCGCCCGTAGGCGGGCGCTGGACGACGCGCTCGCGGAGATGCAGGCGGGCCGATCGCGCCCGTCGTACGGCTGGAAGGTGCGCTACGGCCTCATGCTCGGCCTCGAGCGCGTGCTCTCGGAGTACCCGGCGCGGCTCGCGTCCGGGACGGAGCTCCGCCGCCACCAGATCGACGCGCTGGCTGGGATGCTCGCGGAGCTGATCGCCGCGCAGCAGCGGTGGCCCGACGAGCAGAACGGCAACGGCGCGACGACACAGCAGGAGGAGGCGGCCGAGGAGGACGAAGACGACGACGAGCCCGCCGTCGCAGCGAGCGCCGAGGCCGAGGCGGCGAGCGCCGAACCGCTCCGGCACGACCCGGGCGCAGTCCGCCGCTACCGCTTCCGGCACCCGACGGCGTCGGGCAAGACGATCGCCGCTGCCGGCTTCGTCGAGGCGGCACGCACGCTCGGCGTGCTCATCCTCACGCACCGGCGCCTGCTCGTCTCCCAGTTCAACCGGGACCTGACCACTGAGGGCTACCGGGACCGCATCACGCCGGCGATCGAGCGCGGCCAGGAGCCGCCGATGGAGAACCCGATCACGATCCAGACGTACGCCTGGTTCGCCCGCCACGTCGGCTCGCTGAGCCGCGAGGCCTACCACCTCGTGATCTGCGATGAGGCTCACACGGCGCTCGGCGAGAAGACGAGCGCGGCGATTCGCAGCTTCCCGGAGCCGATCTTCATCGGCATGACGGCGACGGAGCAGCTGATCGCGAAGCAGGTCTCGGACGTCTTCCCGGCCTCGGTGGACGATCTCCCGCTCGCCGACGCCGCCCGCCGCGGCCTGATCGCGCCGCTCCGGAACCTCCGCGTACCTCCGGCCGCCGCGATCTCCTCGGTGCCGATCGTCGGAGGAGACTTCGACGAGCGCGCCCTAGCCGCGGTCCTCGACCACGAGGCGCTCAACCAGGCGGCTGCGAGCCTCTACCGAGACCGCTTCGACGCGACGCCGGGGATCGTCTACGCCGCAGGCGTCGACCACGCCTACCACCTGGCGAAGGAGTTTCGCGCCGCCGGCCTCAAGGCCGAGGCCGTCAGCGGCCGCACGCCGCCGGTCAAGCTCGCCGAGACCCTCGCCGCCTACGAGCGCGGCGAGATCGACGTCTTGATCAACGCGATGCTGCTCGCCGAAGGATGGAACTCTCCGCGCGCGACGGTCTGCATGCACCTCGCTCCGACGGCGAGCCGCCGCGTCTACCAGCAGCGGATCGGCCGGATCATGCGCATGCACCCACGCAAGGAGGCGGGCGTGGTCGTGGACTTCGTCCCCAAGGGCGCGACGCACAACGAGCGGGTCATCTCACTGCACAGCCTGCTCGACGCGGACTTCTACCGCGAGGGCGCGCGGGTGACTCCGGCTCCGCGCCGGAGGATGCAGCGCCGCGCGCGCCGGAAGCTGACGCCGGCGCCCTGGCTGGTCCCGGTCACTCCCGACGTCAAGCGCCGGCTGAGCGTGATCCAGCGCGAGTGGCAGCGCGTCGATCCGAAGTACCTGGACGAGGACGAGCAGCGCTTCTGGGCGACGATCGCGGGGCGCCAGATCCGGTTCGACGAGCGCACCGCCTTCGTCCAGAAGCTGACCGAGGGCCGCGCCAGCAAGGCGGCGCTCGAGCAGTTCCTGACGACTTGCGCGGCGGAGAACCCGAACCGCCGCCTGCGGATGATGGCGCTCGCGGACCGCGTCGCGATGCGGATCGACCGCGCCGACTTCGACGACCTCGTCACGCTCGTTACCCAGGCGCCGACGTGGGAGAAGGACCGGCTTGCAGGGATCCGCATCCTTCTGCGAGCGGTCGGCGAGGCCAAGCCGGACGCGCCGGAGCAGATCCTCGCGCGCTGGACGTGGCGGCTCGCGCGGGCGACGCGGAAGGTGCAGGACCGGCGTGCGAGCCAGGAGTTCCCGGAGGCGAAGCGCCTGCTGGGCGCGCTAGCCAACTCGAGGGGCCACCGGCACGAGGAGAACGCGGCCCGACTCGTCACCGCGGCGCTCGAGCAGCCGCTGCAGGTCGGCGTTGCGCTGCTCGCCTCGGCGGAGGCCTACACGCCCCGTGCCAAGCACCTGATCGAGGCGGCGCGCGAGCGGATCGGCCCGATCCAGGAGGTCGCGCTGGCGCTCGCGGAGAACCTGCCGGCGCCGAAGACTCACACAGGCAGGCGGCGCAGACGGCGGCGCAAGAAGCGCGGCGGGCAGACTCAGGCCCAGGCCGAGACGGCCACGCCGCAGAACGGCAAGCCCGAAGCCGTCAGCGAGGCCCCCACGCCCGAGGCGCAACCCGCCGCCGCCAAGGCCCAGTCTTAAGCCCGGCGTAACCGAGCCGGGACTACCCTTTCTACCGAGTGCTGCTGCTGCTCGGAATCGGCTTCGTAGCCGGCGTCGTCACTGCGATCTCGCCCTGCGTGCTTCCTGTGCTCCCGCTCGTCCTCGGCGGAGGAGCCACCGGCAGCAGGCGCAAGCCGTTCGCGATCGTCGCGGGCCTGGTCACGACGTTCACGCTCTTCACGCTGTTCGCGACGGCGCTGCTCGACGCGCTCGGTCTGCCGAAGGACTTCCTCCGCAACCTGTCGCTCGTCTTGCTGCTGCTGGTCGCCGCCGGACTGCTGTTCCCGCGGGTCGGATACCTGCTCGAGCGGCCGTTCTACCGCTTCACGCGCCGCCGGCAGAGCGACCTCGGCGGCGGGTTCCTGCTCGGCGCGAGCCTCGGGCTCGTCTTCGTCCCCTGCGCGGGCCCTGTGCTCGCCGCCGTGACCGTGAAGGCCGCGGAGAACGAGGTGAGCGGGAAGGTGTTCGCGCTGATGCTCGCCTACGCCCTCGGCGCGGCCCTGCCCATGCTGGCGATCGCCGTCGGCGGCCAGCGCGCGGCCGAACGCACGCGGTTCCTCCGCACTCATGCCCAGGGACTCCGCCGCGCGGCCGGGCTGGTCTTTGCGATCGTCGCGCTCGCGATCGCGCTCGACCTCGACCGTCCGCTGCAGACGGCCCTTCCCGGCTACAC
>JBKOXJ010000156.1:0-4598 GCA_046724905.1 Actinomycetota bacterium | reverse complement strand
GAGGGCGGTACGGCCGGCATCTTCCGGCCGAGCGGCGAGATGCGCACCGGCCTGGTCGACGAGATCGCCCACTCGGTGGACGTCGACGACCTGATCTTCGAGGCGCCGACGAAGTCCTCCCAGGCGTGGTTCGTGAAGCACTTCGGCCCAGAGGTGAACCTCGGCAACATCCCGCCGGAGGAAGTCATTCCCCTCGAGACGCTGCGGCTCGGCCTGCGCGGCGACACCCTGAAGGAGGTCCTGCTTGGCGAGCGTGCCGGCACCCGCGCTTCCTGACGTCGACTTCGAGTCGATGACCGCCGAGGAACTGCTCACGTGGGCGTACGACGAGTTCGGCCACAAGCTCTGCCTCTCGTGCTCGTGGCAGAAGCAATCCTCGGTGCTCGTGCACATGGTCTCCGAGCTCGGATTGCCGATCGACGTCGTCGAGCTCGACACGCACCTGTTCTTCCGCGAGACCTACGAGACGCGCGAGGACCTCGTTGAGCGCTACGGCCTGGAGCTGATCCGCCCCGACGTGATCACGGTCGCCGAGCAGCACAAACGCGAGGGGCCGAACCTCTGGGAGCGCGATCCCGACCGCTGCTGCCACATCCGGAAGGTCGAGCCGCTGCTCGCCGCGCTCGAGCCGTACGGCGCGTGGATCTCGGGAATCCGCCGCGACCAATCTCCGAGCCGCGCCGGGACGCCGAAGCTCCAGTGGTCCGAGCGCTACGGCGTCTGGAAGGTGCACCCGCTCGCCGACTGGGACGAGAAGCGCGTGTGGGCGTACGTGACGGTCAACGAGATCCCCTACAACCCGCTCCACGACGTCGGCTACCGCTCGATCGGGTGCATCCCCTGCACGCGACCGACCGCGCCGGACGAGGAAGAGCGCGCGGGCCGGTGGGCCGGCTCGGACAAGCTGGAGTGCGGGATCCACGAAGACACGCCCGTCGCCGAGACGTCTTGACCGACCACATCTACGCGCACGAGCACCCCGTCTCCGATCGTGCCCGCGGCGGCGGCTTCACGCTCTGGTTCACCGGCCTTTCCGGCGCCGGCAAGACGACGATCGCGCACCTCGTCGGGCCTGAGCTCGAGCGGCGCGGCCACATCGTCGAGTACCTCGATGGCGACACCGTTCGTACGCATCTCTCGAAGGGGCTCGGCTTCTCGAAGGAGGACCGCGACACGAACATCGAGCGGATCGGCTGGGTCGCCGCGGGGCTGACCCGCCACGGTGCGGCCGTGCTCGCCGCGGCGATCTCGCCCTATGCGGAAACGAGACGCGCGGCACGCCGGCTCGTGGAGGCGTGGGGACCTTTCGTGGAGGTCTACGTCCGCGCGTCGGTCGAAGAGTGCGCGCGGCGCGACGTCAAAGGCCTGTACGAGAAGGCGTTCGCGGGCGAGATCAAGGGCTTCACCGGCGTAGACGACCCGTACGAGCCGCCGATCGACCCCGAGCTCGTGATCGATACCGAGCAGCACGACCCGGAGGAGTCTGCGCGCCTTATCGTCGAGCGGCTGGAGCAGCTCGGGCTCGTCCCCGCCGAGGTGCGCGCGTGACCGCGGTGGCGACCGACCGGTTGATCAAGCCGCACGGCGGCGTCCTCGTCGATCGCACCGGCGAGCGGCCGGACGACCTCGAGTCGCTCGAGACGCTCGCGCTGACGGCCCGGGAGGTGTCCGACCTCGACATGCTCGCCTGCGGCGCGCTCTCGCCGCTCGAGGGCTTCATGGGCCGCGAGGACTACGAGCGCGTCGTCGAGGAGATGAGGCTCGCGTCCGGCCGGCCGTGGGCTCTTCCCGTGTGCCTGGCCGTGGACGACGCCCCGACGGGCGAGCGGGTTGCGCTCGTCGGTGCGGACGGCCGTGCCCTTGCCGTCCTCGAGGTCGAGGAGGTCTACGACTACGACAAGGAGCGTGAGGCCGAGCACTGCTTCCGCACGACCGACGAGGCTCATCCGGGCGTCGCCCGCCTCTTCGCGCAGAAGCCTCGGTACCTCGCCGGCCGCGTGACCGTCTTCGAGCGTCCCGAGCCGCCGTTCCCGGAGCTGGCGCTCGACCCGGCAGAGACGCGCGCCGCGTTCGCCGAGCGCGGCTGGAAGCGCGTCGTCGGCTTCCAGACGCGGAACCCGATCCACCGCGCGCACGAATACCTGACGAAGTCGGCGCTGGAGACCGTCGACGGCCTGCTGATCCACCCGCTCGTCGGCGAGACGAAGGCCGACGACGTGCCGGCCGCGACGCGGGTGGAGTGCTACCGCGTCCTGCTGGAGGGGTACTACCCCGCGGACCGCGTCGTCATCTCGGCATTCCCTGCCGCGATGCGCTACGCGGGCCCCCGCGAGGCGATCTGGCACGCGATCTGCCGCAAGAACTACGGCTGCTCGCACTTCATCGTGGGTCGCGACCACGCCGGCGTCGGCGACTACTACGGCACGTACGACGCGCAGCTGATCTTCGACGACTTCGAGGCCCACGAGCTGGACATCGAGCCGATGTTCTACGAGCACGCGTTCTGGTGCCGCGCCTGCGGCCAGATGGCGACGCCCAAGACCTGCCCGCACGGCGGCGACGACCACGTCTTCCTCTCCGGGACGAAGGTGCGCGAGCTGCTCGCGGCCGGGGAGCTGCCTCCGGCCGATTTCTCGCGCCCCGAGGTTGCGGCAGTCCTGATCGACGCGCACCGATGACCTGGCAGCTCTCCGTCACCGGCCTCGCAATCGGCATGCTCGTCGGGATGACCGGGATGGGCGGCGGCAGCCTGATGACGCCGATCCTGATCATTCTCTTCGGCTTCAAGCCGACGCTTGCCGTCGGGACGGACATCCTCCACGGCGCCGTCTTCAAGACGTTCGGAGCCATCCAGCACAGGCGCCTCAAGCACGTCCACGCCCGGCTGACCTTCTGGATGTTCGTTGGCTCGGGCCCGATGTCGCTCCTAGGCGTCGAGCTCGCGGAGTGGCTCGAGCGGAGCTACGGCGACGGAGCGCAGTCGGTCTCAGCCAAGGTCATCGGCGCGGCGCTCGTCCTGGGCGGGCTCGGGTTGCTGGCGAAGACATACGTCAAGCGCGGGGTTCAGGCGGTCGACGGGCCATTTCTACTGACCAACCGTGACCGGGTGATCGGCTTCGCGTTGGGCGCGTCCGGCGGCTTCATCGTTGGACTCACGTCGGTTGGGAGCGGCACGTTCTTCGGCCTCGTGATGCTGCTCGTCTTCCCCCTGACCGCGGCCAAGATCGTCGGCACCGACATCTTCCACGCCGCGGCGCTGCTGTGGGTCGCGGGCCTCAGCCACCTGCTGCACGGCAACGTCGACCTCGGGGCAATGGCATGGCTCCTCCTCGGCTCGATCCCCGGCGTGCTCCTCGGCAGCCAGGTGACCGTGCGGCTGCCCGACCGCTCGCTGCGGATTGCGCTTGCGACCGTGCTGACGCTCTCGGGGATCAAGCTGCTGGAGCTCCCTGGGAGCGACGCCCTTGTCGTCGGGGTGCTCGCGGTTGGCCTCGCGCTCGTCGTGCTCAGCGAGGTCAAACGCCTCAACGAGCGTGCGACACCGGCGATCGAGCGAAGCTCATAGCCGTTCCGGCTTGACAGCGTTCGGGTCTCCTAGATAGTAGTCTCTAATGATTGCCATTAGCATTTCCTATCGCTGGGAGGCCCCTTGCGGAAAGCCGTCGCAGCAGCGCTCGTAGCAGCAGCCGTCGTCGTCGCAACACTTCTGGGCGGCGAGGCGAACGGCAGGGGTCAGAACGTCAAGCTCAGCCTCGTCGCGTACTCCACGCCGCGCGATGCGTACGCCAAGCTGATCCCGGAATTCCAGAAGACGGCCACCGGGCGTGGCGTCTCCTTTGACCAATCCTACGGCGCCTCCGGCGAACAGACCCGCGCGGTGCTGGCCGGGCTCAAGGCAGACGTCGTGGCGCTCTCGCTCGAGCCCGACATCACGACCCTCGTCAAGGCCGGCTTCGTGCCGCGCAACTGGAAGCAGAACCGATGGAAGGGGATCGTGACGCGCTCGGTCGTCGTCTTCGCGGTGCGGAACGGCAACCCCAAGCACATCCGCGACTGGACAGACCTCGTCAAGCCGGGCGTCCAGGTCGTGACCCCGAACGTCCAGACCTCGGGCGGCGCGAAGTGGAACATCATGGCGGCCTACGGCGCGCAGCTAAAGGCCGGCAAGACCGACAAGCAGGCGATCGCCTACCTCCGCAACCTCTACCGGCATGTCGTCTCGCAGGACAAGAGCGCGCGCGAGGCGCTTCAGACCTTTCTCGCCGGCCGCGGCGACGTCCTACTGGCGTACGAGAACGAAGCGCTCTTCGCACGGAAGAAGGACCAGCCCGTCTACTACGTCATCCCCAAGGCGACGGTCCGGATCGAGAATCCGATCGCCGTCACGACGAAGAGCGGCAACAAGGCGAAGGCGCAGGCGTTCGTCAACTTCCTTCACGGCGCGAAGGCCCAGAAGATCTTCGGCGAGAACGGCTATCGCCCGCTGCTGCCGAGCGTGCTCAAGCAGTTCTCCTATCCGGTGCGGCCGTGGCTCTTCTCGATCAAGTGGCTCGGCGGCTGGGCCAAGGTCGACAAGCGCTTCTTCGACCCCAAAACCG
>JBKOXJ010000157.1:0-7338 GCA_046724905.1 Actinomycetota bacterium | reverse complement strand
GCGCTCGTGCTCGCGAACACGCTCCCCTATATGCCGCAGGGTGTGCACCTTGCAGTCATCGACCCCGGGGTCGGCGGAGCCCGGCGGGCGCTCGCGCTCCGCGACCGCAGCGGACGGCTCCACGTCGGTCCCGACAACGGCCTGCTCGTCCCGGCAGCGGAGAAGCTCGGCGGGATCGAGGCCGCGCACGAGCTTGCGAACCCCGCGTACGCACTCGAGCCGGTCTCGCGCACGTTCCACGGTCGAGACCTCTTCTCCCCTGCCGCCGCCCACCTTGCGCTCGGTCTCGAGCTCGCCGAGCTCGGGCCGCCCGTCGACCCCGACGCGCTCGTCCGGCTCGAGGTTCCGGCGGCCGAGATCGGCCAGAACCGTATCCGCGCGACGGCCCTCTACATCGACAACTTCGGGAACATCCAGCTCAACCTAGCGCGGGAGCATCTCGAGGAGGTCGAGGTCGTTCCCGGCACTCGCGTCGAGCTCGAATATGCGGGGCAGCGTTACTACGCCGTGGCGGCGCGGACGTTCGGCGACGCCCGTCGCGGCGATCTCGTCCTCTACGAGGACGCGTACCGGAACATCGCTGTCGCGATGAACCGCGGCAACGCTGCGCAGATGCTCGGGGCGCGTGAGGGAACCGAACTGCGGATCAACCTGAATACGCCGTGATCGAGCGGCTCGGCCAGCGGTTCGCGCGCCTCGCCACCGACGCCGTCACGCGCCGCCCAGCGCTCTGGCGCGTCTTTCGCCCGTTCGTGCGCGCGCAGTTCGGCCGGATCGCGCACGAGTGGGACGCGATTCTCCAGCCGGACCACCTCGCGGTGTTCGAGGCGGCGCTCGACGCGCTCCCGGCGACGCCGCGGCGTGCGCTCGACCTCGGAACCGGCACGGGCGCCGGGGCCTTCGCGATCGCGCGGCGGTTCCCGGCGGCGGAGGTGCTCGGCGTCGACCTTGCGGAGAAGATGGTCGCCGAGGCACGGAGAAAGACGCCGCCCGACCTCACCGGCCGCGTGCGATTCGAGCGCGGTGATGCCGCTCGCCTCGACGCTCCCGACGGCGCCTTCGACCTCGTCACGCTGTCGAACATGATCCCGTTCTTCGACGAAATCGCCCGCGTCGTCGCGCCGGGCGGGCACGCGCTCTTCGCGTTCTCCGGCGGGGCCGACACGCCGATCTACGTCGCCACCGACCGACTGCGGAGCGAGCTCGCGACGCGCGGATTCTCGGACTTTGCGGACTTTGCGGCGGGCCGCGGAACTGCGTTGCTTGCACGCAAGGAGTAAGCTCGTGGGCGAGAGGACGTTCGCGACGCGGTAGCACCGGTCCGGACTTCCTGATCTCGGGGGCGAGACCCGGCGGTCTCGCCCCCTAACGTTCGAAGGCGACGCTTGTCGGCGCCAACCAGTTCTAGATCCAGCTGAAGGTGTCCTGGAGCAGCGGGACGAGGAAGTAGAGCGCGAACGCCCCCGCCGACACGTACATGAACGGGTGGACGCGCCGCCCCTGTCCCTGCGCGACCCGTACGAGCACGTACGTGATGAACCCGAAGCCGATCCCGTTCGTGATCGACCACGTGAACGGCATGATCATGATCACGAGCGCCGCGGAGAGCCCGATCGCCGGGTCGTGGAAGTCGATGCCCGCGAGCTTGATTCCGCGCCCGCCGGTTCCGGGCTCGGCTTCCTCCTCAGCCTCCGTCAGCGCGCTGATCATCAGCCAGCCGACAATGATCAGAGCCGGCGCCGTCGCCTGGGGCGGCACCATCCCGATCAGCGGGGCGAGGAAGAGGAACGGGAAGAACATCGCCCCGCAGACGACGCTGACCCAGCCCGTCCGCCCTCCGGCTCCGACGCCGGCACCCGACTCGATGTAGGTCGTGGCGGAAGAGGATGACGCCGCGCCGCCGGCCATTGCTGCGAGCGAGTCGACGAGGAGCGGCTTCCGGATCTCAGGCAGCTCGCCCTCCTTCGTCAGATAGCCCGCCTGGCGGCCGACACCAACGAGCGTGCCCATCGTGTCGAAGAAGTCAGAGAGGAACAGCGCGAACACCCAGACGACCGCTGAGATCACGCCCAGCGTTGCGAACGCGTCGAAGCTGAAGTTCCCGAGCAGCGAGAAGTTCGGGCTCTCGACGAGATCGCTCGGCCACCGCGCCCCGGCGGTGAAGCCCGCCGTGTAGTCGGTCGCCCAGTTCACGAGCGTGGCGAAGATCGTCGTCGCGACGATGCCGACCAGGAGGTCGCCGCGGAAGCCGATCGCGCGCAGCGCGATCGTGATCACGAGCCCGACGATCGTCGTCAGGATCGGCCAGGTCGTGAAGTGGCCGAGCTCGACCGGCACGCCGGGCGCGGGCGCCTTCGTCACGAGCCCGGAGTTGTAGAGGCCGATGAAGGCGATGAAGAGGCCGATCCCGATCGCGATCGCCTTCTTCAGCTCGAGCGGGATCGCCCGCATGATCTGCTCGCGCAGACCGGTAAGCACGAGCGCAGTGACGGCGAGCCCTTCGAGCACGATCAGGCCCATCGCTTCGGGAAAGCCGAGCCCGGCGCCGACGACAAGCCCGTAGGCGACGACGGCGTTGAGGCCCATCCCGGGCGCGATCGCGTAGGCCCGGTTGGTGAAGAGGCCCATCACGATCGTCATCGTCCCGGCGACGAGGCACGTCGACGCGAGCACGCCGTCGAAAGGCAGGCCCTTGCCCTCGAGGCCCTGCACCCCGACGAAGCCGAGGATCGAGGGGTTGACGAAGATGATGTACGACATGACGACGAAGGTCGTCAGGCCCGCGACGGTGTCGCGTGCGAGCGTCGTTCCGTGAGCAGCGAAGCGGAAGCGGCGCTCGAGCCAGGGGACGGGGATCCGCAGGGTCGCCGCGAGCTCAGCCATGTGATGTCTCCCTTCTTCGACGGTGGCCGAGTCCGCGCGCGACGCTAAAGGATTGCCACCGTCGGCAACAGAGCACGGCACGCGGGAATTTCCCGCTCTTTGCGAACTTCAATCGCCAACCGTGCCGCGCCCGCGCCGCGACTCCAGATGTGAACATGCGCCTACGATCGATCGACTGAAAGGGAAAGTCGCGCTCGTGACCGGCGCGAGCCGCGGCGGCGGGAAAGGGATCGCGCTCGTGCTCGGCGAGAACGGCGCGACGGTCTACGTCACCGGTCGCAGCGTCCGCGGAGAGCCGACGACGCTTGGCCGACCAGGCACAATCGACGACACCGCCGACGAGGTGACCGCCCGCGGCGGCACCGGAATCGCGGTCCGCTGCGACCACACCGACGATGCGCAGGTCGAGGCGCTCTTCGACCGCATCCGCCGGGAGCACCGGCGGCTCGACGTGCTCGTCAACAACGCCTGGAGCGGCTATGAAATCAGCCCGTCAGGAGACCTCCGGTTCTGGGAGATCGAGTGGCGGCACTGGGACCTGATGTTCCACGGCGGCCTGCGCGCTGCCGCGTTCGCCTCCTCGCTCGCGGCGCCGATGCTGATCGAGGCAGGCAGCGGATTGATCGTCAACATCACCTGGGTGCTCGACCGGCCGCACGGCCATGCCTTCTACGAGGTCGTCAAGAACGCGACCAACAAGCTGACCGAGCAGCTGGCCGACGACCTCCGGCCGCACGGTGTCGCGTGCGTCGCCGTCTCGCCCGGGTTCATGCGGCTCGAGCGCATGGACCTCTCGCCGGAGCTGGCGGCGAAGGCCGAGTCGGCGGAGTTCCCGGGCCGCGCGATCGCGGCGCTCGCATCGGACCCGAACGTGCTCGCGAAGTCAGGTCAGGTCTTCACGACGCCGGCCCTCGCCCGCGAGTACGGATTCACCGACGTCGACGGCAAGCAGCAGTCCGCCTTCTGGGACGAGCACTGGGCAGGCACCTGGGCCTGATCCGCGGAGTGGCGAGGGCCGGAATCGAACCGGCGACACCACGGTTTTCAGCCGTGTGCTCTACCGACTGAGCTACCTCGCCCGGGCCGGACCCAGTCTAACCGCGGGCCGCTTGCGGACGACCTAGGCGTGGACGCTCGCCAGGCGTTCGATCAGCTGCTCGAGCATCTCGGTCTTCAACATCACGCCGTCGGCGCCGGCTTCGCTGACCGCCTGGTGGAGCCCCGGCGTCTCGTCGCCCGTCAGCGCGATCAGGCAGAGGTGCGGATGGTCGCGCCGCAGCCGCGCAACTGCCGACACGCCGTCCAGCAGCGGCATGTGGAGGTCCATCACCACGGCGTCCGGATCGAGCTCCTCGACGAGCTCGAGGGCGGCGAGGCCGTGAGGCGCTACGCCCACCACGTACAGCTCGGGCTGCCGGTCGATCAGCGCACGCAGCGAGCCTGCGAAGGCTGCGTCGTCTTCGGCCAGGAGCACTTTGATCGCGGTCGCCGTCGCCGCAGGAGACATGCGGCGCAACGCTAGCCTTGCCGCGATGTCGGTGCAACCCGAGGCGAGCCCCGTCGCAGTCATCGGCGCGGGGCTCGATCTCGGGACCGGCCGGAGAGGCGTCGACATGGGTCCGTCGGCCATCCGGTACGCCGGTCTCGAGACCCGGCTGACCCAGCTCGGGCGGCGGGTCGACGATCTCGGGAACGTCGAGGCGGCGGTTCCGGAGGCCGCCGACGTCGGCGACGAGCGCGCCCGGTTCCTCGCCCCGATCAAGGCAGCGTGCGAGCGGGTTGCGGAGCTCGTTCGGCGCGCCGCGAGCGACGGCCACCAGATCGTCGTCCTGGGCGGCGACCACTCGATTGCCTTGGGTTCGCTTGGCGGGCTCGCGTCCCTGTACGGGCCGGGCGCGGTGATCTGGCTCGACGCGCACGGCGACCTCAACACGCCCGAGACGACGCCGAGCGGAAACGTCCACGGCATGGGGCTCGCCGCGGCCCTCGGGCTGGGCGGCCCGATGTTCGAGAGCCCGCTCTGGCCGCTGCCTGCCGTCGATCCGAACCGCGTCGCCCTCGTCGGTGTCCGCGAGCTGGACGAGGGCGAGCGGAAGTACGTGCACGACCTCGGGATCCGTGCGTACACGATGAGCGACGTCGACCGGCTCGGCGTCGAGCCGACGATCCGGCAGGCGCTCACGCATGTCGCGGGTGCGCCTTTCGTGCACGTCTCGCTCGACATGGACGTCGTCGAGCCGGACGTGGCGCCGGGCGTGGGGACGCCCGTCCGCGGCGGCCTCTCCTACCGCGAGGCCCACCTCGCGCTGGAGCTGATCGCCGAGTCGGGTCTCTCCTCCTCGCTCGACGTCGTCGAGGTCAATCCGATCCTCGACCGTGAGAACGAGACGGCCAAGCTCGCCGTCGAGCTGATCGCGAGCTGGCTCGGCGCGCGGATCCTCTAAGGCGACGCTTGCGGCGCCGACCATCAGGACGTGCGGTTCATCCGCGCGTCCGTCTGAACTGACCGGTCGACCCGCCCGAGGTCAACCATGTCGGCTCTAAACCAAGAAGGCCTCGACGGCGTCGGCGGTCTCGTCGAACGCGTCCCAGAGCACGACGTGACCGCCGCGCACGGTCGCGACCTCGAGCAGCTCACCGATCCCGTCGCGATACCAGTCGACAAGCTGCTCGGGAACGATCTCGGACTGCTCGCCGCGGACGATCAGCGTCGGCACGCGCAGCCACTCGGCTGGAGGAGGCGTCTTCGCCATCTCTCCGAATGCCGCAACGACCGCGCTCTGGGAGTAGCGATAGCGAAAGCGTCCGTCCTCGTGGCGGACGAGGTGCAGCTCTGCCTCCTCCTCGAGGAACTCGTGCGGCGTCGAGTGGAGGACGCTCTCCTCGTACCGCTGCTCGATCGCCTCCTCGACGGTCGCGTACGACCGGTCCGGTCTGGACAGCTCCGCGCGGTCGAGTGCGATCGGAGGCGGGATCCAGATCGCGGGGTCGAGCAGAACGGCGCGGTCGACGACCGCCGGCGCCTCGAGGAGCAACTCCATGACGAGCCGCCCACCGAAGCTGTGGCCGACGAAGGCGGCGCGCTCGACGGCGAGTCGCTCGAGCGTCTCGAGCACGTCGCGCACGTGCGTCGCGAAGTCCCACGGCGGCTCCCAGTCGGACCTGCCGTGGCCGCGCAGGTCGAGTGCCAGCACTCGGAACCGCCGTGCCAGTCGCTCCTCGGCGAGCCTCCGGAAGACGCGGCCATGCGAGCGGACGCCGTGGAGGCAGACCACGGGCGGCCCGGTCGGCTCGCCCCATTCGTGGACGTGCAGGGCCACGCCTAAGGCGACGCTGGCGGCGCCGACCTCAGGACGTACGGGGTTTGCCCCTGCGTCCGTCCGAAATGACCCGTCGACCCGCCGGAGCTCATTTTGAGACCACGCCTTAGGCTAGGCCATCCTCGCGATCCTCTACGACATCCACGGCAACCTCCCGGCGCTCGAGCGAGTGCTCGCCGAAGTCGAGCGCGCCGGCGCCGACCGGTACCTGCTCGGCGGCGACTACGGCACGCCGAGCCCCTGGCCACTCGAGACGCTCGACCGGCTGCGGGCGCTGCAAAACGCGACGTGGATCCGCGGCAACGGCGAGCGGTGGCTGCTCGATCCGCCGCCGGACCGGCCGGAGGTCGGCGAGGTCTACGAGCGCTTCCGCGGACAGGTCTCCGACGAGACCGTCCGGTGGCTCTATGGCCTCCCGGACCAGGCCGAGCTCGACGGGGTCTTGTACGTCCATGGCTCGCCGCTCGGCGACGACGAGAGCTTCGGCGTGGAGCCGGGCGACGACGACGAGCGGCTGCTCGCCGGCGTCCGCGAGCGGACCGTCGTCTTCGGGCACAGCCACCTCCAGTTTCGGCGGCCCGGCCCGAACGGCACCGATCTGCTGAACCCGGGGAGCGTCGGAATGCCCCTCGACGGCGACCGGCGCGCTGCGTGGGCCGTGCGAACGGACGAAGGCGAATTCGAGTTTCGGCGCACCGACTACGACTGGCAACGCGCCGCGGCCGGGTATCGCGCCATGGGCGGGGACTTCGGCGAGTTCGCCGCGGCGCGAATCGAGAAAGGAAGCGATTAGTGCTCGGGATCCTCTACGACATTCACGGCAACCTGCCGGCGCTCGAGGCCGTGCTCGCGGAGCCCGAGCTCGCCGCCGCCGACCGCTTCCTGCTCGGCGGCGACTACTGCCTGACCGGGCCATGGCAGCAGGAGTGCCTCGACCGCCTGCGGACGCTGCCGAATGCGACCTGGATCCGGGGCAATGGAGAGCGCTGGCTCGTGGAGCCGCCCGAGGTCTCGGAGATCCAGCCAGCGATCCAGGTCTCGCGCAGCCTTCTCGGCGAAGAGCAGACCGCGTGGCTCTACGGCCTGCCGACCTCCGCCGACATCGACGGGGTCCTCTACGTCCACGGCTCGACCC
>JBKOXJ010000109.1:0-6553 GCA_046724905.1 Actinomycetota bacterium | reverse complement strand
GTCAGGGCCTTCCTGCAAAGGAGCTCGGCCCGGACGAATCACCGGCTCACGCTTGGCAAGTAACAAGTTGTTACTTGCTCAGGTGGGCTCGTGGTCCAGATCGCATCTGCTGAGCTACGCTGGCCGCGTGGCTCGCTCCGTCATCGTTTCCGCCGTCCGGACACCGTTCGGGAGGCTCGGCGGCGGGCTCGCCGACTACCAAGCGACCGAGCTCGGCGCGCACGTGATCAAGGCTGCGCTCGAGCGCATCGGCCTCGAGCCGCACGAGCCGGAGTACGTGATCATGGGCCAGGTGCTCCAGGGCGGCGCGGGCCAGGCCCCTGCGCGCCAGGCCGCGATCGGCGCCGGGCTCCCGATCGAGACGCCGGCGGACACGATCAACAAGGTCTGCGCCTCCTCGATCCGCGCGGTCGAGATCGCCGACGCGATGATCCGCACGGGGGACCACGACCTGATCATCACCGGCGGGATGGAGTCGATGACGAACGCGCCGTACGCGCTGAAGAAGGCGCGGTTCGGCTACCGGCTCGGCGACGGCGCGCTGATCGACCTGATGGTCTACGACGGCCTCACGTCGACCTTCGACAAGCGCCACATGGTCGAGCAGGCCTCGTTCGTCTCCCGCGAGCTCGGGATCTCGCGCGAGGACCAGGACCGCTGGGCGCTGCGCTCCCACGAGCGCGCGGTGGCCGCGACGGACGAGGGCCGCTTCGAGGACGAGATCGTCCCGGTCGGCGACGTCACCGTCGACGAGGGCCCGCGCCGCGACACCTCCTACGAGAAGCTCTCGCAGCTGAAGCCGGTCTTCGACCCGGAGGGCACGACCACCGCCGGCAACGCGCCCGGCGTGAACGACGGCGCGAGCTGCGTCGTCGTCGCCTCCGAGGAGTTCGCGCGCAAGCGCGGCCTCGAGCCGCTCGCGACGATCGTCGCGCAGGGCTACGTCGCCGACGAGTTCGCGTACCTCGCCCGGACGCCCGCCAAGGCGGGGGCGATCGCGCTCGAGAAGGCGGGGAAGACGATCAACGACGTCGAGCGGGTCGAGCTCAATGAGGCGTTCTCGTCGGTCGTCCTGAACTCGGCCAAGCTGCTCGGCGCCGATCCGGAGAAGGTGAACGTCAACGGCGGCGCGGTCGCGCTCGGGCACCCGATCGGCGCGTCGGGCGGCCGGATCCTCTCGACGATGGTCTACGAGCTGCGGCGAAACGGCGGCGGGCTCGGGCTGGCCGCGATCTGCTCCGGCGGCGGCCAGGGCGACGCCCTTCTCATCGAAGCCTAAGCTTCCGGCGAGATGGCCAGCAGGGTCGAAGCGGCGCCGCTGCAGCTTCGGCTCGTCGTCCGGCCGGTTGGGGGCGAGCCACGCGACCTCGAGGTCGAGGCCTACGCGGACTCGACCGTCCAGGCGCTCGTGGAGGCGCTCGCGCGTGAGCTCGGGGTCGACCGAAACGGGCTCAGCGCGTACTCCGCGCGCGCCGGAGCGCTCGAGCCGGACCGGCTGCTCGGCGCGGCGGGCCTCTGTCACGGCGACGAGCTCGTCCTGGCGCCGGCCGGCGAGCAGCCGGAGCGGGACGGCCGCGCACCGGCAGCGCCGCTCGAGCTGTCGATCGTCGGCGGGCCCGAGTCCGGAAGGCGGATCCCGCTCACTCCCGGCGAGCACGTGGTCGGCCGCTCGGCCGGGATCGCCGTCGAGGACCCGGCCCTCTCCGCGGAGCACCTCACGCTCCGGGTCGACGGCGACGGCGGCGTCGAGATCGTCGACCGCGGCTCGCGGAACGGTACGGCGCTCGAGGGTGTCCGGCTCGAGCCGAACGAGCCGGCACCGCTCGAGGCCGGACAGGTCGTCCAGGCCGGACGCACGCTTCTGGCCGTGGAGCGCCCGGCGCCTGTGCAACCGGCCGCGGCCGCCGAGCCCGAAGGGTCGATTCCGTTCAACCGGCCGCCGAGGGTCAACCGTCCGCTCGAGCCGACCGTGCGGCCGTTCGATGCTCCGCCGGACGAGCCCCAGCGGCCGCGCCTGCCGATCTTCCTCGCCCTGATCCCTCTCGCGCTCGGGATCGGCCTCTGGCTGATCCTGAACCAGCCGGGGATGCTCTTCTTCGCCGTTCTCACGCCGATGATGGCGGTCTCGAGCTACGTCGAGGACCGGCGTAGCGGGCGCCGCGGGTTCGCGAAGCGCAAGCGCGACTACCGCCGCAAGCTCGCCGCCCTCCGCGACGAGCTCGAGCAGGAGCGCCGCCGCGAGCTGCGTGCTCGCCGCGACGCCTCGCCGGCCGCCCCGGAGCTCCTCCGTCGTGCGCGCAACCGCGATCCTGCGCTCTGGGAGCGACGCCGCGGCGACCCCGACTTCCTGACGCTGCGCCTCGGCAGCGGCGAGCAGGCGGCGAAGCTCACGACCCGCATCGATCCGGGCGGGAGCGAGGAGCTGCGGCGAGAGGCCGAAGAAGTCACCGGCTGGTATGCGAACGTCCCGGCGTCTCCGGTGCTCCTCCCGCTCGGCACGCTCGGCGCGGCAGGAATCTGCGGCGACGAGCAGCGGGCGGCGGCGCTCGCACGGCTGCTCGTCGCGCAGGCCGCGGTCCTCCACTCGCCGCGCGAGCTCGTGATCGCGGCCGCCCTCGCGCGGGAGCGCCTCGACGAGTGGACGTGGCTCAAGTGGCTGCCGCACGTCCGGAGCGAGACGACGCCGCTCGAGCTCCACCTGGCGGCTGGCGACGTCGGAGCACGGGCGATCCTCGAGCAGGTCGCGCAGCTGATCGGCCAGCGCCGGGCCGAGGCCGAGGGCGCCTACGGGCCGTCGGCGCTGCGAACGACGCCCGCGGTGCTGCTCCTGATCGACGAGACGGTGGCGCCGGAGCGGCCGCTCGTGGCCGAGGTGCTGGGGCGTGCCGCGGAGCACGGCGTCGCCGCGCTCTGGCTCGGACGCGACCGCCGCGACCTGCCGGGCGAGTGCGTGGGCATCGTCGAGCTCGACTCGGTCACGCCGCGGCTGACGTACACGGACGCGAAGAGCGGCGTCGCCGAGGAGGACGTCACGGGCGACGCGCTCTCCGTGGAGCTCTGCCACAACCTGGCCCTCGCGCTCGCGCCGTTGCGGGACACAAGTGCGCGTGCAGCGGGCGGGGCGGTGCCGGATCGCATGTCGCTCGTCGACCTGCTGGACGGGGACGAGTCAGATGCCGTCTGGGTCACGCAGCGCTGGCGTCGCGGCGAGCTCGGGCGGACGGCGCTGCTCGGCGCCGCCGACGGTGGGCCGTTCACGGTCGACCTCGTCGCCGACGGCCCGCACGCGCTCGTCGCGGGTATGACGGGCGCCGGCAAGAGCGAGCTCCTCCAGACGATGATCGCCTCGCTCGCCGCCACATACCCGCCGACGCGCCTGACCTTCCTGCTGATCGACTACAAGGGCGGCGCGGCGTTCAAGGAGTGCGTGGGCCTGCCGCACACCGTCGGCTTCGTCACGGACCTCGACGGCCACCTTGCGGAGCGCGCGCTCGTGTCGCTGAACGCCGAGCTGCGCCGCCGCGAGCGCGTGCTCGCCGACGCGGGCGCCAAAGACCTTGCCGACATGGAGCGGCGCGATCCGGAGCGCGCGCCGCCCGGCCTCGCCATCGTGATCGACGAGTTCGCTACGCTCGCGCGCGAGGTCCCGGAGTTCGTCGACGGCGTCGTCGACGTCGCCCAACGCGGGCGCAGCCTCGGCGTCCACCTCGTGCTCGCGACCCAGCGGCCGGGCGGCGTCGTCAGCGACAACATCCGGGCGAACACGAACCTGCGGATCGCGCTGCGCGTGAACGAGGCGGCGGAGAGCATCGACGTCATCGGCGCGGCGGACGCGTCTCGCATCGCGCGCGACCGGCCCGGCCGGGCGTTTGCGCGCACCGGCCACTCCGAGCTGACCGAGTTCCAGACCGCGTACGTCGGCGCCGCGTCCGCACGGCGGCGGCGCGAGGCCTCGGTCGTCGTCCACGAGCTGCCGTTCGAGTCGGAGCGGGAGCGGCGGCTTGTGTTCGGGGAGGACGGCGAGACCGACCTGCAGCGGCTCGTTGCCGCAACCGCCGAGGCTGCGCGGACGCTCGCCCTACCGCATCCGCCGCGTCCGTGGCTGCCTCCGCTCGAGCCGATGATCCCGCTCGGCTCGCTCGAGCCGCCGGAAGGCGATGCGACGGCCGTCGCGGTCCTCGGCGTGCTCGACGAGCCGGCCCACCAGCGGCAGCGCGTGTTCACCATCGACCTCGAAGCCGAGGGCTCGCTGCTCGTCTACGGGGCGGGCGCAAGCGGGAAGACGGGCCTCTTGCGGACACTGGCGCTCTCGCTCGCTCAGCGCAGCTCTCCGCAGGCCCTCCATCTTTACGGCCTCGACTTCGCGAGCCGCGGCCTCCTGCCGCTCGAGAGCCTGCCGCACTGCGGCGCTGTGATCGCGGGCGAGGACGAGGACCGGGTCACGCGCCTGTTCTCGCTGCTGCGGAAGACGATGGAGCGACGGAAGCAGCTCTTTTCGCAGCGCGGCGTCTTCACGCTCTCGGAGCTCAGGCGCGCGGCGCCCGACGAGCCGGTGCCGCGCATCGTCGTCCTGCTCGACGGCTACGCGGGCTTCTCGGCCGCGTTCGAGCGGGTCAACCTCGGCGAGCTCGTCGACGCGCTGCCGCGGCTCGTCGGCGACGGGCGGCCGCTCGGAGTGCACTTCGCCATCAGCGCCGACCGCCGCGCCGCGGTGCCGAACGCGCTAGCGGGGATCGTTCCGGCCAAGGTCGTGCTGCGCATGGCCGACGAGGACGAGTTCGCTGCCTTCGGGATTCCGCTCCGCGTCGTGCGCGGCGCCCAGCTCCCACCCGGCCGCGGCTTTTTGCCGAACGGGCTGGAGCTGCAGGCGGCCGTTCCGGCTGTGTCCGAGGAGGGCGACGCTGCCGCGATCGCGTCCGCGGTGGGTGAGATCGGCGCCGCTGGGCCGGGGGCCCCGCCGATCGAGCCGCTTCCGACGCGGATCCCGCGCGAGTCGTTGCCGGCGCCGCAGCGCCCACTCACGGCCGTGCTTGGTGTGGGGGACTCCGAGCTGCAGCCGGTCGCGGTCGACCTCTCCGAACGGCACTTCCTCGTCGTCGGCCCCTACCGCAGCGGCCGCTCGACCGCGCTCGCGACGCTCTGCGCCTCGCTCCGCGCCGGCACGCCCGGCCTGCAGCTGCGGCTGCTGGCGCCGCGCCGGACGCCGCTCGTTGACTCGGGCTTCTTCGACTCGGTCGCGAACGGCGTCGAGCACTGCGACGCCGCGGTGCTCGAGCTGCTGGCGCAGCAGACCGAGGGAGCTCCGCCGGCAGGGCCGGTCGTGGTCGTGATCGACGACGCCGAGGAGCTGGCGGAGACCGTCGGTGCCGCACCGCTCGAGACCGTCGTCCGCCGCGGCCGCGACACCAGTCTCCGGATCCTCGCGGCCTGCGAACGGCAGGTGGCCCAGCGGGCGTTCAGCGGCTGGCTCCGCGAGCTTCGCAAGGAGGAGCATGGCCTCCTGCTCGATCCCGATCCGGACGTCGACGGCGAGATCCTCGGCGCGCGCTTGCCCCGCCGTTCGAACCCGATCTTCCCGCAAGGGCGCGGCTACCTCGTCGAGCGCGGCGCGATCGAGCTCGTTCAGGTCGCCGGCTGACGCCGATAGAACGGCTTGGTCCGCTCGAGCAGGAAGCGGGCGACGTCGCTTTGGGCCGTGTCGCGCCGGAGCGAAACGAGCCCGACCGACTCGACGCCGGCAGCCCGGGCGGCGTCGGCGATCACTGCGCCCTCGTCCGCGCCGGGCGCGAGCTCGAGCCCGACCACATTCTCGGGCACCCCACCCCGACGGACCAGCAGTCCGCGGTAGGCGGCCTGGATCTCCGGCCGGCCCTCGGCGAAGCGCCGGATCGCCTCGAGCAGCTCCTCCGGCTCTTCTCGCGGCTCGCCGATCGCAAGCGCGCGATCAGGAGGCGGAGCCTCCAGCACCTGTGCCACTTGCTCGGGCGAGAGCACGGCGCCGAGGTCGCCCCCGGGATTCAGGACCAGCGAGCACTCCGGCGGCCAGAACGTCGCGAGCGCGCGCCCGGCGATCCGGACGAACGGCGTCCCATCCGGCGCGAACCGCGCGAGCTGGGCTGCCGACGTGAACACAGGCACATACGTCTTTCCATCCCGCTCGAGCGTCGGCAGCGGCAAGTTCCCGGACGTGTCCGGCACCTGCTCCGGCGTGGGCAAGAACACCTCCGCCTCCGCCAGGGCCCCTAGGAGTACCGCGACGTCGTGCTCCCGCGCCGAGGCCGCCAGCGCCTCCTCGAGCTCGTTCTCGGGCCGGAACAGGCGCTCCGGCTCGGTCACACCTCCTGCCAATCGACGTTCGCAGGCAGCCGGTCGGGCCGCCCCAAGAACCGCCTCATCGCCTCACGGCCGACGTCGACGGGTACCGCTGCCTCGCGCGGGTACTCCGACAGCGAGCCCTGGAAGTAGAACTCGACGGTCCCCTTCGCGGAGGTGTCACCGCGGCTCGCGTAGTAGGGCGGATCCCCCGAAGCCGGCGTGAAGCTGAGGACGGTCT
>JBKOXJ010000051.1:0-8125 GCA_046724905.1 Actinomycetota bacterium | reverse complement strand
ACCGGTGCCTGGACGAGACCGGCGGCCGTGTCCGCGCCCGCGCAGGCGACCGCGACGCCCGTGGTGTCGATCAATCCGGCCGGAAACGCCGTCGCCGTCTGGCGACAGGGCGCACGAATCGTCGCCTCGCTCCGGCCGGGCTCCGGCGCGTGGTTCCCGCCAATCGAGCTCTCGGCTGCGGGCGTTCAGACGCGTGCCCCGCACGTCGCCGTGGACGACGCCGGCCGCGCCCTCACGATCTGGAGTCGATTCGACAGCGTCGACAACGTCGTCGAGGCGGCACCGCTGACGGCGAGCGGTCCGACCCTGAGCGCGACCATCCCGACGAAGGACGCAGCGCGCCTGCCAGTCTCGTTCTCGGTCCTTACGGCCGCATGGGCCTCGCCGCTAGCGGGACAGCCCGTCTGGCAGTTCGGCGACGGCGCCTCCACGAGCGGCACGAGCGTCCGGCACACCTACGCCGCGACCGGCCGCTATACGGTGACCGTGAGCCAGTCCGACGCAGCCGGCGGCACCTCCACCGCGACCTCGACGCTCAAGATCATCGCCGTCGTGATGGTCAAGCGCCCGTCACTCGCCGGGACGCCGGTCGTCGGCTCGACGCTCACCTGTCGCCGCGGCACCTGGCGAGGCGCACCGCCGCTCGCGTACGGATTCCGCTGGTTACGGAACGGCGCGGTGATCGTAGGCCCGACGTCGCAGCAATACACGCTGCGGGCCGCCGATACGGGCACGAACGTCGCCTGCCGCGTCACCGTCACGAACGCCCTCGGCGCCGGCCGGATGGCGTCGCTTCCGGTCCGCGTGCGCGCGAGTTGAGCACGGCGCAGCCTCAGTAAGATCGGCCGGGTGACGGCGCTCTACCGGAAGTACCGGCCGCAGGACTTCGACGAGGTCGTCGGCCAGGATCCGATCGTCCGCACGCTCCGAAACGCGATCTCCGCCGGAACCGTGCGCCAGGCCTACCTCTTCGCCGGCCCGCGCGGCACGGGCAAGACGTCGCTCGCGCGCATCCTCGCCAAGGGACTCAACTGCGTCCAGGGCCCGACGCCGACGCCCGACAAGACCTGCCACGCCTGCGAGGCGATCGCGAACGGCACTTCGCTCGACGTCGTCGAGATGGACGCGGCGTCGCAGCGCGGGATCGACGACATCCGCGAGATCCGCGAGCGGGTCGTCCTCCAGCCGGCCGAGGGGCGCTACAAGGTCTACATCCTCGACGAGGCGCACCAGCTGACGGACGCCGCGTGGAATGCGCTCCTGAAGCTGATCGAGGAGCCTCCGCCTCACCTCGTCTTCGTCTTCTGCACGACTGACCTCGGCAAAGTCCTGCCGACGGTGCGCTCGCGCTGCCAGACGTTCGTGTTCGCGCGGCCGCGTCTGCCCGACCTCGTGAAGGAGCTGCGCCGCGTCGCGGACGGCGAGAAGATCGAGACGCCCGACCAGGCCTTGTCGCTGATCGCCCGGTCCGCTCGGGGCTCGTTTCGCGACGCCGTCTCGACGCTGGACCAGCTGGCCGCCTCGACGGAAGGGCAGGTGACCGTTCAGGCGGTGCTCCAGCTCCTGGGAGCCGTCGAAGAGGAGGCGCTTTTCCGGCTCGTCGACCTCGTCGTCGACCGCGACACGGCCGGGGCGCTCACGTTCGTCGAGGAGCTCTCGGAGCAGGGCCAGGACCTCGGTCGGCTCGTGACTGACCTGATCGAGCACCTGCGCCACCTCCTGCTCGTCCAGCACGTGGGCGAGGTGCCCGAGTCGCTGCCGGTCACCGAGGAGACCCGCGAACGGCTGCGGGAGCAGGCTAACCAGCTCGGCGAGCCGACGGTGGTGCGGCTGATCGACCTGCTGCACGTGGCCGTCGACGACATGCGACAGGGCGGCGATCCGCGCCTGCCGCTCGAGCTGGCGCTCGTGAAGGTGACGCGGCCCGCGGCAGACCTGTCCCGCGAGTCCGTCGCCTACCGGCTGGAGCAGCTCGAGCAGCGGACGGGGCCGGTGCAGGCCGTCGGGAGGCCGCTCGAGCACGAGCCCGAGCTGCCGCCGCCGCCGACCGTCGTCCCGGGCGTGGAGCCGCCCTCCGTCGACCTCGAGCAGCTCCAGGAGGCGTGGCAGCGGACGATTCTCCCGGCGGTCGAGGAGCGCTCGATCCCGACTGCCTCGGTCTTGCGCGAGGCCCGGCCATCAGGCCTCGAGGAGGACACGCTCACTCTCGAGTTTCCGGCCAATGCCGCCTTCCACCGGCAGCTTGCCGAGGAGCCGAAGAACGCGAACCTGCTCCGGGATGCTCTCTACGAGGTGACCGGGCGCCGCCTCGGCCTGGCGTTCGCGGTCGGCGAAGGCGGCGACACCGAGGAGGAGCCCGAGGAGCCCCCGGGTGAAGACGAGATCCTGCGCCTGATGAAGGAGACGTTCGACGCGCGGGAGCTCGACGAGCCGCGTTAACCTGCCTCCCAAATGTCGATGGACATGAACAAGATGCTCCAGCAGGTGCAGCAGATGCAGGAGCAGGTGGCGAAGGCTCAGGAGGAGCTGGCGACGCAGACCGTCGAGGCGACGGCGGGCGGCGGGATGGTGACCGTGACGGCCAACGGGGCGCTGCAGATCGTCTCGGTCAGGATCGATCCGCAGGCGATCGATCCTGAGGATCCCGAGATGCTCGCGGACATGATCCTGGCGGCGACGAACGAGGCGATCCGCTCGGCGCAGTCGTTGATGGAGTCGCGGCTCGGCGGAATGATGGGCGGACTCGGCCTGCCGGGTCTCTAGGCCAACAGCCAGACGAGCAGAAGCAGGACGGCGACGGCCACGACGGCCCAGATCCAGTTCGCGAGCACGTAGTCGCCGCGCCACCAGACGCGCGGCCGGATTCCGGTCTCGGCGGGCGCGCTCGGCGGCCGCTGGGGATCGATCATCGACACGGCTCGTAGCTTCCCACCCGAAGGGGTCGCAAACGCTCCCTCGAAACCTGTGACTTCGGCGCCGCGCCGGGAGTTACCCTGATCCGACATGTTCTCGCCGTCCGTGGACAATTTGGTCGCGCAGCTCTCGCGGCTCCCCGGAGTCGGGACGCGGACGGCCCAGCGGCTCGCGTTCCACCTCCTCCGTGTCCCGAAGGACGAGGCCCTGGCCCTCGCGGCGGCGATCGACGAGGTCAAGGAGCGTGTGCGCTTCTGCCGCGAGTGCGGCAACCTGACCGAGGACGAGGTCTGTGCGATCTGCGTCGACGCACGGCGCGACAGCTCGATCGTCTGCGTGGTCGAGCAGCCCGCCGACGTGCTCTCGCTCGAGCGAACGGCCGAGTACCGTGGCCTCTACCACGTGCTCGGCGGAGCGCTGTCGCCGATCGACGGCGTGGAGCCGGAGCATCTGCGGATCGACGAGCTGCTGCGGCGGGTCGAGCGAAACGGTGTCGAAGAGGTCGTCCTCGCGACCAATCCGACGATGACCGGAGAGGCGACGGCGAGCTACCTCGCCGACCGCCTGCGCGGCCGCGTCCGGGTCACCCGACTGGCGAGCGGCCTGCCCGTCGGCGGCGACCTCGAGTACGCCGACGAGGTCACGCTCGGCCGGGCGCTCGCCGGCCGCCGTGACATGTAGACGCCGTCACGGCACCAGCACCGCCGAGCCGCGAATGCGGCCGCTCCTGAGGGCGTCCAGCGCCTCGTTCGCCTGCTCGAGCGGGAACGACTCCACCTCCGTCCGTACGGGAACCTGCGGCGCGAGCGCGAGGAACTCCTCCCCGTCCCGACGCGTCAGGTTCGCGACCGAGCGCACCGAGCGTTCGCCCCAGAGCAGCTCGTAGGGAAACGAGGGGATGTCGCTCATGTGGATGCCCGCACAAACGACGACGCCGCCCTTGCGCACGGCGGCGAGAGCCGCCGGAACGAGCGCGCCGACCGGAGCGAAGAGAATCGCCGCGTCCAGCTCCTCGAGCGGCGCCTCGTCCGAGCCTCCCGCCCACTCGGCGCCGAGCTCGCGCGCGAATGCCTGTCCCTCCTGGTCGCCCGGCCGCGTGAACGCGAACACGCGCCGGCCCTGCCACTGCGCGACCTGGGCGATCAGGTGCGCCGACGAGCCGAAGCCGTACAACCCCAGCGCCTCGCCGTCACCCGCCAGGCGAAGCGCTCGGTAGCCGATCAGCCCGGCGCAGAGCAGCGGGGCCGCCTCGACGTCTGAATACCGCTCCGGAATCGGAAAGCAGAAGCGCTCGTCGGCCGCAACCTGCTCGGCGTAGCCGCCGTCCCGGTGGTAGCCGGTGAACCGGGCGCGGTCGCAGAGATTCTCGAGGCCTGCAACGCAGTACCGGCAAGTCCCGTCCGCGAAGCCGAGCCAGGGGACGCCGATCCGGCGACCGTCGTCCGTCTCGCCGACGACTTGATGGCCGAGGACGAGCGGCAGCTCCGGATCCGGCAGCTCGCCGTCCACGATGTGCAGGTCGGTCCTGCAAACGGCGCAGGCGCGGACCCGGAGGAGCAGGTCGCGCGGCTCGGGCGTCGGGGCCTCGACCTCGGCGAAGCGCAACGGCCGCCCCGGAGCATCCAGCACCATCGCGCGCATGGCGCCAAGGGTAGGGCCCGGGCGCACGACGGGCCGCAGACGGGTCTCCCCAACACGCCGCACGCCCGGGGCGTAGGACGCCAGAATCCCACTTGAGCAGGAGTTTTTCAAGCGAGCAAGCCGACCGCCGCAGCCCCTACACTGCTTCCAGGTGACCGCGACCGAGTACGAATCCGTCCCGGCCGTCGAGCACGACGCCGCGGGCTCGCACCTCGGAACCGTCGTGATGAAGTTCGGCGGCACGTCGGTCGGCGACCCCGAGAAGCTGAAGGCGGTCGCGCACCGACTCGTTGCCGCGCGGAACGCCGGGAACCGCGTCGTCGCCGTGCTGTCCGCGATGGGCCAGACGACCGACGACCTCGTCGACCTCGCAAACCGGATCTCCGACCGGCCGAAGCCGCGTGCGCTGGACATGCTGATCTCGGTCGGCGAGCGCATCACGTGCGCCCTCGCCGAGATGGCGATCGAGGACCTCGGGCGGCGCGCCATCTCGTTGACCGGCTCGCAGGCGGGCATCGTCACCGATACCGTCCACGGCAAGGCGAAGATCGTCGAGATCCGCGCGCGGAGGATCCACGAGGCCCTCGACCAGGACGCGATCGTGCTCGTCGCAGGCTTCCAGGGCGTCTCGACGGAACTCGACATCACGACACTCGGCCGTGGCGGCTCGGACACGACGGCGGTCGCACTCGCCGCCGCGCTCGACGCCGAAGCCTGCGAGATCTACACGGACGTCGAGGGCGTGTACACCGCCGATCCGCGCCTCGTGCCCGAGGCCCGGAAGCTGCATGCGGTCTCCTACGACGAGATGCTCGAGCTCGCGGGGTCGGGCGCCAAGGTCCTGCAGCTCCGCTCGGTCGAGTTCGCACGCAACCACGGCGTCCGCCTGCACGTACGCTCTACGTTCACGCCTGCCGACGGCACCTGGATCCGCGAGGAGGACGAGCGCATGCTGGAGAAGGCGATGATCTCGGGTGTCACGCACACGCTCGAGGAGACCGTCTACCGCGTGGAGGGCGTGCCGGCGGCCCGGCTCTTCGCCGCACTCTCGGATGCGAGCGTCAACGTGGACACGATCGTCCAGACCGGCCCCGAGATCGTCTTCTCGGCGCCGGTCGAGGATCGGCCGGCGGCGAGCACCGCCCTCGACGGGCTGGGCGCTGGCTGGAGCGCACGCAACGACCTCGGCAAGGTGAGCCTGATCGGCGCCGGGATGAAGACGCATCCCGGTGTCGCCGCGCGGGCGTTCGCGGCACTCGACGAGGCCGGGATCGAGCCGCAAGTCGTCTCGACGTCCCCGATCAAGATCGCGTGCCACGTCGCGGCGGACGAGGTCGAGCGGGCGGTGCGGGCGCTTCACGATGCCTTTGAGCTGGACGCGCCCGAGGCCGAGCGTGCACATGCCTAGGATCGGCGTCGTCGGGGCCACGGGCGCTGTCGGCGGCGTCATGCTCGAGCTCCTGGCCGAGCGCGGCTATCGAGACGTGCGCGCCTTCGCATCCGCCCGCTCCGCCGGCAAACGCGTTCGCTTCGCCGACACGAAGCTCGTGATCGAGGAGGCGACGCCGGATGTGCTGGCCGCCGGCGACCTCGACGTGGCCTTCTTCTCCGTCCGCACGAAGGCGAGCCGGGAGCTCGTGCCCCACGCAGTCCGCGGCGGCACGGTCGCGATCGACAAGTCGGCGGCGTTCAGGCTCGAGCCGGGAGTACCACTCGTGGTCCCGGAGGTGAACGGCGCCAGAGCGGCCGAGAACGACGGCCTGATTGCAAACCCCAACTGCTCGACGATCCCGCTCACCTGCGTCCTGAAGCCGATCCACGACGCCGTCGGCCTTCGGCGGGTCCGTGTCGCGACCTACCAAGCCGCCTCGGGGGCAGGCGCCCAGCGGATGCAAGCGCTACGGGCGATGCCGCCGGGCGAGGCCGATCTCGGAATGGACTGGCCCTTCGACGGCGAGGAGTTCGACGAGGAGGCGAAGCTCCGAGACGAGACGCGCAAGATCCTCGAGCTGCCGGAGCTCCCCCTGAGCGCCACCTGCGTGCGCGTGCCGGTGCTCGTCGGCCACTCCGAGGCGGTCTGGATCGAGACCGCGGAGCCGCTCGCCGCGCCCGAGGCGCGCGCCCTCCTCGAGGCTGCCCCGGCGATCCGGCTCGAGGAGTTCCCGACGCCGGCTCAGGCCGCCGGCATCGACGAGGTGCTCGTCGGCCGCATCCGCCGCGATCCGACGGTCGAGAACGGGCTCTCGCTCTTCCTCGTCTGCGACAACCTGCGTAAGGGCGCCGCCCTGAACGGGATCCAGATCGCGGAGCTGTTGTTCGCAGAGCAGCCCGTTGCCGCCTGAGGAAGCGTCCTAGATCCCGCCGTACTCCGGCGGGACGCGACGGACCGCGGGTGGGTCCATCGGCCTATTGCAGATGCCGCGACGAGGTGTAAGCCTCTCGATTACGCGGGAGCCGACGTTCGGCGACCGGGAGGCTGCGGCTGCCTACGGTGCCCAGGGAACGCCGGCTCCCGTAGCCGAGTGTGCCATAGTCGCCGGTTGCAGGCGCAACCGCGGGACGGACGGCTCCGAGGGCAGGTGTCCGCGTCTCGCGCACTCGCGAAGCTCCCCGATCGAGCTCACTCGATGAGCTCAGGAACGCCCTCGGGATGGACCACCCCCCAGACCTTCATGTACGCCTCGAGCTCCATCCGCGCCCATCGGGCCCGAAGCTTTTCGCTCGCGTACTCGGACGAGCTCCCGTTCCCGCCTCCGCCGCGGCAATCGTGGCAAAGAGTCGACCCGAGCTGTCTGAGAACCAGGGCGATCTCGTTGCCGCAGCTATAGCAGAGGCCCGACTCGACGAAGCTCATGGCCGCAAGGCGCGAAACCGAACCGTTGAACCGAACTTCGACGACGTCAGCGCCGACCACCGCAGCGTCGCACTCACAGCGGCGCAGGTACTCGATGAGGTCGTCGAGAAGCGACGGATCTTGCAGTCGGATTCTCATGGCCGCAGTGGAATCGGCAGAGGCCTCGACGGGTCCCGCTCTTTCCGAAATGACCATACGTCCGGAGGGCCAACGCGTCTATGGGCCGAACGGCCTATCCCGACAACAACAGCGGTTTCTCGGCCTCAGGTCAGTGCGGTGGTGTTAGGCCGCCGCGGTCGACGCCCAGACAACAAGCCCGCTACTCGGCGCTTGCCGCGCGCCGCTCTCGGGCCGGCCGGCCGCTCGGAGGTACCGCGTCTACGGAGGCGAAGAACGGCGCATAGAGCGCCGCCGCCGCACGACGCGATGGAAGTTCAAGCTTGGCGAGCAGGTTCTGGACATGGCGCTTGACAGTCGCAGGGGAGAGGACGAGCTTCTCGGCGATCTGTTTGTTCGTCAGGCCGGCGGCGATCAACCGGAGAACCTCGCTCTCCCGCCGCGAGAGAACGGCGAGCTTGGCCTCGACACGTTGCCAAGCCTCGAGCGCGTGGATGCCTTCGATCATCCGAAGCGTCAGGCCTCTCGAGAGGGGCGCCTCTCCTTTACGGAACTTTCGAAGCGCGTTGACAAGGCCCGCGGGCGAGATCTGCTTCGAGA
>JBKOXJ010000099.1:0-9563 GCA_046724905.1 Actinomycetota bacterium | reverse complement strand
CGTCTCGGCGAGGCGGGCGAGGTCGTAGCCGGATCGTTCGCCGAAGGCGAGCAGACCGAGGACCGCGCCTTCTGTCGTCGTCAGGTCAATGCTCTTCATGAGAGTATTATCGATGATAATATTGTCGGAGATGCGGAGCTTCCCTCGTCTCTCCGCTGCCGTCATTGTGGCCTTCTGCGCGAGCGCAGCCGGGGCCGGCGTCTCCCGCGCGCCGGCCGCCTCAGGCGATGCTCCTCCAGCGCTGCGCACCGCCTGCGGATCGAACGGGGGACTCGCCGCCCAGTCCATGTGGTTGACGACCTCCGACCACGTTCGTCTGTACGGGATCGAGGCGGGCCAAGGCGCGGTCGCGGTGGTGCTGGCGCATCAGGGGCGGAGTGACCTTTGCGAGGAACTGCCGTATGCGAAGACCCTCGCTTCAGCGGGCCTGCGCGTGCTCGCCTTCGACTTCCGTGGTAACGGCCACTCCGCGTCGCCCCGTAAGCACGTGCTGGCGTACAGGCGCGACTTCGCAGCCGCCCTCAGGCACCTGCGCGGAGGCGGTGCCGCGCACGTGTTCTTGATCGGCGCCTCGATGGGCGGCGCGGCGGCGGTCCAGAACGCCGGCGGTCTTCCACTCGCCGGCGTCGTCAGCCTCTCCGGTACCCGCCTCTGGCCCGGGTTCGGAATCAACAAGCCCGGCACGCCCGCGCTGCGTGCGCCTCTGCTCTACGTCGGCAGCAAGAGCGACTGGCGGGCTCCGCTGAAGGAGGCGCGTGCCATCCTCCGCACCGCGGGCTCGCGCGACAAGCACAGCCTCTTCTACAGGGGGTCGCTGCACGGGTGGCAGCTGGTGCAGGATGCGCCGTTTGCCAGAGGGGCGCGTATGTCGATCCTCGGCTGGATCAGGCGCCACTCCGGGCGCTGAGGCTCTGTGACCGGGCCGATGATTTAGGGCCGGGCCTTGACGCCGGACGAGGCGATCGACTCGTCCTGGCCGCGGCGGCCTGAAGCACAGGCCGCGCGGGGTTCTCCGCGCGGCCTGAGTGAACCGATCGATCGCGAGCTACGGAATGTTCGGACAGTCCGTCGGCTGAGGCTGATCGACCCGGATGGCAGCGTTCGCCGTTCCCGGCGGAAGCGCGTAGAACGCCCACAACACGAGCGGCGTCGAGCCCTCGTTCCTCATGTTGTGAACCTCCGTGGGCGGCTGCATGAACCCGGCATTGACGCCGTACTTGGTCGCCGGACATCCAGACATCCCGTGGTAGAGCGTCCCCTCGCCTTGTGCGACCGCGACGAAGGTCGGGCCGGGATGCGTATGCCAGCCCGTGTGCCCGCCCGGAGCGATCGTGAGTTGCTGGATCGCGGTGTCACACGCTGTCGACTGGCTGCACGTCATTAGCGGCGTGACCGTGTCGTACGTGAACCTCACGCGTCGTGTCACGACCTTGCGCCCGACGCGAACCCGGACTGTCTTGGTTGCGGTCGCGGTCCGGGGCACTCCGATGACGATGGACTGCGACACCGGCCCGCGTGCGACGTACGAGCCGACCGCGCCGGACCCGGGCGTGGCCAGGGCCTGAGCCGTGGCGAACGCGACCGCCGCAGCGGCTGCGCCACCGACGACCAGACCCAGGGTGACAACACGGCGCCGGCGCGCCCTCCCTTCTCGTGAGAACAACCTCATCGTTCCTCCTCTGCTCGTTGGGTGTCCGAGGAGTCGTGGTCGACCGCGTCCAGCTCGGCGCGAAACGTGAGCAGCAGCGCCTGGTCCGGTGTGAGCGCCATGCCGTGCGCCTCCCACGCGTGTCGCTGGACCTCGGCGACGAGGCCGTTCTCGTCCTCGGCACGAGCCTCGAAACCGCAGTCGCAATGAAGTACCCTCTTCACGACTCCTCGCCGCGAGGCTAGGAAGGCGCCCCTAAATCGGGGCAAGATGTCGGCAAGAAAGCGGCTAGGAGGCTGCGGCTGAAGGTTTTTCTGGCGGGTCGCGTCGCCGTTGAGACCGACGGTGCGGTCATCGACGAGCCACGCTTCCCCGGACGTCAGGGTCGGCTCCTGTTCGCCTACCTGGTAGCCGAGAACGGCCGGCCCGTGCCACGGGACGAGCTCGCGGAGGCGCTGTGGGGGGACGCGCCGCCGGCAACCTGGGAAAAGGCGCTGACCGTTCTCGTGAGCAAGTTGCGCGGCCTACTTGGCGAGTGCGGCCTCGACGGAACGAAGGCCCTCACCGGCGCGTTCGGGTGCTACCGGCTGAGCCTGCCGGAAGCGGCCTGGGTCGACGTCGTCGCGGCTGCTGAGGCGCTCCAGGAGGCGGAGGAAGCGTTGGTCGCAGGCGATCTCGCACAGGCGAAAGCGCTCGCCGCGGAGGCTGCTGCGTTGGCTCGGCCGCCGTTCTTGCCCGGGGAGGACGGGGCCTGGACCGACGGGAAGCGGCGTGAGCTCAGCGAGATCCTCCGCCGCGCGCTCAGCTGTCTTGCCGAGGCGGACCTTCTTTCGGGCGGCGCAGAGGAGGCGGCGAAGTGGGCCGAGGAAACGATCGCCCTCGAGCCGTACCGCGAGTCGGGATACCGGCTCCTGATGGAAGCCCACGCCGCCGCCGGCAACCGCGCGGAGGCGCTCCGCGTTTACGAACGGTGCCGCCTGCTCCTCGCCGAGGAGCTCGGCGCCTACCCGTCGCCCGAGACGGAGTCGATCTATCGTGAGCTCCTCAGTGCTCCTGAGCCGAGCGCGGCCGTAACCGACGCCGCAGTCCTCGAGCGCGAACGGCCCATCGTGCGCGCGCGCCGTCTTGAATACCGGAAGGGAGTTGGTGTGGCCGCAGCCGTGCTTGCGTTCGCCGCGGCGGCCGTCGGCGGCATGGTCGCGACGCACGGTGAGGGCACGAACGACACGATTGTGGATGCGAACGCGGTTGGTCTGATCGACGCACACGGCGACCGGGTGCGCGACCAGATCGCCGTCGATGCCGCTCCGACAAGCGTCGCCTTCGGCCACGGCGCGGTCTGGGTGACGAACGCGTATGCGAACACCGTGTCGCGGATCGATCCCGAGACGCGGAGCGTCCGTCAGACGATTTCCGTGGGCAACAGCCCGAGCGGGATTGCGGTCAACGGCGGAGGTGTCTGGGTAGCCAACCACGACGACGGCACCGTGTCGTGGATCAATCCGCAGTCGAACACCGTGGTCAGCGAGATCCGTGTCGGCAACGGTCCGATCGCGGTCGCGGTCGGGTACGGGTCGGTTTGGGTGACGAACTCCGGTGATCGCACCGTGTCGCGGATCGACCCGGACACCGGCGACGTCGTGCGGATCCGCACCGGCGCCGTCGGTCGCGGGATCGCCGTGGGGGCAGGTTCGGTGTGGGTTACCGACGAGGCGACGAGGACCGTCGTCCAGGTCGACCCGGCGACGAACCGCGTGACGAACACGGCGGCGGTCGGGAACGGACCGGCCGGCATCGTCTACGGCGACGGAGCCGTGTGGGTTGCGAACGAGGTCGACGGCACGGTCTCCGAAGTCGATGCCAGGACGCTGGCAGTCCGCGCCACCATCCCGGTCGCGGGCAGTCCGTCGGCGCTCGCGTTCGGTGAAGGTGGGCTCTGGGTGAGCATCGAATTCGGCCAGCGCGTGGTCAAGATCGACACCGCGACGCGGAGGGAGAGCGTCGCGCTCGACGTCGGCAATCGTCCCAAGGGACTTGCCGTAGTCCCGAGCGGTGTGTGGGTCGCGGTCCAGGCATCGGGGACCGGGCACCGCGGCGGCCGGCTCGTCGTCATCGGCGACCAGTTCGACTCGATCGATCCGGGGGTCGCCAACAGCACGGACGCGTTCGCTTTGCTGGGTCTCGCCTACGACGGGCTGACTGCGTTCCGTCGCGTCGGCGGCAGCGACGGCACGCAAGTCGTCGCCGGCCTCGCCGCGGCTTTGCCGCGCCCGACCGACGGCGGGAGGTCGTACACGTTGAGGGTCCGCACCGGCATCCGCTACTCCGACGGCTCGCTGCTGAGGCCGCGAGATTTCAGGCGCGGTCTCGAACGCATGCTCACGCTCGAAAACCCGGTGCTGCAGGGCTCAGCGCTGATGAAGGTCGTCGGCGCTTCTCGCTGCAAGCCGAGACGGCCGTGCGACCTCTCGCGCGGAGTGGTCGTCAGCGGCCCCAGCTCGTTGACCGTCCGGTTGTCGGCCCCCGATCCCCGGCTTCTCCTCGCCTTGATGGCGGTCGTTCCAGTCCCGAAGGGGACACCGCCGAACGACGTCGGCACGAGGCCCATCCCCGGGACAGGTCCGTACGCGATCGAAAGCTATGTCCCGGGCAGGCAATTGACGCTCGTTCGCAACAGCCACTTCCGGTCGTGGTCCCAACGCGCCCGGCCGAGCGGCTATCCGGACGAGATCACGTGGAGACTCGGCGTGCCGACGAACGATGCGGTCCGCCAGGTCATCGACGGCAAGGCCGACTTGCTCTTGAACACTGTGCCTGCAGACCGCCTCGAGGAGCTCGGCGCGCGCTACCCACGCGCGGTTCACCTGGTCCCGCAACGCGCAACCGCGTTCGTCTTCCTGAACACGCGGCGTCCGCCCTTCGACGACGTCCGCGTCCGTCAGGCCCTCAATTACGCCGTCGACCGGCGGAAGATGGCGGAGCTGCACGGCGGCCCGGCTGTCGCAGAGCCGACGTGCCAGGTCGTTCCTCCAACGGTTCCGGGATACCGTCGTCACTGTCCGTACACGATCGACCCCGACTCCAGCGGCGCCTGGAAGGCACCCGACCTCGCGAGGGCGCGCGCGCTCGTCGCCGCGTCAGGAACGAAGGGCCAGAGGATCGTCGTCTGGACCTTCCCGTTCTTCGCGAAGGAGGGCCGCTACCTCGCCTCGCTCCTCCGGCGGCTCGGCTATCGCGCGCAGCTCAAGGAATTTCGAAACGTCGAGGCCTACTTCGGGACACTCAACCGGACTCGGAGTGCGCAGGCCGGGTTCGTCGGCTGGTTCGGGTTCCAGCTGGCCGTCGATACGTTCGCCACGCTGGGTTGTCAGTTCGCATTGAACTGGGCCCGGTTCTGCAACCCAGGCTTCGACGGGCAGGTCAAGCGCCTGGCTGCCGAGCAGGCGAATGATCCCGCCGCGGGCGCGGCGCTCGCGGCCCGGCTCGACCGTGAGATCGTCGCTCTCGCGCCGTGGGTGCCGCTGTTCACGCCGCGCTTCGCCGACCTCGTGTCCAAGCGCGCCGGGAACTACCAGGCGAACACGTACGCCTCGAGCTCGGTTCTGCTCGATCAGCTGTGGGTGCGCTAGGCCTCGCCGGCGTCGTGGGCGATCGGCGCTCTCCGCGTCCGTGACGTGGTCGATCAGCCGGCGGGTGACTGCGGGGGAGAGAATCGGCTCTCCGGCGGCGACTGTCCGCACGGCGCGGACGATCTGGCCGGGGGCGTGTCCTTGAGCAGGAAGCCGGCGGCGCCCGCGCGCAGGGCCCGCAGGACGTAGTCGTCGGCCTCGAAGGTCGTGAGGACGATCACTTCGGGCGCGCCCTCCTGCGCGCGCAAGAGCTCCGTGGCGGCGAGGCCGTCCATCCCCGGCATCCGGATGTCCATCAGCACGATGTCGGGCTCGTGCTCGGCGACTGCCTGCGCAACTTCGCTGCCGTCCGTGACCTCGCCGACGATCGCGATGTCCTCGACGCCTGCGAGCCGAACTGGGCGCGCGTCGCCCTTCGCATCCGCGACCGCGACCGGCTACCCGAGCCGGCGACCGAGGCTGCGTAGGGCCACGCGCGCCGCGTGGCAGGGTGTCAGCCGGCGAGGATCTTGGCCTTCTGCGCCTCGAATTCGGCCTCTGTGAGCACGCCTGAGGCCTTGAGCTCACCTAGTTGCTTGAGCTGCTCGAGCTTGTCGGGCTGAGCGGGGGCCGCCGGCGCCGGGGGCGCCGGAGCCTGCTCGTAGTAGCTCGCCTCGTCCTGTGCGGCCCAGCGCTCGGCCTGCCGGCGCGAGACGCGGTTCGACACGGCAGTCGCCGTCCCCGCGACGACCGCCGTCCGAGCGACTCCACGGAGAAGTCCTGGCATTTGCTTGGCTCCTTTCCTCTCTGAGTTCCCTAGGCCTCGGCCGCCTCGAGCTCCTCGAGCTTCTCCAAGAGCGCGTTGACGGGAATCCGCCCGCTGGCGACGAGTTGCGCGCCGCTCCTCCTGAGCGCGCTGGCGAACGGAGCCGCCCATCTGTTCTCGTAGACGAGGATCGCGGCCGACGTGCCGGGCTCGAGCGCTGCGCCTGCCTCCTGATACTCGTCCTCGCCCAGGAGTCCCGAGGAGGCGCCTTCGAACTTGACGAGGTCGAGACTGCCGTCCGCGTCGAGGTCCGTGAGCGCGAGCCCCTTGACGGTCCCGTCCTGGTCCTTCATCACCCAGGCGAGGTCGATCACTCGAATCAGGCCGCGCTCGGTCAGGTCGACGAGCACGTTGAGACCCTCCCCGGTCGGCTCCTTGCCGGGCGGCCACTCGACGATGAGGTAGTCGATCGGGCCCAGCTCGATCTCGGTCTCGCTCATTGCGTGCCTCCTCGCTACGCGTGGCATCGGTGCGGTTGCGTAGGGCGAACATTACGACGAAAGCGGGCGCTGAGCCCCGCTCTCCTGTTCGCCGGAGGGACGACGGTCTTCAGGCGGCCGCGCGAGCCCTGCTGCGCCCAACCGTCAAGCCGGCGGCGGTGTCGACCTATCGCGAGCTGGGCATGGACACGTACGCGGCCGAGACTTCGGCCGCGTACGTGAGCCGCCAACACCCGCACACGAAGCTCCTGAGCGAGGCTGCGCGTCAGCTGTTACGACCGCTCGGCCTAATCCAGAAGGGTCGGTCGCGAACGTGGCTCGACGACCGTGGCTGGTGGCTGGGAGTCGTCGAGTTCCAGCCGTCCTCCTGGAGCCGCGGCAGCTATCTGAACGTCGGCGTCAACTGGCTCTGGACGCCCAAGGACGATCTCAGTTACGACTTCGGCGGCCGACTCGGCGTCCCTGGCGAGGGCGGGTACGTGGAGTACAAGAGCGACGAGCAGTTCTGGCCGCTCGCGGTCAAGCTCGCAACGATCGCGGGCGACGAGGTCCGTCGCCTGCGCGAGCTGTTCCCGACGATCGAAGCGGCGGCGGCTGTCCTCGGGAAAGCCACCGACCTGAACATCGAAGAATCGATCGATGCCGGCATCGCGCTCGGGCTCGTCGGCGAAGGCGATCGAGCGCGGACGATGCTTCGCCGCCACACGGAGTGGTTCGAGTCCGACGAAGACCTCGAGTGGCGCGTCGACGAAGATCGAGACCTGTACGAACGCGTGCGCGCGCTCATCGAGCTCACGCAAGACCGAACGCAGTTCCGCGAGCAGATTCGTCGCGACGTGCGGCAGGCACGCTCACTCCTGAAGCTGGATCCTGACGCCGACGTCCCGCTCTAGTGCGAGGAGCGGTAGTTTCGCCTGCGGGTTAGGATCGCCGGCGTCGGTCGGGCGAAGGAAAGGAGGACGTTTAGATGGCGGGTGTTGAGGCACGAGGGTTCGACGCACCGGATGAGACGCGGACGCCGGAGAAGACGCGCATAGATGTCGTTCGGATGGGTGGCACCACCGCCGCCCGCTATACGTTCGAGCCTGGCTGGAAGTGGTCGGACTGCGTCAAGCCGGTCGTCGGCACCGACAGCTGCCAGGTGCGGCACGTCGGCGTCGTGGAGTCAGGCACGTTGCACGTCACGCATGAAGACGGCTCCGAGAGCGAGGTTGGGCCGGGCCAGGCGTACGTCATCGAGCCGGGCCACGATGCGTGGGTCGTCGGCGACGAACGGTTCGTTGGGTTCGAGTTCGAGTCGCGCTCGGCGGAGGAGTACGCCAGGGAGTAACCGGAGGTCTAGCGGCGACGAGGACCGTGGCGCAAGGAAGCATGACGTAGCGCCGAACCCGCGGCTGCGGCGCTGATCACCTGCGCGACGCGACGGACGCGCATGGAAGCTGAGTAACACGCCGCGTCTTTCGCTGCGGCAAGGGTCGTGTCACGATCTGAGCGATGTGAGCGCGCAGGCATTGGCGAACGAGGGCTTCGATGCTCTGGCCCGCGCGGATTGGCCGGCCGCGCGCACCGCGTTCGAGGCAGCTCTGGAGACCGGTGACGAATCGCCGGAGTTGCTCGATGCGCTGGGCCGGACGATGTGGTGGCTCCGCGAGCCGCAGGCGGCGGTGGTACAGAGGGAGCGGGCCTACGCTGGATTTCGCCGTGCCGGCGATCTGGCGCGGGCGGCGCGGATCGCCTTGTGGCTCTCGCGCGAGTACGCGCAGGTGTGGCGGAACGACGCCGCGGCGGACGGCTGGCTTGCGCGGGCAGAGCGGCTGCTCGGAGATGTGGCATCCGGCGCGGAGGGTGGCTGGCTTGCCCTTGCAAAGTCGGAGCGTGCGAGCGAGCCTGCGCTTGCCGTCGAACTCGCGTCCGAAGCCCTCGATGCGGCGGCTCGCGCTGGTGACGCTGATCTCGAGTTGCGGGCGCTCGCGCAGCTGGGACTGGCCGAGGTGACCCGAGGTGCGGTGGAGGATGGGCTCGCACATCTGGACGAGGCGATGGCGGCGGCGACCGGTGGTGAGTCTGCCTCGCTCGAGACGTTTGCCGATGTCTGCTGCACGCTTCTGCAGGCGTGCGCATTGGCAGGTGACGACGGTCGGCCGAAGCAGTGGGCGCAGGTCTTCGAGAGTTTCGTCCGCACGTACGACCACGTCCCGCTGTTGGCGTTCTGCCGCAGCTGCGGCGCCGGCGTTTCGGCGGCGAGCGGGCGGATCGACGAGGCCGAGCGCGAGCTCGTCGCCGCTCTGCACGAGCTAGAGGAGGCGGGGCAAAGCGCGCGCTGTGCGCATCCGGCGGCACGGTTGGCGGAGATCCGACTGCTGCAGGGACGGCTGAGCGAGGCTGAGCAGCTTCTTGCCGGGTTCGAGGAGGAACCGGAGGCGCTGCCGGCGTTGGCTGCACTTCGGCTCGCTCGGGGAGAGAACCGAGCAGCGGCGGTGCTAGTCGAGCGGCGGATACGGGAGTTGGGAGCCCACAACGTCCTTGCGGTGCCGCTGCTGGCGCTGCTCGTGCAGGCGCAGGTTGCGGCCGGCGATCTCGAGGCGGCGCGCTCGACCGCGGATCGCTTGACGGGAATCGCCGGCGCAGACGGCACCGACCGTCTTCTTGCGACGGCGGCGCTGGCGCGTGGCCGCGTATCCCACGCCGGCGCCGAGCGCGACGCCGCTGCCGAGCTGGACCAGGCGGTCGAGCTCTTCGGCAAGACGCGCCGACCCCTCGAGGCCGCGCGTGCGCGCCTCGAGCTCGCCGGCGCGCTCGCGCAGACGGATCCGCAGGTCGCCGTCGACGTCGCAGCCGGCGCGCGAAGGGACCTCGAGTCGCTCGGCGCCGATCGCGAAGCGGATGCAGCGGCCGCGCTTTTGCGCGAGCTCGGCGCGAAGGGCCGCTCGGGCCCACGAGACCACGGTGTCCTGAGCAAGCGCGAGGTCGAGGTCCTGCGGTTGCTGGGCGAGGGATTCACGAACGCCGAGATCGCCGAGCGGCTCTTCATCAGTCCAAAG
>JBKOXJ010000149.1:0-19408 GCA_046724905.1 Actinomycetota bacterium | reverse complement strand
TCCTCCGGCCGAGCGCGGGCCGTGGCCAGGAGCGCCTTCGTGTTCAGCGCCTGCGATGTCAGGTCATCCAGCCCGAGGCCCTCGGAGATTTCGAGCGCGGCGTCGATGCGCTCGGCCGCGATTTCCGTCTCCCCCCTGAAGTAGTGGAGGCGACCCAGCTCCGCGGCCAGCTTCCCGAGGTCCTCGTCCGGCTCTTCGCTCCGCAGAACCTCGTACGCCGCCTCCATCCGAGCGACCGCCTCGTCGATGGCGCCCCGGTGTGTCCAGTCGATCTCGCCCAATGCGGCGGAGATACGCGCCGCGGCGTGCGTGAGCCCCAGCGACTCGAACGCGGAGATCGCCTCCACGTAATGCGACTGGGCCAACTCTGGCCGCCGCGCCTGCCAGGCAAGAGTGCCTGCGCGCTCGAGGAGCGTTGCGCGGGCCTCCGGGTCGTCCGTCAACTCGAGCGCTTGCTCGAGGTAGCGGTGCGCCTCGACCGGCGCCGCGAGCGAAGCGGCACGTTCGCTCGCCGCCGCGAGGCGTTCGCGGGCGGCGGCCCGGATCTCCGCGGCGTCGTCGGCGTCCGGTGCCGCCTCGTACGCGCTCAGGAAGTGCGCTGCGACGACCTCGACGATCTCGTCCTCCTCGCCGGTCCAGCTGTCGCGAATGAACGCCGCCGCGGCGAGGTGCTTCGCCTTCCGCTCCCTCTTGGACAGCGTCTCGTACGCGACCCTGCGCACGAGGTCTTGCAGGAACGCGTACTGGCCGCGCTCCGGCGAGCGCGGGTCGGCCTGGAGCGAGAGCACTTCTTTGCGCATGAGCGACGCTAGGAGCGGCTCGACCTCGTCCTCCGAGATGCCCGAGACCCGGGCGACCCCCTGCTTGAAGAACGTCTTGCCGAGCACCGCGGCGTCCTGCACGACGCGACGCTCGTCGGGCGACAGCCCGTCTAGCCGCGCTGCAATCAGCGCGTGCAGGGTCTCGGGCACCTCGAGCGAGACGATCTCTCCGGTCGGCGCGTATGCGTCACCGCCCCGGACGAGCAGCTCACGCACGAGCAGCATCCGCACCGTCTCAACGGCGTAGAGCGGTACTCCCTCCGCCCGCTCGAGGATCCGGCCACGCAGGTCGTCCGGAAGGCCGGGAACGAGCCCGGACAGCAGCTCCTGCATCGCAGCGGGCGGCAGCGGCTCGAGGTGGAGCGACGAAAAGCCGCGCCGGCCGGCTCCCCAGCCCGGACGCCGGTCGTGGATCTCGGGCCGGGCAAGCACGACGATGAAGATCCGGTGCCCGCGCGACCACTCGAGCAGGTACTCGACGAAGTCGAGCAAGCCCGCGTCCGCCCACTGCATGTCCTCGAACACCATGACGACGGGGAAGCGCGCCGCCAGTCGCTCGAAGAACGTCCGCCACGCCGCGAACACGTTCTCCTCGCTGCTTGACGAGCCGCCGTCACGGGCGAGCAGGTGCGCGAGCCGCGGCTCGACCCAGCGGCGCTCGTCGGGGTCCGGGATGAACTCCTCGAGCGTCGAGCGAAGCTTCGCCAGCGCGGTCTCCGAGCCCTCGTCCTCGGCGATCCGGCAGCGCATCTTGACCATGTCGACGAGCGCCCAGTACGCGACGCCCTCGCCGTACGACAGGCAGCGCCCGCGATGCCACAGGCTCTTGACCGCCAGGCCCTCGACGTACTTCTCGAACTCCCACGAGAGCCGCGTCTTGCCGATGCCGGCGATGCCGGTCACCGAGATCAGGGCAGCACGCGACCCGTCGGTCGACGCGTGGAAGAGCTCCTTGATCAGCCGCAGCTCGCGCTCCCGGCCGACGAACGGCGGCTCCAGGCCGACCGAGGATTGGACGCCGGGCAAGCCCGCTACGACGCGGACGGCCCGATGCAACCGCACCGGCTCGGACTTGCCCTTCAGCTGATGCAGGCCGACATCCTCGAAGGCGATCGCCGCGTCGGTGGCGCGAAGGGTCGATTCGCCCACGTACACCTCCCCCGGCGGAGCGACGGCTTGAATGCGAGAGGCGGTATTCACCAGGTCGCCGGCGACCATCCCCTGTCCCTCGGCGCCAAGCGTGACCGCGGCCTCGCCGGTGAGGACGGCGACTCGCGCCCGGAGCTCCGGCGCTCCCGCCTCCTCGCCGAGCGCCGCGACCAGCTTCGTGAGCTCCAGCCCCGCGCGCACGGCGCGCTCCGCGTCGTCCTCGGTTGCGACGGGCGCGCCCCACACCGCCATCACGGCATCGCCGATGAACTTCTCCACCACACCGCCGTAGCGGCCGATCAAGCGCCGGCAGCTCTCGAAGTAGGAAGAGAGGAGCTCGCGCACCTCTTCCGCGTCCCGCGACTCGGAGAAGGGTGTGAACCCGACCAGGTCGGCGAACAGGATCGATACCAGGCGCCGCTCCGCGACCGGCGCGTCCATGGTTGCGGGGGCCCCGTCTGCCGACTCCGCATCGGACGCCGCCCCGAGCCGCGCGCCGCACTCGCCGCAGAATCGCTGTCCCGGCGGGTTCGAGCTACCGCACGCGGAGCAGAGGGCGGCGAGTTGGCCGCCGCAGTTGCCGCAGAACTTCTGTCCGGCGGGATTCTCCTCGCCGCAGCTCGGACATACAGCCATGATCCAAGCCTAGAGCGGAGGGACCCGAGGGGCCAAGCGAGACCAGCAGGCCGGCGCCGCGCGAACGGGGCGATCACACCTCGGCGCTGAAAGACGCGCCACTCTAGGGCCGAGCCGGAGGCGGCAGCGGCAACTCAACGTTAGAAGCTAACCGTCCGGGTCGCGCACGAAGCAGATTCGCGAGCCGCCCTCGCGCACGCGGTACGGCTCGCGCTCCGGCTCGATGCCCTGCTCCTTCAGCTGCGCCAGGGTGTCGTCGAGGTCGTCGACGCCGACGGCGATGTGCCCGTAGCCGGTGCCGAGGTCGTACCTGCGGCCGTCGTGGTTGTACGTCAGCTCGAGCACCGAGTCCTGGTCGCCCATCGAGAAGAAGTAGTTAGTTGCCTCGAGCTCGCCGTCGCGGACGATGTCCATGTCGCGCGCAAACGTGAAGCCGAGTGCCTCGTAGAACGCGCGGCTCTTCTCGGGGTCGGTGATCCGGACCATGGTGTGCAGGAAGGTCGCCATGCCGGGATCGTACGCGCTACTCCGCCTGGGAGAACGCCACGATCTCGTCGGGAGTCATCGCCTCGCCTCGCGCCCAGGCCGCCGCGAACGGCTCCTCGCCGAGCGCCGCCTTCGCGGCAGCGACCGCCGCTTCGTGCTCCTGCTGCTCGTAGTCGTCGCCGAAAGTGCTCTCGAGCTCGTCGCGGAGCGCCGCAGCCGCGGCCAAGAGCTGCGTGCCCCGCTCCTCCTCGCGTCCGGCGACGAGGACAACGCCCAGGCCGAGAGCGCCGTCTCCGATCAACGGCACTGCTGACAATCCCCCGGCGAGCGAGATGGCTTCCCGGAACGAGCCTTCGGCGAGTGCGCCATCGCCGAGGCCATGGGCGCTCCAGCCACAGTTCGTCAGCGCAATCAGCACACCGCGTTCGCTCCCGAGCTCGCGAAACCGCTCGACCGCGTCCCGCGAGTATTCGAGGCCGCCACGGAAGTCGCCGGAATTCAGCGCTACCGCTGCGAGGCTCACGGTCATCGACGCCGCCCGGAGGTGCTCCCCGCGTTCGGTTGCCAGCTCCCTGGCCTTCGCGAAGCCGGCGCGGGCGCCGTCGAGGTCGCCCCGCATGGCCGCGAGCTTCGCCGAGGCGCCCAATGCCAGAGACAGCCGCCACTCGTCCCCCGTTTCCTCGGCGAGCCGGCGGAGCTCCTCGGTCAGAGTCTTCGCTCGCGCCAGGTCACCCTGGTCAAACGCGAGCCCGATCGCGTGCCAGAGGACTTGTTTCCGTGCCTCGAGCGGCGTCGATCCTCGTGCGAGGGCGAGCGCCAGCCACACGCGTGCCTCGCGGTAGAAGCCGCGCGTCCCCCAGTAGTCCGCGAGCGCCGCCGCGAGGCGCAACAGCGTCTCGCCCTCGTCGAGATCGCGTGCCCACTCGAGCGCGCGCCGCAGGTTGTCGTGCTCGGCTTCAATGGGGGCGGCGTAACTGCGGGTGAAGTCGCGCTTCTCCGGGCCGTGCGCCTGCTCGGCGAGGGCGAGGAAGTACTCGGCGTGCAGCCGACGAGCCTCGCCTTCCGCGCCGCTTTGCGCCAGGCGCTCTCGCGCATATTCGCGGATGGTCTCGAGCATCCAGAAGCGCTCGCCCGTGTGGCGCAGGAGGCTCTTGTCGACGAGCGACTGCAGTGTGTCGAGGTCGGCGTTCGCGACCTCTTCGGCAGCGTCGAGCCGGCAGCCGCCCCGGAAGACGGCCAGTCGCGCGAACTGGGCTCGCTCCCGGTCGTCGAGCAGCTCGTAGCTCCAGGCGATCGTCGCCCGTAGCGTCTGCTGACGAGGGTCGGCGTCGCGGCCGCCTTTGAGCAGGTCGAGGCGTTGCGCGAGGCGCTCAAGGATCTGGGCCGGCGAGAGGGCGCTCGTCCTGGCGGCCGCCAGCTCAAGCGCGAGCGGCAGGTCGTCCAGGCGGCTACAGAGCTCTGCAATCGTCTCGTCCGGCTCGAGCTGCGCGCGGGCGCAGAAGAGCTCGATCGCCTCGGGCTCGGCCAGCGGCGGGACCGGGTAGTCGACCTCGCCCCGGATGCGCAGCAGCTCGCGGCTCGTGACGAGCAGCTTCAGCTGCGGGCAGCACTCGAGCAGCTGTCCGAGCTCGGGCGCCGCCTCGACCACCTGCTCGAAGTTGTCGAGCAAAAGCAGCAGCTCGCGCTCGCCGATGTGCTCGGCTAGGCCGTCCTTCGCGCCGAGCGTCTGCGTGATCTCGGCTGTGACGAGCCCCGGCTCGCGCAGCGCGGCGAGCCCGACCCAGAAGACGCCCGCCTTGAAGGACGGCACGAGCTCGGAGGCCGCCTCGATGCCGAGCCGCGTCTTGCCCGAGCCGCCCGGGCCGCTCAGGGTGAGAAGGCGCGTGCCGTCCGAGAGCATCGATACCAGCTCGTCTCGCTCCCGCTGCCGGCCGACGAAGGATGACGCTGGCCGCGGCAGGTTCGTGTTCGAGATCGTCTTCAGCGGCGGGAAGCGCTCCTGCCCGAGCTGGAAGAGCGGAACCGGCTCGTCGAAGTCCTTCAGCCGGTGCTCGCCGAGCTCCGTCAGCTCACCGTCGACGAGCGCCCGCGTCGTCGCCGAAAGGACGACCTGCCCGCCGTGGCCGGAGGCTGCGATCCGCGCAGCCCGGTGCAGCTCGCGGCCGGCGTAGCCCTCCCCGGTGAGACGCGGCTCGCCTGTGTGCAGCCCCATCCGCACCTTGACCGGCCCCGAGGCCAGCGCCTCTTGACCCTGGGCCGCCGCGGCCAGCGCTTCGACGGGATCGGCGAAGGCGTAGAGGAAGGCGTCTCCCTGCGTATCGACCTCGATGCCGCTGTGGGCGGAGAAGGCGCTCCGCAGGAGACGGCGGTGCTCCGCCAGCGCCTGCACGTAGCCCTCCTCGCCGAGCTCCTCGATCAGCCGCGTCGAGCCCTCGATGTCGGTGAAGAGGAAGGTGACGATTCCGCTCGGGAACCGAGAACCGGCCATGCAGGGGAACGGTCCCCCTTCCCGATCGGCGGTGTCAAGCCAAGCTCGTGCTCACCTCGATGTTGGCAAGCAGCCGTCGGGGTCGCGGACGAAGCAGATCCGCGAGCCGCCCTCGCGCACGCGGTACGGCTCGCGCTCCGGCTCGATCCCCTGATCCTTCAGCCGGTCGAGCGTCTCGTCGAGGTCGTCGACGCCGATCGCGATGTGCCCGTAGCCGGTGCCGAGGTCGTACCTGCGCCCGTCGTGGTTGAAGGTGAGCTCGAGCTCCTCCTCCTGCCCGGGAACCCCGAGGAAGTAGTTCGTCGCCTCCAGCTCCCCGTCGCGCACGATCGGGAGGTCGCGCCGAAACTCGAAGCCGAGCGCCTCGTAGAACACCCGGCTCCTTTCCGGATCGGTGATCCGGTACATCGTGTGCAGGTAACGCGTCATGCCGAGATCGTCAGCGCCTCTGGTGGGCCATGCGCAGAGCATTTTCGGAACGGCAGCCGCGAGACTAGAAGCCCGAGCTTGCGGGCCTTACCCTGTGGAAGTGATCGTCTGTCCGGAGTGCCGCCAGGAGTGGCGCGAGGACCCGCGGATTTGCCCGAATTGCGGCACGCCGCTCCCTCGCACGCGAGCGCAGGAGCGGAAGGTCGTGACGGTTCTCTTCGCCGATCTCGTCGACTCGACGGCATTGGGAGAGCAGGATCCCGAGCGCGCACGCGTGCTGCTAGATGAGTTCTACGACGCGATGTCATCCGAGATCGCGCGGGCCGGTGGCACCATCGAAAAGTTCGCCGGCGATGCGGTCATGGCCGCGTTCGGCGCCCCGGCTGCACAAGAGGACCATGCGGAGCGGGCGCTTCATGCCGCGCTTGCGATGCAGCGCCGGCAACACGAGCTCTTCGCCGACGAGCTCCAACTACGGATTGGGGTGAATACGGGAGAAGTCGTCGTCGGGGAGCCGCGCGAGGGAAGCTCGTTCGTGACCGGCGACTCGGTGAATGCGGCGGCCAGGCTGGAGGAGGCGGCCGGACCGGGCGAGATCCTCGCGGGGGAGCGCACAGCCGGCGCCGTACGCGGCGCCTTCGAATTCGATGGACCGACGACCGTGAAGGCGAAAGGAAAGCCCGCGGGGATCGTCTGCTACCGCGTCGTCCGTGCTCTGACACTTGTGCGCCCTCGCGGAGTGGCGGGGCTACAGCCGGCATTTGTCGGACGGGAGAGTGAGTTGAGTCTTCTCCAGGCGACCTACCAGCACACGGTCGAGCAACGAGAAGCTCACCTCGCGACGATCATGGGCGGCAGCGGCGTCGGCAAGACGAGGCTCGTGGCCGAGCTCTGGGTCTGGCTGGCGACTCAGCAACCGAAGCCGCTCCGCCGCACCGGCCGGTGCTTGTCGTACGGACAAGGCATTACGTATTGGCCGCTCGGTGAGGTGCTCAAGGAGCATCTGGGCATCCTCGAGAGCGATCCGGCCGAGACGGTGCGGCGACGCCTCGGCGGGCGGGAGATTCTCGGACTGACCCTCGGTCTCGACACGCCCTCAGAACTTCACCCGCTCGCTGCACGCGACCGGCTCCACGAAGCCTGGGCTGAGTTCGCCCAGGACCTAGTCCACGAAAGGCCGCTCGTCTTCCTGATCGAGGATCTCAACTGGGCCGAGGACGATCTGCTCGACCTGCTCGAGCGGCTCGTCCGCGATGTGCATGGGCCGCTGCTCCTCATCGGCACGGCACGCCCCGAGTTGCTCGACCGTCGACCGTCTTGGGGCGGTGGCAGACGGAACACCTCGCTCCTCTGGCTCGAGCCGCTCACCGACGACGACACGCAGCGGCTGTTGGAGCAGTTGCTCGCGGCAGAGCTTCCAGCCGAGCTTCGCACAGCGCTCGTCGAGCGCGCCGAAGGGAATCCGTTCTTCGTCGAGGAGCTCGTGTCCACGCTGATCGACCATCAGGTCCTCGAGCGCTCGAACGGCGGGTGGGCCGTTCACGACCTCCCGACCCGCTTTGCCATCCCCGACTCCGTGCATGCCCTCCTCGCGGCGCGTCTCGATCTGTTGCCGCCGGTGGAGAAGGCGGCGCTCCAGGCCGCTGCCGTCACAGGCCGTGTGTTCTGGCCTTCGGCCGTCTCGGCCCTCCTCGATGGAGCCGAGCCCGACCTTGCATTGCTCGAGGACCGCGACTTCATCCGTCGTCACGCGGGATCGTCCCGGGCCGGGGACGTGGAGTATGCGATGAAGCATGCGCTCACGCGCGAGGTCGCCTACGGGAGCCTGCCGAAAGCACGGCGCGCGCAACTGCATGCGAAGTTCGCCGATTGGCTCGAACGAGCGCCGGAGAGCAACGACGAGCGGGCGTCGCTGCTCGCCCATCACTACGCGGAGGCCGTTCACCCAGAGGCGGTAGACCTCGCTTGGCGCAACGACGCAGTCGAGATCGAGCGCCTCCGCGGTCGAGCAGTCGGCTGGCTCGAGCGGGCTGCCGAGCTCGCAATCGGCCGGTACGAGATCGACAACGGCATCGCACTCCTCGGGCGCGCGCTCGAGCTCGAGCCGGACGAGACGAAGCAAGCCGAGTTGTGGCGACGTGTTGGTACCGCGAATGCGCTCAAGTTCGACGGCCAGGCCTTCTGGACCGCGATGCAAAACTCGCTCAAGCTCTGCCGCGATCCGCACGTCTGCGCCGAGACGTACAGCGAGCTCGCGTTCCATACGGCCGCCCGATCGACGATGTGGAAGCGCCGTCCTGACCGGGAGCTCGTTCACAGCTGGGTGAGGCGTGCTCTCGAGGTTGCCGAGCCCGAGAGCCCAGCCCGCGTTCGTGCGCTCGTGGCACGGGCGTACATCGAGCGCGCCAGGGCTCTGGACGCAGCGCGTGAGGCGAGTAAGCTGGCCGAGCAGATCGATGACGCCGAGCTGCGGTCGTTCGCCTTCGAGGCCCGTTCGATCGTTGCGTTCGCGCGGGGCGACTTCGACGACTCCTGCACGTGGGCCGAGCGGCGACTCGACCTCCTCGGCGACATCTCGGACCCGGACCACCGAGCCGACGTCTTCCTGGCCCCGTATCGAGGTCATGCGGCACGAGGCCGATTCGCCGCAGCTCGTCGGTGCGTGCGGCTTCACGACAGTGTTGCGCGGGATCTGACGCCTCACCATCGCGTTCACGCCGTAGGGCACGTGCTCGCAGTCGAGCAGCTGGCCGGCGGCTGGGAGACCATCCGAGCGAACGAGGAGCGGGCGATCGCGACCGTGGAAGCGAACCTCGAGACGCCGTGCCTGCTCAACCCGACCTCGCTGCTGGCGTGCGCGCTTGCGGCGGCCGTTCTGGGCGACGACGACAGGTCGCGGGAGCTCGAGGAGCAGGCGCTCGCGCTCGGCATGGAGGGCTACGACGTTGCGCTCGAACCGTCGCTCGTGCAGCTTGCAATTCTGCGGCGTGACCTCGCGACTGTTGGTCGCCTGCTCGACGTACGCCGCGACGAGGGCTCGCCTCGACTATGGGCGCAGTCGACGCGGCTCGACGGGCTCGCCGCGCTTCGCGACCGTGATCGAGTCGAGGAAGAGGCGCCCGCTCTCCTTCGTCCGCATACGTATCTCGAGCCATTCGCCATGCGCGCGCTCGGCGTCGTGCGCGACGACGAACAGCTCATTCGGGAGTCGATCGACCGGTTCGACGCCATCGGGCTCGAGTGGCACGTGGAGCAGACCGAACTGCTGCTTCGGTAGCGCCGACGCCCAAGCGCGCCATGGCGCCGTCGCGCGCCTGACGGCGCCGACTGCCCGGAGTAGGCTCAGCCACGATGGCAGACGGGGCTGCGGGGACGCCGCACGTCGGCGACGAGGTCCTGCGCGTCGCCGAGGCCGTCCATGCGGGCGAGGTCTCCGTCGTGTTCAACCAGGGCCCGGCCGTGCTCGCGAAGATCGGGGACGCGCTGCTCGACGTTGCCGAGGCGAGCCAGGTGCCGATGGAGTACGGCTGCCGGATGGGAATGTGCGGGTCGGACCCCGTCCGGATCCTCGAGCGAGAGGAGAAACCTGTCGCCGATGCGCTCCGCCGAGAAGCGGACGCTGGGGCGACTCGATCTCGGCCCGGGCTGCCGGATGGCGTGCGTGGCCCGTGTCCAGGGGCCGGTCGTGGTCGACCCGCGGCCGCAATGCGTCGCGGAGGACACGGGGGACGAGCCGCCTGCCGCCCATGCCGACGGCTCGCTCGAGCGTGCGATCCGCCACGTCGTCGTGATCGGCGCAGGGGTTGCCGGCGTCACAGCGACGGAGGAGCTGCGGCGAGTCCTCCCGGACGCCGAGCTCACCCTCGTCGGACAGGAACCGTACGACTTCTACAACCGCATGGCGATCACGCGGCTCGTCTCGGAGTCGGTGTCGATCGACAGCCTCTACCTCAACCGGCGCGACTGGGCCGAGTCGCGGCGCGTCGACTACCAGCGCGGCGTGGCCGCCACCGCGATCGACCGGGCGAACCGCCAGATCGAGACCGACGACGGAAACCGGCTCCCGTACGACCGCCTCGTGCTTGCGACCGGGGCGCGGCCGTTGGTGCCTCCGATCGAAGGCTTCGGGGTGGCCGGCACGTTCGTCCTGCGGACGATCGACGACGCCGTCCAGATGCAGCAGCACATCCGCCGCTGGCGATGCCGGAGCGCGGTGGTCGTCGGAGCCGGCCTCCTCGGGCTCGAGGCCGCCTACAACATCGCCGACCTCGGCGTCCGCGTGTTCGTGCTCGACCGCGGTCCATGGCCCCTGAGCCGGCAGCTCGACGAGCAGGCCGGGGCGCTGCTGTGGGAGATGCTGCACGACCTCGGAATCGAGCTCGTGCCCTCGACGGAGGCACGCCGCGTTCTCGCTGACGAGTGCGTCACGGGCGTCGCCTGGCAAGAGGCCTACGCGGTCGTCCAGGACGTGATGCTCGCAGGTGCTCGCCAAGCGGCACCTCAATGACGCCAGCGCACGTCGCGGACCCCGACCGAGGGTTCCTGGCGGACCTCCACGAGGACGAGCTCGCGGTCGTCCTCGAGTACACGCAGGCGAGGCAGTACGCGCCCGGCGACTTCGCCGTGCACGAGGGCGAACGCGACCGCAGCTTCTTCATCATCTTGCGCGGTTCGTTCGAGGTGCGGGTCCCGACCGCCGCAGGGCCGCAGCGCGTCCGGGTCCTCGAGGCCGGCGATCTGTTCGGCGAGGTCGCGTTCTTCGATGGGCGCCCGCGCTCGGCCGACGTCGTCGCACTCGAGCAGTCCGAGGCGCTCGTCCTCTCGCCGGGAGGCTTCCAGCGGCTCCGACTGGCGCATCCGCGCCTCGCGCTCTACTTCGTCCTCGATCTCGGCCGCATCCTGAGCGAGCGGTTCCGCGCGTCCGACGCGCTCGCCGGCGCGCTCGACCGCTAGGTCTCCGTGTCAGCTTCGGGTTCGCCCCGTCGCCGGTTCGGCGTCGTGCTACATTTCTCCTGCTAATCAGAGGTTTTCGCCGCCTTCGAGCGGCGTCGCTCCTGCGGCGCGGCGACTTCCAAAGGGAGGCTGCGCGGAAGGTGCACGAAGACCGAGAGTGGCGCTGACGAGCCGGCAAGCCGGGTTGTAGCCGCTCCCGGACACCCAACACCGACCGGGGTCGCGCGTGATGCCTGACGCCGCCTCCGCGATCAGCGCCGCCTCGGCTGCTGCCGCCGTGGTCACGCTGCTCGCCTATCTCTACTCGCTCCACCGTGCCGATCAGACGGCGGCCCGCGAAGAGGCGCTTGCGCTCGCCGAGACGCGGCGTCAGATGGTGAACGAGCTGGAGCGGCGTCTGAGTGTGCTCGAGCGCCGTGAGCGGTCGGCGCGGACATCCTACGAGAGGCGAATCGCCGCGCTAGAGGAGGAACTCGCGCGGACACGGAGCGAGGCGTGCGAGCGGGTGCACGAGTTCGACCCACTCGAGCTCCTTGCGCTGGCGGACTCGCTCTCGCGCCTACATGAACATCTCGAGGACCTGGCAACGCGCGTCGACCTCACTCTCGCGCGGGTCGACGAGCTCCATCCCGAGGTACGTCGACCGCCGAGGTGAGGCGTGTCGAAACTAGGGTGCTGCCGACGAACGTACGCACCCCCACCGTCCTGCTCGGGCTGTCGGTCGGCATCGTCCTGGCCGACTCGTCGGTTGTCACTATCGCGCTGCCGGAGATCCTGGCTCGCTATCACGTCGAGCTCGCGACGCTCGCCTGGGTGCTGACTTCGTTCAACCTGGCCCTCGCGCTCTCGGCACTGCCGGCCGCGATGGTTGCGCGACGCCGTCCCGCGCCCGTCTTCGGCGTCGGGATCGTGGTCTTTGCCGCCGCTTCGCTCGCGTGCGGCTTCTCGTCCTCGTTCGGCGGTCTCGTGGCGGGCCGTGTCCTCCAGGGGGTCGCCGGAGCGGCGGTCGTTTGCGCCGCGCTCGACCTGCTCAGCCAGGTCACGGGAGCGAACGCTTCGGCCGCCCGCATGTGGACCCTCGCCGGGATCGCCGGCGCCGCACTTGGGCCGGCGGCCGGCGGGATCCTGACGCAGCTGCTCGGCTGGGAATCGATCTTCTTCGTCCAGGCGCCGGCCATGCTGGCCGGGCTCTTCGCGCTCGCCGCCGCACGCGCCGTCGCGGTCCGCGAGCCTGTCGAGAGGCCGCACCTCGCTGCCAATACTGCGCTGCTGCTCATCTCGGGTGCGCTCGTGGCCGCGCTCTTCCTGCTCGTCATCCTGCTGATCAACGGTTGGCGGCTCGAGCCGCTGGCGGCGGGCCTCGTCGTGACGATCATGCCGCTCGCGGCGATCGCGGCGACCCGCTTCGCGGGCAGGATCACGCCGCTCTGGGCTCGCGCCGCCTCGGGCGTCATCCTGATCGCCGGTGGCCTGGCGGCGCTCGGGTGGCTTCCGCGCGCAGGAGCCGTCTGGACGGTGCCGCCGCAGCTCGCGATCGGAACGGGGCTCGGGCTCGCGATTTCGGCACTAACCGAGCGCGCGTTCGCCGGTCGGTCGGCGCAGGTCGTGCACGGCGGCTGGACGATCGCCTCGCGCCACGCGGGCGTCGTCCTCGGGCTCCTGCTGCTCACGCCGATCTTCACGACTGACCTGCACCGGAACGAGGACAACGCGCTCGCGGCAGGCACCGCGGCCGTGCTCGACAGCCGCATCCCGCCGCTCGACAAGCTCGCAGTCGCCCGCGACATCCTCGTGGCCGTCGACAAGGCAAAGGGCGAGGCCCGCATTCCCGACGTCCAGCAGGTCGTTGGGAAGCACGACGACCCGGCTTACGTCGACCTTGCCTCGGCCCTCCAGGATCAGCTCGACCGCGCGGTCACGAACTCCTTCTCGCGGTCGTTCCTCGCAGCGGCCCTCCTCGGCCTCGCAGCCCTCGTGCCGATCGTGCTCGGCCGCCGGGAGGTCAGCCTCTGATGCGGGCGATCGCCTTGGCTACCGCCGCCGTCGTTGGGCTGATCGTCGTCTACCTCGCGCTCGGCGGAGCGTCCTACGCGCCGGCGAAGGTGGCTGACCCGTGTGTGCCCCGCGAATGGCGCAACCCCGGGGGCGTGCAGGAGGTGGCCGAGCAGATCGTGCTGTCGGGGCTCGACGGCGCCGCCTGCGAGCTCGGCGTCTCGCGGGAGGAGATCGTGCTGGCTTTCGCCGGCCGTGAGTCGCTGAGCCGCTTCGCCCGTGAGCATCGGATCTCGGAGGAGCGGCTCGAGGAGCTCGTGCGGTCAGGGCTCGTGCGCGCCCTCGACGACGCCGAGCGTGCGGGGGCGCTCAACGCGACGATCGCGGATCTGCTGCGCGCGGTCGTCCGGCGCATCCCCGTCGACGCCCTCATCGACCTGCTCGAGCAGCTTCCCGGCCTGTCTGGGTAAGCGGCCGCGGCGCAGCCGACTGTTAGGAGCCGCCGACGCCGATCGCTGTCAGGAAGACGAGCACGACGGTCGTTACCGCCGCGAGCCCGTGCACGACGATGACAGGCACCGGGAAGTGCTGCTCGGCCGGCCCGCCGGCGGGCGCGGGCTCCATCGTCCCACCGGCCGTGGCAACAGAGCGCTGCCGCGCCCAGATCGCGAACATCGCCCAGCCAAGCACCGCGACGATGGCGAGGACCACGAAAGCGATCCACGCGAGCGCGTCGCTGTCGCTGGCGACGTAGATGATCCAGAGGACAAGACCACCGGCGGCTAGCCCGAAGTGGCTGAGGATGAACGGCGGCCGGATCCGTCCGCCTTCACGCTGCTGCATCCCGCCGCGCGAGAACCAGATCGCGAGCATCACGAAGCCGACGCCGGCCGTGATGATCCATGCGATCAACGCAACCCATTCCATGACGCCTCCGTTCGTGGATGAGACTGCTGGGCGGCTCCAGCATTTGTGTCCCCGGAGGACGCGTTCCTTACTCCAGATCTTCCGGGATCAGCCCGTACATGACGCCGTCGACCCACTCGCCGTGGCGCCAGTAGGCCTTCCGGCGCACGCCTTCCTTCACGAAGCCGGCCCGCTCCGCGTGAGCCATCGCGCGCTCGTTGAAGCCGTAGATCTCGAGCTGGAGCCGGTGGTAGCCGAGGTCGAAGACGAGATGCCGCTGGAACAGCCGCGCGGCGTCGTCTGAGAGCCTGCGGCCGCGGAACTCCGGATGGACGGCGAGACCGCCGAGCGCGGCGATGCGGCTGCGGCGGTTGGCGACCTCGAAGCCCATAATCCCGGCCGGCCGCCACTCGTCCCGGTCCTTGACCTCGATCACGAACCGGCCGAAGTCCTCGGGCTCGCGGACCGAGCGCTCGATCTCCTCGCGTATCTCGTCCGGCTCTGTCGGGCGGCGCGCCGACAGGTAGGGCTGAACTTCTTCGTGCATGGCGAGCTCGGCGAAGAAGTCAGTGTCCTCCGGCTGCGCGCGCCTGACGCGCACGCCCTCGCCCTCGATCACGGCGTCTGGGGGGAGGCAGCGGGCTCGCGCCGAATCGCGCGTACCACGCCCGAGCCCATCGCGACCCCGGCGAGGATGAGCACGAGCCCGAGCAGCATCCACGCGGTCACCGGCTCGTCGAGCAGGACCGCGGCGTAGACGAGGGCGGTCACCGGCAGCAGGTAGGTCACGAGGCCGGCCCTGAACGAGCCGTACTCGTCGATGATCTTGAAGTAGAGCAGCATCCCGACGGCCGTTCCCGCCACGCCGAGCGCGGACACGGCGCCGACGGTCCCCCAAGACGGCCAGTGGCCCGGCAGCTGGGCGAGGCCGAACGGTGCGAGGGCGAGCGTCGCACCGATCGTCGCCGCCGTCGAGAGCGCGAGGGGGCCGGTGCGCGCCATGCGGCCCTGTGCGAGCAAGGCGCCGATCCCATACGCGAGAGAGGCCGCGACGACGGCCAGCGTGCCTGCGGCCGCCCACCAGCTCGCCTCCGGCTGCGCCCCGGTGAGCACCGCGATCCCGACGAGACCTAGCACGATGCCCGCCATCCGGCCGCCGGTCGCGCGCTCGCTCGCGCGGTAACGGATCGCGAGCACGGCCACGAAGATCGGCGTCGAGGCGTTCGCGATCGCCGCCACGCCGGAGTCGATGTGCTCCTGTCCCCAGGCGATCAGCGTGAACGGGAGGGCGCTGTTCACGACCCCAAGGCCGAAGCCGGCCCAGCCGATGTTGCGGAGCTCACGGACCGTCGTGTGCCTGCCGTAGCGCGCGATCATCACGCAGGTGAGGATCACCGCGGCGATGGCGAGGCGCGCCGTCATCAGCGTCGTCGGCGCGAGATCGTCGAGCGCGATCTCGATGAACATGAACGAGGCGCCCCAGATCGCGGCCAGCAGAAGCAGCAGCGGGACGTAGCCTCGGACCACTCCGTGAGGCTATCGGCGGCACCGTGAGCGGCGGCGGGGCGCGCGGCTTCGGCGAAGGCAACTTCAGGACACTCTCGAGCGGGAAACAGGCGCTCGACGGCAATTTCGAAGCCGCGCGTGAGTTCCAGCCCTGCTGGTCAGCGGTGCAGACGGACGCGCGAGTGAATCGCGCGTCCTGATGGTCGGCGCCGATGAGCGGCGCCTTAGGCTGCGTCCAGCGGCCGGGGTAGACTCCGGTCCCTGACGCGGGTCGCGGCACAACCGCTCCATCGGGCGCTCGGCCTCACTGACCGGGAGTTCGACCGAATCTGCGGGCTGCTCGACCGGGAGCCCAACCACTTCGAGCTCGCCGTCTTCTCGTTGCTTTGGTCCGAGCACTGCGGCTACAAGCACTCCGCCCCGCTGCTGAAGCGCCTGCCCTCGAGCGGCGCGCGTGTGCTCCAGGGGCCAGGCGAGAACGCGGGCGTCGTCGACGTCGGCGGCGGCGAGGCCGTGGCCTTCAAGGTCGAGTCGCACAACCACCCGTCCGCGGTCGAGCCATTCCAGGGGGCCGGGACCGGGGTCGGCGGAATCCTGCGGGACATCGTCGCAATGGGGGCGCGCCCGATCGCGATCCTCGACTCGCTGCGCTTCGGCGCCGCCGACCACCGGTTCCGGCGCGCCGTGGCGGGGATCGGCAACTACGGCAACTCAGTGGGTGTCCCGACGGTTGGGGGCGAGTCGGTCTTCGACCCGGCCTACGCGGACAACTGCCTCGTGAACGCGATGTGCGTCGGCGTCGTCTCGACGGACCGACTCACCCGCGCCCGCGCGTCCGGGCCGGGGCGGCTCGTCGTGCTCTACGGCGCCACTACGGGCCGCGACGGGATCGGCGGCGCCAGCGTGCTCGCGAGCCAGGAGCTCGGCGACGGCGCCGAGGAGAAGCGCCCGTCCGTCCAGATCGGCGACCCGTTCACCGGCAAGAAGCTGATCGAAGCGTCGGTCGAGCTCGTCGAGCGCGGGCTGGTCGAGTCGCTCCAGGACTGCGGCGCGGCCGGGCTCGCTTCCGCCCTGTCGGAGATGGCGCGCGACGGCGCCGGCATCGACGTCCACCTCGACCGCGTGCCGCTGCGCGAAGAGGACCTCGAGCCGTGGGAGATCATGATCTCGGAGAGCCAGGAGCGCATGGTCGCCGTCGTCCGGCCGGAGATGCTCGACGCGGTGCGCGAGGTCTGCGCGCGCTGGGAGCTGCCGTGCACGACGATCGGCGAGGTGACCGACAGCGGCGAGCTGCGCGCGCTCTTCGACGCCGAGGAGCAGGGCTCCATCCCTGCACGCTTCCTGACCGACGAGGTGCCGCGGTACGAGCCGCCGCGCACGCCGCGACGGCCGGCCCGACCCGCCGATCCCCCCGAGGCGCCGCCTCTGCGCGAGGCCTTGCTCGGGCTGCTCGCCTCGCCGAACGTTTCCACGAAGGCGTGGGTCTACGAGCGCTACGACCACCTCGTGGGCTCGCGGACGATCCGGCGGCCCGGCCTGGACGCGGCCGTGCTCAGGCTGCGTCCGTCGCTGCGGGGAATCGCCGTCTCGCTCGACGGCTGCGGCCGCACCGCCCGGCTCGACCCGCACACCGGGGGCGCGCTTGCGGTGCTCGAGGCCGCACGCAACGTCGCGTGCGCGGGCGGCGAGCCGCTCGGGATCACCGACTGCCTGAACTTCGGCAATCCGGAGAAGCCGACGGTCGCGTGGGAGCTCGCCGAGGCGATCGACGGGATGGCCGCGGCGTGCGAAGCGCTCGGCGTCCCGGTCGTGTCCGGCAACGTCTCGCTCTACAACGAGACGGACGGACGCGCGATCCACCCGACCCCGGTCGTCGGCTGCGTCGGTCTCGTGCCGGACGTGCGCCGCGTCCCGGGTCGCTGGCGCGCGGGCGACGTGCTGCTCGTGGCCGGCGCCCCGGAGGTCGCGCTCGACGGCTCCGAGTACCAGGTGCTCTTCGGGCAGCTGGGCGGGAGGCCGGCGGCGCTCGATCTCGCGGCTGAAGCCGCACTCGTATGCTTCGGCTGGTGGGCGGCGCCACACTGCACGCTCCTGCACGACGTCGCCGAGGGCGGGCTCGCCGTCGCAGTGGCCGAGGCGGCGTTGTGGAGCGCGATCGGGGCCGAGGTCGAGCTGAGCGAGGATCCTGTTGCGTGGTTCGGCGAGGGCGGCGGCCAGATCGTGGTCGCGTGCGCGCCCGACCAGGTCGAATCGCTTCCGAACGGCGTGCCGCTGCGCCGGATCGGGACGGTCGGCGGCGACTCGCTGCTCGGACTCCCGCTCGACGAGCTACGCCGCGCGTGGGAGGCGGTGCCCTGATGTGCGGCGTTTTCGGCATCCGCTCGCCCGACCGCGACGTCGCCCGGATCACTTACTTCGGCCTCTTCGCCCTCCAGCACCGCGGCCAGGAGTCGGCCGGGATCGCCGTGTCCGACCGCGGCCGGCTCACGGGCTTGCGCGAGATGGGCCTCGTCACGCAGGTGTTCTCGGAGGAGAAGCTCCGAGGGCTCCGCGGCGAGCTCGCGATCGGCCATACGCGCTACTCGACGACCGGCGCCACGCATTGGGCCAACGCGCAGCCGCTCGTCCACCACGGCCGCGCGCGCACGATCGCGCTCGGGCACAACGGCAATCTCACGAACGCCGCCGAGCTGCGTGAGGAGCTCACCGCCACGGGGGTCAAGATCCGCTCGACCTCCGACTCGGAGGTGATCGCCGCCCTGATCGGCGCCGACGACGCGCCGCTCGAGGATGCGGTCGCCAACGCGATGGCGCGGCTCGAGGGGGCGTTCTCGATCGTGGCTCTGGCCGAGGGCAAGCTCGTCGGCTTCCGGGACCGGCTCGGCATGCGCCCGCTCTGCCTCGGCCGGATCGGCGACGACTGGCTCGTCGCGTCCGAGACCTGCGCGCTCGACTTGGTCGGAGCCGAGATCGAGCGCGAGCTCAACCCGGGCGAGCTGGTGCTGATCGACGAAAACGGCCTGCACGTGCGCCAAGCGGTGCCGCAGCAGGACTCCGGGGCTCTGTGCATCTTCGAGGTCTTCTACCTCGCGCGCCCGGACTCGCGGCTCGCGGGCGTCGAGGTCCACAGCGCCCGCGTGCGGATGGGTGCGCGCCTCGCTGAGGAGGCGCCCGTCGACGCCGACCTCGTCCTGCCGATTCCCGACTCGGGCACTCCTGCGGCGATCGGCTTCTCGCGCGCGAGTGGAATCCCGTTCTCTGAAGGGCTGATCAAGAACCGCTACGTCGGCCGCACGTTCATCCAGCCCGACCAGGGTCTGCGCGAGCAGGGGATCAAGCTGAAGTTCAACCCGCTCGCCGAGGTCGCCGGCAAGAGGGTGGTCGTGATCGACGATTCGATCGTGCGCGGCAACACGACGCGCCAGATCGTGCAGATGCTGTTCGAGGCGGGCGCGGCCGAGGTGCACGTCCGCGTCTCCTCGCCGCCGATCGTCGGCCCCTGCTTCTACGGGATCGACTTCGCGGCCGAGGACGAGCTGATCGCGGCCGGCAAGACGGTCGAGGAGGTCCGCGAGCGCATCGGCGCGACCTCGCTGGCCTACCTCTCGCTCGAGGGCCTGCAGGCGGCGACGCTCCGCCCGGAGCGCGAGTTCTGCCGCGCCTGCCTGACACGGGACTACCCCACCGCGGTGCCGGAGGAGCTCAGGCTCGCGAAGCTGCGCTTCGAGCCCGCCCCAACCTAGGCGCCGCCTGTCGGCGCCGACCGTCAGGACGCGTGGTTCATCCGCGCGTCCGTCTGAGATGACCGGTCGACACGCTGGGTCTCGAAAACGACGGTTCTAGGCGCTACTGCTCCAGAACGCGGCTCGCCTTCGCGATCCCGCGCGAGAGCAGGTATGCCGCCGTCGCCCACTTGAAGAAGTCGAGCCAATCTCCGGAGCCGAGCGTGTCGGCGATCCAGACGACGATCATCGCGAGGATCAGGGCGATCACGTAGACGGCGAACTCGGCATTTCCGGGCCACGGAAGCCGTGCGTAGTCC
>JBKOXJ010000163.1:0-4532 GCA_046724905.1 Actinomycetota bacterium | reverse complement strand
GTTCTACACAGGTTGGAAGAAAGGCTGTGGAAATGTGGAAAATTGAAATTTTCGCAAATTGCGAAGACTTCTTTTTGACGGGGCTTGAACGGGCGTTGACGGCCCTCTAGATTGCCGTCTGCGCCGAGCACGGAGCGCAAGTAGGTCGAAGCTTCACCCGAGGGCTGTACGCGGAAGCGGAAAGCCAACGGGAGAAGTGGACGAAAGCGCAACCGGCTCGGCGAACTATTGGTCCCGCGCAGACTTTGGCTCGGGGCTCGCGTGCAGGGGCGAGAACGATCGCCGCTGGGTTCTACCCGGCCCTGGCGGGCGGGGTACTAGGATCTCTCGCTGTGCACTTGCGGATGCCGAGCTTCGATAACGGGCTGACGTCGTTTCTTTGGGCGGTCGGGCTTGGGCTCTACCTCTGGCTCGGGATGCTCGCGGTCGGCGTCGACGGCGCTACGGCCTTCATCCTCGCCGCCGTCTCGGGCTTTGGGATCTTCTTCTTCGTCCGGCTCTTCGGCGAAGACGAGCCGCGCGTGCGCGGTTAGCGAATGCGCTGCGTGAGCGCGCCCACGAGCAGGCGCGTGAGGTAGCCGCCGAGGAGCCGCTCGAGGCGTACGTAGGCAGAAGACCGGGGCTCGGTCTCCTCCTCCAGCGCGCTGCAGTGCTGCATCAGCAGCTCAGCGGCCCTCTCCGACTCCGGCTCACTTCCGACGCTCACGCTCGCGATATCGGGCCGGGACACGCCATGGACGATCCCTCCCCGGAGTGAGGCCGGGGCTCAAGCTCGCGAGCTACGAGCTCACTCGCGCCCGGACTCGCCGTTCCGCGCGGACGCTGCTCCGACCGGCGTCACGGGCCTGCGTGCCCGAGCGGCCTCGTCTCGGCGGGCCGCCGGCTCGGTGCCGTCGCCTCGCGTGGCCTCGGCCGGCACGGTCCGCGGCCGCCGCGGCCCGGTCGTGTCGAACGTCAGCCCGAACACGAGCCCGACACCGAACGCGAGCACCGGAATCATCTCGCGCAGCCCGCCCACGAGACCGCCGATGCCGAGATCCGACGACCAGCTGCGCGTGCTCCCGTGCAGGAAGCCGCCGTGCGGCTGCCCCGACAGGATCACCCAGCCGGCCGCGATCAGCGTCGGCACGAAGGCGATCAGAAAGACGCTCACCGAGATCTGCGGCCAGCCCCACTTCGTCCAGCCCCCGAGGAGCTGGGACAGCGCCATCGTGAGGCCAGCGGCCGCGAGCAGCCCGAGGGCCGCCCAGTACTCGCCGTTCGAGCCTCGCAGGTCGAAGAGCGTCGCGAGCCAGATCAAGAAGCCCGCAGTCGCAACGCCGATCAGGGTCAACGTGCCCCTGGTCAAGCCGTACATGCTGGGTTGATACCCGGCCGCACGGTTCTGAATCAGTCCAGGTGCAGGCGCCTGGCGTCGAACTCGGCCGAGTACAGCCGGGTGCGGAACTGCTCGAGCGTCCGCAGTGCGTCGGCCCGGAAGACGTGCTCCACGACCCCGATCTCGGCGTCGTTGTGGAACGGCAGGTCGACGTGGCTGTGCGAGACGAGGTTGACCGAGACGCTGGCGCAGCCAGGGCAGCGGACGGCGAGGCCGAGCGCCCGGTCGCCCGGGGCGAGGAGGACGAACGACGACGGAGCCACGGGCCTCGGCCGGTCCTCCGCGAAGCAGAAGAAGCTCCAGGGCCACTCACCGGCCTGGATCCGGCGCGCCGCGAGATCGCTGAGCTCGTCCGCGACGTCGTCGAGCCGTGCCGTCATCAGGTTCAGGAACGCTCCCTGCTGAAGGCCGAGCGGGGCCCAATCGAGCTCGTCGTGAGAAACGAGGCCGCGATGCTCCTCACCGCATGGGCACTCAAAGCTGACGCTATAGACGGCCGGATGCGCGGCGCCGGGCAGCCGCTCGAGCACGCGGAAGGCCGAGAGCGTGACCCGTGTCTCACCCCGCGAGGGACACGCGAACGTGTACCGGCCGGTAAGCGCGTCGTACATGACCGAATTGTTGTCGGTCGGAAGGATGGAAAACCGGATTCCCCGGAAGGGCGTTTCGCCGAAGCCGCGGGTCGGACGCGTTTTCGGTCTCTAGGCTCTAGAAGGGGCGAGCGATCCCGGTGACGACGATTCCGTATGGCTCCGGGGAGTGGAAGCGGGTGTATCGAGGCCACCCGTCGAACGTGAGTTTGGGATGCTGAACGACGACTGCCTGACCGGACGGCTCGGTAGGAAGTCGCCCGCACACGAGAGCGGTTTCGCGCGGTGCCTAGTCGTATTCTGGGTTTAGCATGGAGCTCGACGAACACCTTCAACGCCTCCTCGTCCGACGCTTCGCGGACTCGGTGATGAAAGGCGCCGACGTGCCCGCTGCCAGGAGACGTGAGGTTGGAAGCGCCACGATTCTCGGCGCCTGGAAGTGAAATCCGGTGTACGTGTGGGATCACTGGCTCGTCATACAGCGAGTCGTGGGATGGAACGCCGGAAGCGGCCGAAGCATTCGCAGAGTACGCGGGAGAAACCACGGCGTCGCTCGTCCGCAGGACCAAGCGGCATCATCACTGCGCCTGGCTATACGCCGGCCGATAAGAGACATCCCCAGTCCCTCCTAGGAAGCGTGCCTGTCGCGCGCGGAGGCGGGACCGCGCTCCCGCCGCAGCGCAACCAAACAGACGCCCCGACGGCACCGAAAAGGAGGGGGCCCACGGAGGAACCATGGGTTCCCCCGTGCTCTCAGTACTGGATGAGCGAGAACACCTCGTAACCCTCGAGCTTCTCGCGGCCGTTCAGGAACTCGAGCTCGATGATGAACGGCAGGCCGACGACGATGCCGTCGAGGCCCTCCACCAGCTCCACGGTCGCCTTCGCGGTGCCGCCGGTCGCGAGCAGGTCGTCGTGGATCAGGACGCGCTGGCCGTTCGAGATCGCGTCCTCGTGCAGCTCCAGCGTGTCGAAGCCGTACTCGAGGGCGTACTGCACGGACACGGTCTTCCAGGGCAGCTTCCCGGGCTTGCGAGCAGCCGCGAACCCGCAGCCGAGCTTCCACGCCAGCGCGCCGCCGGTGATGTAGCCGCGCGCCTCGACGGCGAGGATCACGTCGGGCGTCTTAGGCTCGGCCCACTCGGCGAGCCGGTCGACCGTCTCTCGGAGCGCCCCCGGATCGGCGAGCAGGGGCATGATGTCCTTGAAGACGATCCCTTCCTGCGGGAAGTCCGGGACGTCGCGGATCATGGCGCGGAGGTCGACGGCCACGCTAGCGCCCTGCCAGCTGGCGGAGATCACGCCAGAAGAGTCGCTGCGAAAGGTCCTGCGCCAGCTCGGCGAGCTCCTGGAGCTCGCGGATGCCCTCTTGCCGGCGCTCGGGGTTGCGCGAGCGCAGCGCCGGCGCGACCAGGGCCTCGAGCAGACCAGCCTCGCGGTCGGCCGTCGTCCGGAAGGTCCGGAGATGGCGCGGCGAGACCCCGTAGCGCGCGAGGCGCCCGCAGGCGAGCGCGATCTCAACGTCGCTCTCCGCATAGCGCTTCTCGCCGTTCTCGACGTGCGGGTCGAGCAGGCCGAAGCCTTCCAGCTCCTGAGCGAGGTCGGAAGAGATCCCTGCGCGCTCGCAGAGCTCCTCCGGGCTGAGCTCCTCCTCCGCCCCCACCAGGCCGACCGGGCGCCGCCGCGGGCGCCTGCCGGCCGCCGGGGCGGCGAGCTCTTGTCGGATCACGCGGAGCGGTAGGAACTGGTCGCGCTGAAGCTCCAGGATCCGCCGGAGCCGCTCGACGTCGTCCTCGGTGTACACCCGGTAGCCGCCCTGCGTGCGGCGCGGGGTCAGGAGGCCGCGGTCCTCGAGATAGCGGATCTTCGAGATCGAGATGTCGGGGAAGTCGTCTTTCAGGCGCGCGCGAACCGCGCCGATCGTCAGCGTGCGCCGGTCTCCGGCTGTCTCGGTCGCGCTCACTTCGAGAGGAAGGTCAGGCGGTACTTGCCGATCTGGAGCTCGTCGCCGTCCTCCAGACGGCCCGACTCGATCCGCCGCTTGTTCAGGAACGTGCCGTTGAGGCTGCCGAGGTCTTCAATGTAGAAGTCGCCGTCGCGCTGGACGAGCTCGGCGTGGCGCCGCGAGACGGTGACGTCGTCGAGGAAGATCTCGCAGTCCGGCGAGCGCCCGATCATCGTGCGCTCCCCCTGCGGGTGGAAGGTCTCCCCCGCTCTCCCGCCGCCCGAGCGGACGACCAGCGCGGGCCCCTTGATCCCGAAGTCCTCGAGCGCGACCGAACCCTCGTCGTCGCCCTCGTCGGGCGTGAAGGTCATCGTCGTCTCGGCCTGCTCCTCCTTCACGAGCAGTGCACCGCATCGGGAGCAGTAGTTTGCGGCCTCTGGGTTCTGGAAACCGCACTCGGGGCAGTAGATGTGGCTCATAAAAGGGAGACCTTGCAGCTGCCGCGGGCAAGTCGTCGTTGCCGGCGAGGCGCAACTTCGGCGTAACCTAGACGCGTAGCGTGGCTCACTCGGCGGGCTCTTCGACCGGCGGCGCGCCTTTGGACGCGAGGATGTCCCTT
>JBKOXJ010000007.1:0-14302 GCA_046724905.1 Actinomycetota bacterium | reverse complement strand
CTCGAACACGGCCCCCTGGCTGAGCGACTTGGCGCAGCCGTTCTCGCGACCGGCCGCGGGTGGCCGTCAATCGTCGCGGCTGGGCAGCGGCTGCGACGGCTGCTCCGCCACGACCGGCCGGACGTCGTCCACGCGAACGGCATCAAGGCCGCTCTCGTTGCGACCGTCGCCACGCTCGGGACGCGGGTCCCGGTCGTTTGGGTCAAGCACGATTTCAGCTACGACGGCGTGCTCGCGCGACTCCTCGCCCGCCGGTCTCGATTCGTCGTCGCCGTGAGCGCCGCGCTTACGGAGACGTTTGGCGCAAGCCCGGCGAATGTCCGCGTCGTCTACACGGGGGTCGAGGATCACGGCATCGACCGCGACGATGCACATGCGAATCTGCGGACCGCCCTCGGCGCACCGGACGCCGAAGCGGTGGTGGCCCTGGTCGGAAGGCTCCACCCGGTCAAGGGCCACGAGGAGCTGCTGGACGCGGCGCCCCGTGTGCTGGAGCGCTTCCCGAGCACGAGGTTCGTCTTCATCGGCGGCGAAGACCCGTCGACACCTGAATACCCGGCGCGGTTGCGCCGGCGGATCGACGCCCTCGGTCTCGGCCACGCAGTGACGTTCCTGGGCTACCGAACAGACGCCGTCCGACTCCTCGCCGGCTGCGAGCTCGCGGTCATTCCCAGCGTGCGGGTGAGCTCACGTATGGGCCGGGAGGGCTTCCCGCTGACGGGGCTCGAGCTACTCGCAGTCGGAACGCCGATCGTCGGTTACGCCGACGGGGGACTTCCTGAGCTCGTAGGAGACTGCGGACTCCTCGTCCCCGCCGGCGACCGGCCCGCGCTCACGGCAGGGATCTTGCGCGTCCTCGGTGATTCGGCCCTGCGCGATCACCTCCGCGACTGTGGCCAGGCTCGGGCGCGGGAGCGGTTCTCGGTAGAGCGGTGGCTCGAGGCAATGAAAGCCGTCTATCTGGAGGCGGCCGGTTCATGACAGTTGCGCCGCTCGGTCCCCGCGGGCCGTTCAACGATTGGCTCGCTCGGAGAGGCGCTCCTCTCGCAGCGATCACCGGAGGCGCCATGGCCAGCGCAGCGCTGGCGGTTGCGCTTCTGTCGTTCTCCACCCGAGCGGGAGCTGCGGCGCCCGCGGTGCTGCTCGGCCTCGCGCTCGCGCCGGTCCTCGTAGCCGCCGTGATCGCCTACCCAACACTCGCGCTGATCGTCGTCTTCGCGACGTTCCCCATCGGGTCGATCGACCTTCCGGGCGGACTATTCAAGATCGTCCAAGCGTCGGCGCTTGCGATGGCAGCCCTTGTGGTACTTCGGAGGCTGGCCAGCGGTCGCACGCCGCTTCCGTGGTCGCCGCCGCTGGCGTGGGCGGCGGCGCTGCTCGTCTGGACGCTCGTCGGGCTCGGTTCGGCGCTCGACACGCAGCTTGCGCTCAAGCAGATCGGGGCCCTCCTTGGCGGGATCGTCTTCGCGCTGGTGCTCTTGGGCGCCTGCACGTCCATGGCCGACCTCCGCCGGATCCTGCTTGTCTTCGTCGTGATCGCAGGCGGCACGGCTGCGTATGCGCTCGGCAACGCCGGCGACCTGCGGGCGTCGTTTGGCGGCGCGATCGTCGAGGGCCGCCTCACCGGCACGTTCGTCCACCCCAACGAGCTCGGCTCGTTCTGCGCGATGGGCGCGCTCGTCGCGGCAGGGCTGGCGCTCGGCGGGCGGAACCGACGGGAGACGATTCTGGCCTCAGTGGCCTTGGGAATCCTGCTCACCGGTCTGACGCTGTCGTTCGCACGCGGCGCCTGGATCGGGCTCGCCCTCGGGCTTGCGTTCCTCGTCGCGGTCCTCCGCGAGGCACGCCGGGCCGCTCTCGTCATCGGCGTGCCGCTGATCCTCGTCGCGTGGCTGATCGGCTCGTTCTCGACTACTGGCAAGACTCAGATCGAGGTCGTCAACGAGCGGCTTGGGGCGCTGACCACGACCAGCCCCTACGACAACCGACGTGCGATCTGGCGGGAAGCTTTGCGCGAGATCCGCGAAGATCCGATGACCGGACAGGGAGCGGGTAGCTTCCCGGTCGCGAGCGTACGGTCGACGTCTACGGTGAGCACGGTCTACGCCGAGCACGCCCACGACATGTTGTTGACCTGGGGAGCCGAGTCAGGTCTGCCGGCGGCCATACTGATCGTGGGTTTCGCCGTCGCGCTCGCTGCGGTGGGCAGGCAGGCGGCTCGCGCGGCGGTCGCGGCAGGCCGTCGACGCGACCGCGCGCTGGTTGCCGGGATCTCGGCCGCGCTGCTATCCGTGCTCGGGCAAGGCCTGGTCGACTACACGCTGCGAAACGCGGTGATCTTCGTGACCGTATGGGCGCTGGTCGGCGCGCTGCTCGTCTGCAGACGCGAGCTGGTGGCCGCGGCTCAGCGGCTAGCCGCTGAGACCGTGTAGAGCGCCTTGCGCCCGCACGCGACGCGTTAATTCGCCGTCGGCTCCGGGAGTGTCGAGAACACGGCGGATCCGTTCGACTCTCGAGGCGCTCGAACGCGCCGGACCGGTGAGATAGCTCTTCAAGGCAAGGTACGCCGGCTTCGGCGAGAGATCGCGGTTGAGCAATCCGTAGTTGTCGTACTGCGCCCCGCCGCCGGCGTTGTTTCGCTCGTTGTACCAGAAGATGTTCGTCACATAAGGAAAGTTGGCGCCGACGTACTTGATCGTCCGGACCAAGTAGTCGGCCTGCTTCTCGAGCGTCACGCCCCGGTTCCAGTTCTCGACGCCTGCCCAGTTCTCGTGGGACGACCAGCCGAACTCGGTGAACCAGATCGGCTTGTCGCCGTCGCCGTAGCGACCCATCAGCGCGTGGACCGCTGCGACGTGCGAAAGCGTCCAGATCGTCCCGTTGTCCGGCGTCTCGGGCGGAAGATCGGCAGGAGCCTGATAGGGATGGGTCGCCATGACGTCGAACGAACCCTTCGCTCCCGCGCGGTAGACCGCGTCAAGCCAGGCGACGTCGTTGTTCACGGGGCCGCCGAGCACGACGAGCGCGTGAGGATCGCCAGATTTGAACGACGGGTACGCCAGCTTGAGCAGGCGCGCATACCGCTCGGCCGAGCCGCGGAAGAAGTAGTCGAGGTTGGGCTCGTTCCAGACCTCCCAAGCTGCGACGCGACCCCGAAAGTGGGCTGCTGCCCACGCTGCCATGCGCGCGTAGGCATCGTCGTCGTCCGGCGGCACCATCGTGCCCGCTCCGCCGTTCGCCCAGGATGGAGTCATCCAGAGAGTGGCGAGGACGCGGATGCCACGCGCCCTTGCCGCATCGACGAGCCGGTCGACGAGATCCACATACCACCGGCTGTAGGAGCCAGGACCCTGCTCCTGGAAAGCAGCCCAACCGACATCGAGGCGGATCCAACGGACACCGGCCGCGGCGAGCTTGTCGAGGGTTTGCAATCGCTGCTCGTCGGTGTAGTCCGACCACGTCCCATGGAACTGGACTCCGACCACCGGGCGCTTCTCGACTGCGCCGGCCCCCGCCGGGACGACGACCACGAGCGCGGCTGAGACGAGCGCGACTGCGCCTGCGAAAGCAGCCCCCCACGGTGCGCTGCGCCGGCTCCAGCGGGCCCGAGGCGATGCAGCCATGACTCTGTGCATCGGCCGCTGCAGGCGTTGCGCCGGATCCCTCGAAAGGGTTACCCCGAAAGCAGTTCGGCGCACGGGCCCCGAAGCTGCCGGCTGGACCGTAGGCTAGATTCGAGAGTGCGAAGCCGTCGCGTGGGCGGCGATCTTCGCTGTCAACCCTGAGCGAGAAAGGAGCGACGTCGTTGGCCGAGGAAGGCGGGCTTACCGAACTTCTCGACGCCGTGCGCTGGCGCTGGTTGCCGGCTCTGGTCATCGCCGCCGCCTTCTTCGGCGCCGCCACGGTCTACATCGAATCGCTGCCGCCGGAATACGACGGTAAGGCAATCGTCTCGATCGCTCCTCGCCCGAACGTCGCCACTGTCGGAGCAGACACCGTGCGCGTGGTCGGACCGAAGTACGTCGCATACGTAGAGGCACCGAGCACGGCGCAGCAGATCGCTTCGCAGATCAACGCCGACCCCGCAGACCTCGAGGACGCCGTCGACGCCAGCATTGCGCCGGATACCGGCAACGTCACGATCACGGTCAGGATGCGGTCGCCGGCCCAAGCAGCCGACGCAGCAAACGCGTACGCGGCCGCGGTCGAGCAGTTCTCACGCAGAGATCCGCTCCTGACGGCGCAGACCGTCGCGGCAGCTGTTCCACCCCGAGCGCCGGCAGCGCCCCCTCGGCGCCTGCTGGAAGGTGCGGCGCTGCTGATCGGGCTCCTGCTCGGCGTCGGCGTCTCGGTGGTGATCGAACGTGCACGACCTCGGCTCCGCTCCTGGCGCGACATCGCGAAGGTCACCGGATATCCGGTCGTCGGACGAGTGCCGGGGGTACGCGTACTTCATTCCCGCCCGACCGAAGCCTTCGCCGACGCGAGGACCGGCTCGGCGTTCCGCACGCTGCGAGCGAACCTCGAGCCGCAACTTCGAGACCGCAAGATCGATGTCATCCTCGTCACGTCACCGGGCAAGAGCGACGGCAAGACGACGGTAGCGGCGCTTCTAGCCGAGTCTTTCGGACGACTCGGGATGAGCGTCCTCCTCGTGGATGCGGACCTCAAGCGGCCGAGCGTGGGACGAATCGCGAATCTCGACGGCCGGCCCGGCTTGTCGGCTGTCCTCAGAGGTCGGGCCTCGCTCGACGACAGCGTTCAGGCGGGCTGGATCGACCACCTGTCACTCCTGCCGACCACTGCCGACGCAGATGCCGGCGACCTGCTCGCGCGCCGCTTCTCCGACGTCGTGCAGGAGGCTCGTTCGCAATACGACCTGATCGTGATCGACACTCCGCCACTTCTGGGCACCGACGACGCCCGCGCGATCGCGCGCGTCGCGAACGCCGTCCTGCTCGTGGTCTCTGCCGGCTCGATGGCCGATCCCGTCAACGAGGCGATCCTTGCAGTCGAGGCGCTCAACGCGCCACTGCTCGGAATCATCGGTAACCGGCTGAAGGAATCCCGGAGCCTCTACTACTAGTGAGTCGGCTTCTTCCGGCCCGGTGGGACCGGCTCGTAGAGGTCGACCGTCCGTGCAGCTGTCGGGTGGACATCACGTGCTCGGTCCGCGCGGACGCGCGACACGGAGCAAAGCCACACCCGTGGGCTCGAAGACCCGATTTGCCCGGCCGGCATCGAGCAAACGCGAGATGATGTCCTTCTGCTCGATCCGCCGTTCAGGCCGCTGAAGCATGCGCTTGACGTCGTTTCGAATCTTCTCGGCGTGCGCTCCGTAGTCCAGCAGGATGCAGCATCGCGACGCCCTCCCCGTCCCGAACGAGTCCAAGGATGATGCTCGGTGCCGATGTGGCGCAACTCCCGGGCCTCACGGAGCGAGAGCTCGAACACCTTCATGGCGCGCGGCGTGAACGGGACCTGACCGCCTGTAATCCCTCTCCCTGCGACGATGCGAGCAACTGAGCGCGCACATCCGGACGCGATCGGTGAAGCGGTCGAGTTCCGGGCCTAGCCCCAGATCAGCCAGCCGAGCGCCAAGCCGGCGCCCAGTGCGGCGCCGAAGAGCAGCCACCCGATGATGAGCGGCGCGACCGCGCGCCGCGGGTAATCACTGAATACAGCGATACGTCGTTGGGGGGACACCCTCCGTGGCATGCGAGAGCCAAACCAGACTCGCTGTCGTCGGCCTCCCGGCGGCTCGAACTCTTCGTGCGGAAGGAGGGGGCCGCGAGTGGATGGCGGCCTCGACGGCTCGGGAACGGGTTCGGTCAGGATTCGCTCAACGTGGTGCGCAGCGGTGACGAGTCTCCTTTCCTTGTCGCGTAACCACGCCGCCTTCTCGAACTGCTGGTGCTCCAGCGCCGCCTCCTTCTCGCGTCGAATCGCATCCACCGCCTCGGCAAAGTCAGAAGCGAACGGCGGTGAGGAAGGAACGTATTCGTCGGGGACCTCGCCCCACTCTTCGCGACGCCCTGGAAGGGAGAGCATTCGCATCACTTCGTTGCGGATCGTCTCGGCGTCGGCGCCGAAGTCGAGCAGGATCCTGGCGGCGACGCCCTCGTTCTCGCGGACGAGGCCAAGCAGCATGTGCTCGGTGCCGATGTAGTTGTGGCCGAGCGACAGCGCCTCTCGCAGAGACAGCTCGAGCACCTTCTTGCCGCGCGGCGTGAACGGGATCTGGCCGGTCGTGACCTCGTCGCCCTCGCCGACGATGCGCGCGACCTGGGCGCGGACCTTCTCGACCGTGATGTCGAACGACCAGAGGACCCGCGCGGCGAGTCCCTCCTCCTCGCGGAGCAGGCCGAGCAGGATGTGCTCGGTACCGATGTAGTTGTGCCTGAGCACGCGAGCCTCGTCCTGCGCCAAGACGACGACCTGGCGGGCTCGCTCAGTGAAGCGCTCGAACACGGATGCACCCTAGCCCGCCGCCGCGGAGGCGGGCTTCGCGCGCCTCCGCTCACAGCCGCAACGAGTCGGAACCGAAAACCCGGCGAAAGTTGAGGCGCGCAAGCGCCGACTTTCGTCGGCGATTACGCGGCTTTAATCTCGAGGATCTTGTACTTGAGCGAGCCGCGGGGCGTCTGGACCTCGACGGTCTCGCCCTTCTTGTGCCCCATGATCGCCTTGCCGACGGGCGACTCGTTCGAGAGCTTCTGCTCCCCCGGGTTCGCCTCGGCGGAGCCGACGATGTGGTACTCGACGGTCTGCTTGGCGTCGACATCGCGCAGCTTCACTTTCGAGCCGATGGAAACGACGTCCTTCGAGATCTCCTTCTTGTCGATCACGCGCGCGGCCAGCAGACGCTCCTCGAGCTTGGCGATCCGCTGCTCGAGCAGGGCCTGCTCGTTCTTCGCGTCGTCGTACTCCGCGTTCTCGGCGATGTCGCCGAACTCGCGGGCAATGCGGATCCGATCGGCCACCTCGCGCCGCTTGTCGGTCTGGAGATGCTCGATCTCGGCCTTGAGCTTCTCGTAGCCCTCTTTGGTGAGGATAACTTCCTTCAACAGTGGCCCTCCTGACCCCTGCACAGAAAGAGCGGCGCCGGAACCTCCGCGCCGCGGGGCGCGGATTGTAGCTAGAGCTCTGACCGACGTCAATCCCTCGCCAGCTACCATTTCCCGCTCTGTGCAGGTAGATCTCAGCAGCCCCTGGCGGATCCGCGACGTCGCGATTCCGACGCGGCTCGTGCTCGCCCCGATGGCCGGCGTCAGCGTGCAGGCCTTTCGCCGCCAGGGCCGGCGGTTCGGCGCGGGTCTGGTCTGCTCCGAGATGGTCAGCTGCGCTGGGCTACACCACGGCAACGAGCGCACGCTCGGGTACCTCCGCATCGCTGCCGACGAGCACCCGCTGGCGGTGCAGATCTTCGGTTCCGAGCCGCCTGTGATGGCCGAGGCCGCACGGATGGTCGCGGCGGCGGGCGCCGACCTCGTCGACATCAACTTCGGCTGCCCGGTCAGAAAGGTGACGAAGACCGGCGCCGGCGCGACGCTGCTCGAGGACGCCGACCGCGCCTGCGGGATCGTCGAGGCGGTCGCGAACGCCGTTCCGCTGCCGGTCTCCGTCAAGATGCGCCGCGGGCTCGACGACGGCTCGCGGGCGTGTCTCGACGTCGGGCCGAGGCTCGTCGACGCCGGAGCCGCGTCGCTGACGCTCCACCCGCGCTCGGCGCGCCAGATGTACACCGGCGAGGCCGACCACTCGCTCACGGCCGAGCTCGTCGGCCTCGTCGACGTGCCCGTGATTGCCTCGGGCGACATCACTTCGCGCGCCCGCGCCCGGGCGGTGCTCGCGACCACACGCGCGGCGGCGGTGATGGTCGGCCGTGCGGCTCAGGGCAATCCGTGGGCGCTGCGCGAGATCCTCGACGGCGGTGCCGGGGAGCCGAGCCCCGATGAGGTCGTGGCGGAGCTCGTGCTCTTCATGCGCGAGACCGCGCGCGAGCTGGGCGAGCGTCGTGCGACCGGCTTCCTGAAGAAGTTCTACGGTTGGTACCTCGGCCGCGGCCGCTTCCCGCGGTCGTTCAAGGCCGAGCTGACGCAGCTGCCGTCGCTCGCCGACGTCGAGCGGCGGCTGTTCGAGGAGGCACCGGGAGCCCGCTTCGTGCTCCAGCGGCTCGAGGACGAGCTCCCGCAGGGAGACGAGGTGCTCCTCGACCTGCCGATCTCGATCTACGGCGGCGGCTGATGGAGTCGCTGCGCGGGCGCCTGCTGATCGCGTCGCCCGCGCTCCTGGACCCGAACTTCCATCGGGCCGTGATCCTCGTCGGCGAGCACGGCGAGGAGGGCGCGATGGGCGTCGTGCTGAACCGGCCCTCCGAGACCGAGGTGGCTGAGGCCGTGCCCGCTCTCGAGGAGCTCGTGGAGCCGGGCGCCACCGTCTCGGTGGGCGGGCCCGTGGGGCCTGGTTCGGTGCTTGTCCTCGCGGAGCTCGACGATCCGGACCTGGTCGCGGACGAGTTCGTCGTCGACGGCGTCGGGTTCGTTCGCGGCGACGCCGACACGACTCTCGTCGCGGCCGCCGCAGGCCGGGCACGCGTGTTTGCCGGCTACGCCGGCTGGATCGCCGGGCAGCTCGAAGCCGAGCTCGAGCAGGAGTCCTGGATCGTCGAGGACGCGACTGCGGACGACGTCTTCGCTGAGGCCGACGAGCTGTGGAGCCGCGTCCTGATCCGCAAAGGCGGCCCGTACGTCCTCGTCGCGACGATGCCGCCGGACCCGTCGCTCAACTAGTGGCCCTCTCGTTCCGCTCCCAGACGATCCGGAGACCCTCGAGCGTGATCAGCGGATCGACGCGCTCGATCGTCTTCGAGTGTGGCGCGATCAGATCCGCGAGTCCGCCGGTCGCGATCGCCGGCGCCTCGGCTGCGAGCTCGCCGCGGATCGCCGTCACGATCCCGTCCACCTGCCCCGCGAATCCGTAGATGAGCCCCGACTGGAGCCCGTGCGCGGTCGTCTTCCCGATCACGCTCGGCGGTTGGACGAAGTCGACCTTCGTCAAGCGCGCGCCCCGCGCGAAGAGCGCGTCCATCGAGATCTCGATCCCCGGCGCCAGGACACCGCCGAGGTACTCGCCCTCCGCCGAGACGACGTCGAAGTTCGTCGAGGTGCCGAAGTCCACGACGATCGAGGGCGCCCCGTAGTGCTCTCTCGCCGCGACGGCGTTCACGATCCGGTCGGGGCCGACCTCCCGCGGGTCGTCGTAGCGGATCGGAATCCCGGTCCGGACTCCCGGCCCGACGACGAGGAGCTCCGCCTTCGTCCAGCGCTCCGCGAACTGCTCGTACTCACGCACGAGCGCGGGGACGCTGGAAGCGAGACAGATCCCCTCCAGCTGCTCGAGCTCGAAGAACCGCGCCAGCAGTGCGCCGAGCTCGTCGCCCGTCCGGCTCGTCTCGGTCGCGACCCTGCGGTGCTCGGAGAGCTCCCCGTCCTGGTAGAGCCCGAACACTGTCTGGGTGTTGCCGACGTCGACCGCTAGGAGCGAGGACATTCGTCGAATCTAACGGGCGGGAGTCTTGTTATTTGCCGTTCACGGTGCAACGCTGCTCTGGAGCGCCTGCGCGCGTTGCGGGCTGCGGCCCTGAAACAGCGGCGCCACGTCCGCCGACGCTCGTTCCCGCGTGTGCGCGGCCGGAGCGGCACCGCCCACCACGTGGGGTTGGTCTGAGGGGCCGCACTCGGGCCAACCCCCCCGAATCGCGGGCCGAGACGCCGCTCGGTCGGCGCCGCAAGCGTCGCCTTAGACGCCGCTCGATGACTTCGAGCGGGTCGACCGGTCAATTCAGACGGACGCACGGGCAAAGCCCGCACGTCCTGAGGGTCGGCGCCGCAAGCGTCGCCTTAGACGCCGCTCGATGACTTCGAGCGGGTCGACCGGTCAATTCAGACGGACGCACGGGCAAGGCCCGCACGTCCTGAGGGTCGGCGCCGCAAGCGTCGCCTAGCTAGACCTCGTCGTCGGTTGCGAGCGACTCGCCGATCTTCTCGGCCAGCGCCTCAGCGGTCAGCTTCGGCTCGTCGCCCTCCGCGCGCAGCTCCTCCACGGTGACGTCGCTCGAGGTGTAGACCTCGGCGCGCGGGATGATCCGGGTCGGTCGGTTCTTGTCCCAGACCCAGACGTCCTCCATCTTCAGGTGGAAGAACGGGTAGCTCGCCTGGGGCAGGTACTGGAGGTCGAGTTTGTTGCACAGATAGGTCGCGTCCTGCGTCAGCACGCAGTAGCGGAAAAGGCCGAAGACGGCGGTGTACTCCTTCTTGAGGCGAAGCTCGAGCTCGGCCTCGAATTCGTCCAGTTCGTCGAGGTGCGACATGCGCTCAGTGTACTGCGGCGAGCAGGGCCTCCAGCGGGCCCAGGCCGGGAACGACGAGGTCAGGGGCGAGGTCGGCGAGCGGCTCGAGCGCAAACCGCCGTTCGTGCAGATGCGGGTGGGGGACGGTGAGACCGGGCTCGTCCACGATCTCGCCGCCGTAGAGCAGGAGGTCGAGGTCGATCGTGCGCGGGCCGTAGCGGGGGCCTGCGCGCGTGCGCCCGAGCTCACGCTCGACGGCCAACATGACGTCGAGCAGCTCGCGCGCGCCGAGCTCCGTATCGACCGCCGCGGCCGCGTTGACGAAGCGCGGCTGGTCGACGATCCCGACCGGCTCGGTTTCGCGCAGCCGCGAGACGGCGACGACGGTCACGTCCGGATGCGCGCCGAGCCGTTCGACCGCTGCGTGGATCGACCCCTCTCGGTCGCCGACGTTCGCGCCGAGCCCGATGTACGCCCGCGGCACTAGCGACGCGTCCGCTCGACGCTGACCGCCGAGTACTCGACGGGCGGGTCGAGCTGGACCTCCGGCTTGCGCACGCGCACACGTGCGCGCTCGACGTCGCCGAAGCGCTCGATCAGCGTGTCCGCCACTTCGGCCGCGAGGGCTTCGAGCAGATGGAAGCGCCTGCGGTCGGAGACTTCCCGGACGGTGCGCGCGACCGCGCGGTAGTCGACGGTCTCTTCGATCCGGTCGAAGACGCCGGCATCGGAGACGTCGAGCCAGAGGTCGAACAGGAACGTCTGGCCCCGCGCGCGCTCCTCGGCCTCCACGCCGTGCCGACCCTCGAGGCGCAGGCCGTAGAGCTCGATCTGGACCGTCATCCCGCGACCGCGCGTGCGACCGTGAGTGCCTGGACGTGCTCGCGGACGTCGTGGACGCGCAGGATGGTCGCGCCGCGCTCGTAGGCGGCGACCGCAGCCGCGACGCTCGCAGACAGCGGCCCCGTCCGTGCCTCCGGATCGCCGAGGATCTTGCCGAGCGAGCTCTTCCGCGAGAAGCCGATCAGCACCGGCCGGCCCAGCGCGAGGACGACGTCGAGCCGGCGCACGAGCTCGAAGTTGTGCTCCACCGTCTTGCCGAAGCCGATCCCGGGATCGAGGCAGATGCGTTCCTCGAGGATCCCCTGCGAGACGGCGAAGGCGAGCCGCTCCTCGAGGAAGGCGGCGACGTCGGCGGCGACGTCGTCGTAGCGCGGGTCGACCTGCATCGTCCGCGGCTCGCCGCGCATATGCATCAGGCAGAGGTAGGCGCCGGCACCGGCCACGACCCCGGCCAGCTCCGGATCGCCCCGGAGCGCAGTGACGTCGTTGACCAGCTCGGCGCCGAGCTCGAGCGCGCGTCGAGCGACCTCGGCTTTGGCGGTGTCGATCGAGACCGGAACCTCTCCTTCGAGCGGCTCGAGGACGGGCAGGATGCGGCGCAGCTCCTCCTCGGCCGAGACTCCCTCCGAGCCGGGCCGGGTCGACTCGCCGCCGATGTCGACGATTGCTGCGCCTTCGTCGAGCATCCGCCGCGCCGAGGCGACGGCGTCTTCCGGCCGGTAGTTGACCCCGCCGTCGGAGAACGAGTCGGGCGTCACGTTGACGATCCCCATCACGGACGGCCGCGGGAAGCGCTGTTCGATCGGCCGACGGCTCAAACGAGCCTCCAAGCCGGTCCAAGGACCTTCCGCAGGGCCACGCCGACCGCGGTGTTCACCGACGCGAGCGCCGCTGCCGGCGGCCAGCAATCGGGCCCGCAGTCGCCGGCCGCCGCCACCAGCACGACCCAGCCGAGCGCCGCCGCAGGGACGGCCCACCAGCGTCCCACGACCGCTCCGAGCACGAGCAGCGTCGGGATCATCGAGCGGAGTGTGCCAGCAGGGCGACTTCGACCTCGGAGCGCATGGACCGCTCGGTTCCGACGAGCCCGGCGCCTCCCTTTGCTTGTAACAACTTGTTACTTGTAGCGCCTGTATGTGCCGGCGAGATGGTCGACGAGCGCCTCGACGGGCTCCGCCCGCAGCATCACGTCGAGCAAGACCTGGCCGGTCGCGGCGCGCTTCCTCACCGTTCGGGCCTCGCGGACAAGCACGCGGACGCGCTCGTAGCTCGGGCGGGGCTCGCCCAGGCGCTCGGCGGTCTCGCCGACGCCGCGAAGCACCTCGGCCACCGTGGCACCGCTGTCGGACAGCTCGACCAGCTTGCGCAGGAGGTTCTTCGAGAGTCGAGCGGCGGAGCGCGTCACTTCGTCGAGTGTGACGGCAACCGGGCCCAGCTCGTGTGCCGCGATCGTGCCGAATCTTCCAAGTAACAAGTTGTTACAAGCGACGGAGGCGCCCTGCAATGCGAAGCGGCCCGCCGTGTGGCGGGCCGCTTCCGAGCGGGAGATGCCGCGCGAGCCTTATGAGTGCGCGAGCCGCCCGCGGCTCCGCGATGCGACGGCGATGCCGGCGCCGAGCAGAGCCAGCATGAAGCCGACCAGCAGACCGTAGGTGGCGTCGCTCCAGTCGAAGCCGCCCTTCGAGTCCGTGGCCACGACCACCGGAGTCGAAGTCGCCGGCGGGACGACGCGGATCGCGCGGTCGTCGGGCCGGGTCGGCGTCGTGGGCAGGTTGCTCGTCGGGACGACCCTGACGGCCCGGTCATCCGGCCTGACCGCCGTCGCGACGTCCGCGGACGGGACGACCCGGATCGCCCGGTCGTCAGGCCGAACGGCCGCCGTAGGCGTCGACGTGCTCGAAGGTGGGTAGCTCTTGCCGGTTCCGGGGTCGACTGCCATCGCCTGCGCGGCCCCCGCGACCACGAGTGAGACGGCCATCGCGAGCCACATTGTCCAGACCCTGCGCCGCCTCCAGAACTTGACCTTCATCTCTCCTCCTTCAGACTCATGAACTTGGAGGTGAGCATGCGCCCGGCCGCTAAAGAGTCGCCTGCACGGCGCTAAACGTCCGCTAAACGGCCGTGACCGGAGCGCCGCCGATCGAGTTCCGCCTGCTCGGCCCGCTCGAAGCCGGGCCGCCGGGAACGACGCTTCCCCTCGGCGGGGCGAAGCAGCGCGCGCTCCTGGCGATCCTCCTCCTGCACGCCAACGAGGTAGTCTCGAGCGACCGGCTGACGGACGGCGTGTGGGGCGAGCAGCCGCCTGCAACGGCGGCGACTGCCCTTCAGGTCTACGTCTCGAGGTTGCGCAAGCTCCTCGGCCCCGAGCTGCTCGTGACGCAGCCGCCCGGCTACGCGCTGCGCGTCGACCCGGAGCAGCTCGACGTCGCCCGGTTCGAGCGACTGCTCGCCCGAGCCCGCGAAGCCCGTTCGCGCGACCAGACGGACGAGGCGGCTTCCCTGCTGCGTAGCGCGCTCGACCTCTGGCGTGGGCCGGCGCTGGGCGACCTGTGCTTCGAGCCGTTCGCGCAGGCGGAGATCGGCCGGCTCGAGGAGCTGCGTCTCGCCGCGCTCGAGGAGCGGATCGACGCCGACCTCGCCCTCGGCCGGCACGCCGAGCTCATCGGCGAGCTCGAGGCGCTGGCGGCCGAGAATCCGCTACGCGAGCGCCTGCGCGGGCAGCTGATGCTCGCGCTCTACCGCTCGGGCCGACAGGCCGAGGCCCTCGAGGCGTACCAGGCCGGTCGGCGGGTGCTGGTCGAGGAGCTCGGGATCGAGCCGAGCGCCGAACTTCAGCGGCTGGAGCGGGCGATCCTGACGCAGGACGCCGCGCTCGGGGCCGAAGAGCGCAGCGGCGTGGCCACCGTGCTCTTCCTCGACCTCGGCGTGCTCGGCGAGATCGAAGCGGTCGGCGACCGCGCCTTCAACGTCGCCGCGGGCGAGCTCGGGCGCGCGGGAGCCCGCGTCGAGCGGGGCCTCGCCGACGCGGCGCTGGCGACCTTCGAGGACGCCCCGGCGGCCCTGCGCGCGGCGCTCGCCGTGCGGGAACGCCTGCGGACCGACGTCGGC
>JBKOXJ010000160.1:0-13950 GCA_046724905.1 Actinomycetota bacterium | reverse complement strand
CGAAGCGGCCGCGCCCGGGCGTTCGGGCAACGCGCAGCCGGACGGCCACGTACGCCGACAGATAGAGCGCGGGCCCCCGCAGAGCCCGACCGCAGGGATCGTGGAGAGCTCCTCGTCCACATGCGCGAGCGTCGTCTTTATCGCGAACGCGAACAGGACGATGCCCGCCACCATCGGCAGGTGCAGGCACGCGTAGACGTTGCGCGCGAACACGATCCGCTGGGCGCCGCTGATGTCTGCGAGCACCTGCTGCCTGCGCCGGCGCGACGCGCCAGCCGCTCATGCCGCCGAGCAGCGGTCCGAAGAAGCCGATCACGAGCGCGGCCAGCCAGAGCAGCGGCCGGAGCCCGCCGTGGACGAACCCGGGCGACGAGGATCAGGCCGGCGCCGGCGACGGACGACGGGGCGATCCGCAGGATCGCCGCCAGCAGGGATCGTTCGACAGCACCCTCGTGACCTGCGTGAACGCGAAGACGAAGACGAGATCGAACAGCAACTCGAGCGGCGTGACGCGCTGCTCGCGCTCGACCGACGGCTCGCTCACGGCCGGACGCTAACCCGACGCTCAGACGTGTGCGAGCACGCCGTCCAGCGGACGGGGGACTTGGCCGAGATCGAGCGAGTCGACGAGCAGGCGCGCATACCGGGTCTTGCGGCGGCCGCCGCTGCCCATGAAGCGCCTGAGCTGCTCCTCGCGCGGCCGCCCTCGCCAGGCGGACTGCTTCTGGAGCGTGCGGAAGGATCGGAGGTCGCCCTGATCCTGGGCGATCCGCTCCACTGCAGCGACGCCGACGGAGCGGATCAGCTCGTCCTCCAGGTCCGGGACGCAGACCCAGAAGCCGAGCCGTTCCATGTCGGCGCGGGCGAGGCCGGAGCCGAGGCCGGCCCGCTCGAGGGCGCGCCGGAAGTCGCCCTCCTCGCCCGCGTCGCAGAGGCCTGCCAGCTTGAGGTCGAGCCCCTGCGGACCGAAGAGGCCGAGGAACCTCCCCAGCGCCTGGGCGCCGCCCATCGGCACGATGGAGACGCCCTCGGCATCGAGGTTCCGGCCGCGGCGCTCCGCCAGCGCCTCGAGGGCGATCTTGTCGCTGATCCCTTCGACCAGCACGACGGCAGCAGTCCCCTCAGGAAGGAAGTGCATGATGGCTCTCACTCAGTACTACACGGCGACCACTCTCGACGGCTTCATCGCGGACCCCGACAACTCGCTGGAATGGCTGTTCCACCGCGCGCGCGACGAGCACGGGTTCCTGAACTACGGCGAGTTCATCGCCAAGGTCGGCGCCCTGGGGATGGGCTCGACCACGTACGACTGGGTCCTCGACCACGAGTTCGCAGGCAAGGACCCCGCGGAGTGGAAGTGGCCGTACGACATCCCGTCGTGGGTCTTCACGCACCGGCAGCTGCCCGTCGTCCCCGGCGCGCAGATCGAGTTCACGAGCGCCGACATCGCAACCGTGCATAGGCAGATGGTCGACGCGGCGAGCGGCCGGAACGTGTGGATCGTCGGCGGGGGAGCCCTCGCGGGTCAGTTCGCCGACGCGGGGCTGCTCGACGAGGTGCTCGTGAGCATCGCGCCGGTGACGCTGGGCGCAGGCGCGCCCCTGCTGCCCCGCCGGATCGAGCTGCACCTGGACGAGCTGGGCCGCAACGGCGACTTCGCCTGCGCCAGGTTCTCCGTCGTGCGCGGGGCGTAGAAGCAGCCGTGCCTGCGTCGTAAGCTCCCGTGCGACGTTTCTGATCGCGGACGTCCGGGGCTACAAGAGCTTCACGCACGCGCACGGCGACGAGGCTGCCCGGGATCTCGCCGCGAGGTTCGCGGCACTCGCCCGGGCGGCAGTGCCTGCGGCCGGCGGCTGATCCTCGGTCCTCGGGGGGCTGGTGCCGGGTTTCGGACGTTGGAGCACCGGCGAGGAACAGCCCATCGAATCGGGAGGTGAGGTGCGGGTGAAGACGATAGGACGGCTGCATCTTCGAGGTGTGGGGCCGCGGCGGGAGGTGACCGTCGTTCGGCCGCAGGGTTTCGGTCGCCGCGAGGTTGTGGGGGTGACGCTTCTTCTGCTCGCGGTGGGCGGCTCCGCGGGCGGTACGGTCTCGTGGCGGCGGCGCAGGCGGCGGCGTTGGGCAGAGGCAGAGCAGCTTCTCCGGTCGCTCCGTCGGCGGCAGCTGATCGGAGCGTCGGCTGTCGCAGCGGCAAGCGCGGTCGGAGTCGGCGTGTACATGTCGTTACGCCGACGCACGAGGGTCCGCCGGGTTCGCGACGTGATGACAGCCGACCCGCGCGCGGTGGAGCCCTCGATGCCCGTGCGGGAAGCAGCTCGGTTGATGACGAGCGCAGACGTTGGCTCACTGCCGCTCGTCCAGGACGAGCGGCTGGTCGGTGTCCTCACCGATCGGGACGTCGTGATCCGCGTCATCGCCGAGGGGCGTGACCCCGATGCCGTGACCGTGGGTGAGATCGCGTCTCGCGACGTCGTGAGTGCCGAGCCGGAGCAGTCCCTCGACGAAGCGCTCCAGTTGATGGCGCGCCGCCGGGTGCGGCGATTGCCGGTGGTCGAGGGTAGCCGGCTGGTCGGGGTGCTCGCGCAGGCCGATGTCGCCTCCGAAGGCGACGCGGAGCAGGTCGGCGCGGCCGTCGCTCGGATCTCCGAGCGGAGCGGGTAAAGGACGCGGTCCGCGAACGCTAGAGCTGCGGCCTGTGCCGCTCGATGATCCCGCGAAAATCGATTCCGCCCGGGAGCGTTCCATACGCGCGGCCGCCCTCGCCGGCGAGCCGCGAGGCGCAGAACCCGTCGGCGACGGCCGGGTCGCCGTGGCGGACGAGCAGCGAGGCCTGGAGCGTTAGCGCGAGGTGCTCGACGAGCCGCCGGGCGCTGCTCTCCGCATCGGCAGGATCGGCCAGTTCGTGCTCGAGTGCTGCGAGCGCGCGGTCGAGCCGCGGATCAGCACCCTCGGCAAGCCGGACCTCGTCGAGGAAGGCCTCGAGCGCCTCCGGCGTCTTCCGGATCGCCCGAAGGACGTCGAGACAGTTGACGTTCCCCGCGCCTTCCCAGATCGAAAGGAGGGGGCTCTCGCGGTAGAGACGTGGCAGCGACGACTCCTCGACGTAGCCGTTTCCGCCCAGGCACTCGAGCGCCTCGGCTGTGTGCGCGGGGCCGACCCTGCAGACCCAGTACTTCGCGACGGCGGTGGCCAGCCGCAAGAACGGGCGCTCGTCCTCGTCGCCGGCGCGGGCGAGACGAATTGCCGTCACGGTCGCGGCCTCGGACTCGACGCAGAGATCGGCGAGCACGTTGCGCATGAGCGGCTGGTCGACGAGCCGCCTTCCGAAGGCGGAGCGGTAGGCCGCGTAGTGGGTCGCCTCGGCTACCGCCCGGCGCAGCAGGGCGGTCGTCCCGAGCACGCAATCGATCCGAGTGTGGTTGACCATCTCGATGATCGTCGGCACGCCGCGGCCCTCTTCGCCGACGAGGCGCGCCCATGCGTCGTCGAGCTCGATCTCCGCGGACGCATTCGAGCGGTTGCCGAGCTTGTCCTTGAGCCGCTGGATGTGAAAGCGATTGCGCTCGCCGTCGGGGAGCACGCGCGGCAGGAGGTAACAGGAGAGGCCGCCGGGCGCCTGGGCGAGCACGAGGAAGGCGTCGCACATCGGCGCCGAGCAGAACCACTTGTGCCCGCGCAGAGTCGCCTCGGCGCCGGCGAGCGGGCGGGCGACGGTCTCGTTCGCGCGTACGTCCGAGCCACCCTGCCTCTCGGTCATCGCCATCCCGCAGAGCGAGCCCGCCTTCTCCGCGGGAGGCCGCAGGCCCGGGTCGTAGACGAGTGAGGTCAAGCGCGGCTCCCACTCGTCTGCCACCTCCGGCTCCGCCCGCAGCGCCGGGACGGCCGCATGCGTCATCGACAGCGGGCAGCCCGTACCGGCCTCGACCTGGGAGAAGGTGATGAACATCGCGGCGCGGGCCGCGTGAGCGCCGGGGACGGGCTCGCGCCAGCTGAGCGCGTGCAGCCCGGCGCCGACGCCGAGCTGCATCAATGCGTGCCACGAGCGGTGAAACTCGACCTCGTCGATCCGCCGCCCGAGCCGGTCGTGCGTGTGCAGGACCGGTGGATGCTCGTTTGCGAGGACGCCCCACTCGAGCGGCTCTCCGCCGAGCGTTCCGCCCAGCTCCTCGACCCGCGACTCGGCCCATCCGCCCCCCTCGCGCCGCAGCGCCTCGACGAGCGGGCGGTTCTCGGTGAAGAGGTTGTAGCCCTCGAGGGGCGGCGGCTGATTCGACGCGGGGTCGGGACGGCGCCCCACGGGGCGATTGGTCAGCGCCACGCGCTCATCGTATTGGTGTACTCTCGAGCGCAGGCGCCGATCGACCAGGGAGCCGAGATGCGCGCAGCGTTCATGTCCATCGAGAAGGCCGTTGTGACCTATTCGGAGGGTATGACGCTTGCTTCGCAGAAGGCTCAACTTGGGGATCCTGGCGCATGTCGACGCCGGTAAGACAACTCTCACCGAGCGGCTGCTCTACGCCGCCGGCGTCATCGACGAGATCGGCAGCGTCGACGCCGGCACCACTCAGACCGATTCGCTAGCGCTCGAGCAGCAGCGCGGGATCACGATCCGCTCGGCGGTCGTGTCGTTCGCGATCGGCGACGTCACCGTCAACCTGATCGACACGCCCGGCCATCCGGACTTCATTGCCGAGGTCGAGCGGGTGCTGAGCGTGCTCGACGGCGTCGTCCTGGTCGTCTCCGCCGTCGAGGGCGTGCAGCCGCAGACGCGAATCCTGATGCGGGCGCTGCAGCGGCTGCGGATTCCGACGCTTCTGTTTGTGAACAAGGCCGATCGAGTCGGTGCCGACGCTGACCGGGTGCTCGCCGAGATTCACGACAAGCTCACGCCGGCGGCGATCGCGATGGGCTCGGTCACCGGCGAGGGGACGCGCGGCGTCGTCTACACGGCGCACGGCGACGCCGAGATCCTGGAGCTGCTCGCCGAGCACGACGACGTTTTGCTCGCCGCCTACCTCGCGGACGACACGAGCGTCACCCGAGCCGACCTCGCCGCGCGGACGAAGCAGGCTCGCGTTCATCCCGTCTTCTTCGGGTCTGCGATCACGGGAGCGGGCGTCGACGCGCTGATGTCGGGAATTGCGGAGCTGCTTCCGGCGGACGGCGGCGACGCCGACGGGCCGCTCTCGGCCGGCGTCTTCAAGATCGACCGCGCGCCGAACGGAGAGAAAGTGGCGTACGCGCGGATCTTCTCGGGGACGATTCGCGTTCGAGACCGCCTCGACGAGGCGAGGGTCACCGCCGTCGGCGTGTTCGACGGCGGGTCGGTGGGCCGGAGCCCGTCGGCCGCCGCCGGGCAGATCTGCAAGCTCTGGGGCCTCCGCGAGGTCCAGATCGGCGACACGATCGGCGAGCGGGGGCCTAGGGCGCCGGCACGAGAGTTCGCCCCGCCGACCCTGGAATCCGTGGTCGTCCCCACTGACCCGGCCGAGGGGCAGGCCCTCTACGTCGCGCTGTCCCAGCTGGCCGAGCAAGACCCCCTCATCGACGTGCGGCGCGACGAAGTCGTGCGGGAGCTCTCGGTCTCGTTGTACGGCGAGGTGCAGAAGGAGGTGATCCAGGCGACGCTTGCGAACGACTTCGGTCTCGACGTCGAGTTCCGCGAGACGACGCCGATCCACGTCGAGCGACCGGTGGGCACGGGGGAGGCCCTCGAGATCCTCAACGCCGCGTCCAATCCATTTCGAGCCACGATCGGCCTGCGCGTCAGTCCCGGGGCGCGGGACTCGGGCGTCGACGTTCGTCTGGACATCGATACGCGCGGGATTCCGCTCTACGTCTTCAAGCGGGTCGAGAACTTCGCCGCGAGCATGGACGAGTACGTCCGCGCGACGCTGCGGGAGGGCCGGTTCGGCTGGAAGGTCACCGACTGCGTCGTGACCATGACCGAGAGCAACTACAGCTCTCCGGACGGCCCGCCGTCGACGCGTGGACCGCTGAGCACGGCGGCCGACTTCCGCAAGCTCACGCCGCTCGTGCTGATGCGGGCGCTGGAGCGGGCGGGGACGGTCGTGTGCGAGCCCGTGGCGCGCGTGAGCCTCGAGGTCCCGACCGCGTCGTTGGGGGCCGTCCTGCCGGCGTTGGCGCGGCTCGGCGCGCCCGGCGAAATGCCCTCGCTGCACGGGGAGTTCGCCGTCGTCGAGACGGCGCTCCCCTCGGCCCGACTGCACGAGCTCCAGCGACAGCTGCCGGCGCTGACGGGCGGAGAGGGCGTCCTCGACTCGAGCTTCGGCGGCTACGAGCCGGTGAGCGGGGAACAGCCGACGCGACGGCGGACGTCGCCGAACCCGCTCAACTTCGACGAGTACATGATGCACCTCGCGCGGCGCGTCGGGCCGTGAGCGGAGGGCCTGATCTCGTCGCCGCCTTCCTGCGCTGGGTGTGGTGGCGGGCGGTCCTGCACAGGGGCTGGTGGCTGGTTACGAGCGTCTACCTGGTCGTCGACGCAGGCCTGTCGCCGTCTCAGCTCGTGCTGATCGGCGTCGGGCAGGGGCTCGTCGGGCTTGCGTTCGAGGTCCCGGCCGGCGTCGTCGCCGACACGATCAGCCGGAGGTGGTCCCTCGTCGTCTCCCACGCGCTCATGGGCACCGCGATGCTCGCGACCGGCCTCGTGACCGACTTCGCGGCGCTGATGGCCACCCAGATGTTGTGGGGACTGTCGTGGACGTTTGCAAGCGGCGCCGACGTCGCGTGGATCACCGACGAGCTCGACGAGCCCGGCCGAATCTCCTCTGTGCTCGTGCGCGCGGGGCGGGCCGACCTTACCGGTGCGGCGGTCGGCATCGTGGCCATCGGCGCGCTCGGCTCGGTGCTGCAGCGGAGCACGGCGATGGTTCTGGCCGGAGCCGCGATGCTGCTGCTCGGCCTCTATGTCGTGTTCCGCTTCCGCGAGCAGCGGTTCGTCGCAGTGCCGACGAGGCGGTGGTCGGCCTCCTGGTCGATCTTCGTCCGCGGACTCGGGCTCGTCCGCCGCAGCCGCGCGATCCTCGTGATGTTCGCCGCGACGTTCCTCGTCAACGGTGCCGCCATCGGCTTCGGGCGACTTCAGCCGCGGCGGCTCGTCGACCTCGGGCTGCCCACGGATCCCGTCGCGTGGTTCACCGTCCTCGGCGTCCTCACGCTGCTCGCGGGTGCCGGAGCATTGCGCGTCGTGGAGTCCCGCATCGAGGGCGTGCGCACGGTGTTGGGCGGCTACGCCGTCGCGTGCGCGATCGGAGGGGTAGGCGTCGTCGCCCTCGCCGTCGCCCCCGAGCCGGTGAGTGCCAGTGCTGCGGTGCTGTTCGTCGGCGGGATCGCCGTGCCACTGACCCGGACGCTCAGCACGATCTGGGTGAACCGCCAAACGACCGGCGAGGTCCGAGCGACCGTCCACTCGATGCTCGCCCAGGCCGAGTACCTCGGTGAGATCCTGTGCGGGGCCGCGATCGCCGCGGTCGCGCTGCTCGCTGGCCTGTCGGTCGCCCTCCTCGCGTGCGGCGCGCTGTTCGCCGTCACCATCGCCTTCATCCAGGGCGCTGAATTACGATCGCCGCCGTGGCGTACGACGAGGAGCTTGCGGACCGCATCCGCGAATTGCTCGGAGCGGAATCCGATCTGACCGAGAAGAAGATGTTCGGCGGTCTCGCCTTTCTGATCGGCGGCAACATGGCCGTCGCCGCGAGCGGTCAGGGTGGGATCCTCGTGCGGGCGGAGCCACTGGAGGCGGACAGGCTCGTCGCGACGACTGACGCCCGCCTGATGGAGATGCGCGGCCGGCAGATACCAGGCTGGCTGCGCGTCGACCCGGAGTACCTTCGCACCAAGCCTGAGCTCGCCAAGTGGGTCGAGCTGGGCGCGGCGTACGCCCGCTCGTTGCCCCCGAAGCAATAGGCGCCCACTTGTAAAGCGAACATACGTTCGCTTTCATCTGTGGCGTGCAGCTTGCGCTCGACGCGCTCGACCGGCTGGTGGACACGCTCGAGGAGCGTGGGCCGCTCTCGGCTGTCGAGGCGGCTCGGTCGCTCTTCGCCACGTCCTCGATCTCCGACGGCCTCGCCAGCTCGCTTCTGTCCGACGTCACGGCCGGCGACAGCCGGGTCGTCTTCGCAGGCTCAACGGTCACACTCACCGGCCAAGCCGATCCGCTGCTGGAGGAGGCCGAGTTCGTCGTCTTCGACCTCGAGACGACCGGGCTCTCGGCCGCCAACAGCCGCATCTGCGAGTTCGGGGCCATCCGGGTGCGCGCGCTCGAGCTCGTCGAGTCCTTTCAATCGCTCGTCAACCCGGGCGTTCCGCTCCCGGAACCGGTGGCCAGGCTCACAGGACTCCGGTCGCACGAGCTTCGGCGAGCGCCGCCGGTCGCCAGCGTCGTCCGCCACTTTCTCAAGTTTGCAGGCGACGAGCTCCTCGTGGCGCACAACGCCCGCTTCGACCAGCGCTTCCTCGAGCGCCAGCTGCTTTCGCTGGACGGTCGACGCCTGTCGCAGCCGCCGCTCTGCACCGCCGCGCTCGCGCGCCGTCTGCTCGAGAGCCGCCTGCGCCGCGTCAGCCTTGCCTCGCTCGCTCACTTCTTCGGCGTTCCGACGACACCCTGCCACCGCGCCCTGCCGGACGCCGAGGCCACGGCTCAGATCCTCGTGCACCTGATCGGGCTCGCCCAGGAGATCGGCGCGCGAAGGCTCTCAGACCTACGCGCGCTCGCTGCCCCCCGCAAGCGGCGCGTCTACGACAAACGCTCGCTTGTTCGTGGCGCGCCCACCCGCCCCGGCATCTATCTCTTTCGTGATCGCCACGACCAGGTGCTCTACGTCGGCCGGGCGCGTGACCTGCGCGCCCGTCTTCGTTCCTACTTCCGGAGCGATCGCCAGCGGCCCTCGGTCGAGGCCGCTCTGCTCGCGCTCGAGCGTGTCGAGTGGCGCGTGACTGGTTCCGAGCTCGAGGCGGCTCTCGAGGAGGTGCGGTTGATCCGCGAGCTCGCCCCGCCCGCCAACGCACGCGGGCGGCGGAAGGAGCACGGCGTCTACCTGAGGCGCCGCGGCGAGGAGTTCGTCGTCAGCCAGACCGCCACCGGTCTCGGACCGCTCGCGAGTCGCCGACGAGCTTCCCTCGCGGCGCGAGCGCTCGCCTCGAGCACGCCGGAAGAGGTCGATCGTCTCCTCGACGGCGGACCGCTACCGCGCCTGCATGCCCGGCTCTCGCGCCTGGCCGAGGACCTCCGTTACGAGGAGGCAGCTCGGCTGCGGGATCGGATCGATGCGCTCGAGCACGTCGTCGAGCGTCTCCGCCGGCTGGAGCGCCTGCGCAGGCTCGAGCGCTGCCTGATCGCTCCGGCGAGCGAGCCCCGTTGGCGGAAGGGCTTCTTCGTCTGCGGCGGCGGAGTGTGTGCTGTGCGCGCGCTTCCGCCGGGCGCGGGCGTGAGGCTGGAGATCGAGGCCGCGCTCGCGCTCTGTCGGTCCGCGCGCGACCGCGTCGGAGACGCGCTCACGCTCGACCAGGCGGAAGACCTGCTGCTCCTCGACGGCTTCATCCGCCGGCCACCGCCCGAGCTGGCCGTGCTCCCGCTCGAGGCCGAGCGGATCGCGGCGCATCTGGTGGGCGGCGTGTAGCGTCGACGCGGATGGCGGAAGAATTGCGGCGGACGAGGCAAGCGTGGGACGTCGAGTACGCCTCCGGCCGATACCGCGACGAGCCGCCGCTGCCGTTCGTCTCCGACATCCTGGCCGCCGCCCGGGCGCGCGGGGTGTTGGGCGCCACGGGTCTCTACGTCGGCTGCGGAAACGGCCGCAACTACCTGCCGCTCGTCGCAGGCGGGCTCGACCTGGTCGGCCTCGACGTCTCGGCGACGGCGCTGGCCCAGCTTGCCGAGCGGTCACCGGAGCGCCGCGATCGCTTGATCCACGGCGATCTCAGCGTGCTGCCGCGGGGGACGACCTATCCGCTGGTGATCGGGATTCAGGTCTTCCAGCACGGCGACTGCGCGACCGCACATGAACATGTCCGCGCCGCGCAAGCCCGCTTGGCGCCCGGCGGTCTCTTCTGCTTGCGCGTCAACGCCGTCGGCACGGAGCTCGTATACGACCACGAGGTCACCGAGCGCGAGGCCGACGGCGCTTTCACCGTCCGCTACCGCGCCGGCCCGAAAGCCGGTCTCGACATCCATTTCTTCGCCGAGGCAGAGTTGCATGAGCTCTTCGCCGGCTACGAGCCCGTCCTCGACCCCCGGCTCGTGCAGACCCGACGTACGCCGCCCAGGCGCGGCCAGTGGTCGCAGTGGGAAGCGATCTGGCGCAAGCACGGCTGAGAGTCGCGGTCCCGCTTATCGGCTCGCTATCACCTCGTGGATCGAGCCCACGAGCTCGTGGTAGGGGAGTCCCGGATCAGGCAGCTCGTCCGGGTGGAGCAGGTACGCCAGCTGCCGGATGCCGTCGGCGATACGAGGCGCAGGCCGCGAGTAGTAGGCGTTGGCCTCGACGGCGACGACCGGGCAGCCGAGATCAGGCAAGCCTGTGCGCGAAGCCTCGGCGACGGTACGCCGGAGGTCGAAGCCGCACGGGGCGAGCACGACGAGTTCGGGCTCGAGCCGACGCACGGCTTCCCAGCTCGTCCGGAACGAGGGTTCTCCTCGAACGCCGAGGACGTCGACGCCGCCGGCGATCGCGACCATCTCGGGCAGCCAATGGCCGGCGGCAAAGGGCGGCTCGAGCCACTCGCTGACGAAGACGGGGCGGCGCTCGAGCCCTTTCGTGCGAGCGGCCGTAGCCTCGATGTTGCCCTCCATCGCAGCGACAACGGCGCGACCGGTCGCGGGCACGCCGAGACGCTCGGCGAGCCGAACGACGCTCTCCTCGATCTCGGCGACGGAGTGGGCGTCGAGCGCAAGCGTCTCGACCTGAAGCGCGCAGAGGGCGTCGTCGCGACTCGAGACGGCACAGACCTGGCACAGGTCCTGGGTGAGGAGGAGATCGGGTGCCAACCGCGCGATCAGATCGGCGTCGACGGCGTAGAGAGAACGTCCATCGGCAACCGCCGCGCGGACGGCGGCGTCGATCTCCACGCTGCCCAGATCGGCGGTATCGATACGTGCCGAGGCGACGACCGGCAGGCGAGAGACCGGGGGAGGGAAGTCGCACTCGGCGGAACGGCCTACCAGCCGGTTGAGCTGCTCGAGCGCAGCCACCATTTCGGTCGCGCTCGGCAACAACGAGCAGATGCGGAGCGGGCCATCAGCGCCGATGCGACAGCGTAGGGGTTCCTGTGCACGATGCGCCGCTCGAATTCCCATGACGCCGGTCGGGAGTATGGGCCCGGCACGCGGAGGATACGGCCCTAGCCCGGACGGAGCCAACCAGTCGAGCACCGGAGCGAACCGAGAGCCGTATGGTTCCGGCGTGGAGCAAGAGCTCGTCACTCGGGAGGCCGCGCCGGCTCTCCACGCGTACGTCAGGCGCTACGTCGGGTACGCCGAGCGGACGGAGACCGTGAGGCGGCTGCGCGAGCCGGCCGCCCCCGGCGTCGTGCTCATCTTCGGGCTCGGGCCGGAGCTGAAGGTGCTCGATCCGGCGAAGCCGGCGCGGCCGCCGTCGCGCCTCGGCTCGTTCTTCGGCGGCCCCGACGACCGCTGCGCCGTCGTCGAGCACGACGGCGAGATGCGCGGGATCGAGGTCGAGCTGACGCCGCTCGCGGCGCGCATGATCTTTCGCGAGTCGATGCAGGCGCTCGCGCGCCGGACGATCGCGCTGGAGGACCTGCTGGGCGTTGAGGCGCGGCGAGTCGAGGAGCGCCTGCTCGAGGCCCGGACCTGGGACGAGGGGTTCGACCTCGTCGAGGCGCTGCTCGGCAAGCGGCTAGCGGCAGCCGAGCCGCCGCCGCCGGACGTCCACTGGGCGTGGCGTCGCCTGACCAGCGCGCGCGGCCGCGTGCCGATCGCCCAGCTTGCCGCCGAGCTCGGCTGCAGTCGCAAGCACGTCGCGGCGCGCTTCCGCGAGCATGTCGGCCTGCCGCCGAGCCTGGTCGTGCGGCTGCTCCGCTTTCGACGCGCGCTCGAGCTCCTGTCGTCGCACCACGCGACGATCGGGCAGGTCGCTCACGACTGCGGCTACTACGACCAGGCGCACCTCGACCGCGACTTCGCCGCGACGACGCCGTTTGCATTCGTCGCCGAGGTCCGCACCCCGGTTACATCCGTCCAAGACGGCGCGCTCGCGGTGTCGTAGCCTCGGCCTCGAAAGGAGGACGAGTGACGGAGCAGACCCCGAACATCTCCCCGTTCCTGCGGTACGCCGATCCCGACGCGGCGCTCGCGTGGCTTGGACAGGCGTTCAGCTTCGAAGAGGTCGCCGTCTACCGAGGCGGCGAGGACGAGCAAGGCCCGATCCACCACGCCGAGATCTCCCTCGGCCCCGGCATCGTCATGTTCGGCCAGGGCGACCCCGGCGACCACGGTATTTACGTCGCCGTCGAGGACGCCGACGCCCACTACGAGCAGGCGAGGGCCGCCGGCGCCGAGATCATCCGCGAGATCGAGGACACGCCCTACGGCTCCCGCGAGTACACCGCCAAGGATCCTGAGGGCAACGTCTGGAGCTTCGGTACGTACCGGCCGACGGCCGGCTGAGCCGTGGCGGACGTCCTCATCTACGCCGACCCCGTGCGATCGCCAGAGCTCCGGCACGAGGTTCCGCTGGCCGCGCCCGACCCGATGATCTTCCTCGAGCGGAACGGCACGCGGCGCGTGTATTCGAGCTCGTTCGAGATTCCACGCCTCGAGGAGGTCGACGGGTTGGAGGCGGTCCCGTTCGAGGAGCTCGGGCTCGACGAGCTGTTCGCGGCGGGCTACGGCTGGCACGAGCTCGACCTAGAGCTCGTCCTGCGGGCGTGCAGGCACTTCGAGAGCCGGGACGTCGTCGTGCCCCGCTCGTTCCCGCTCGAGACTGCAGACCACCTCCGCGCGAGTGGGATCGCGGTCACCGCCGACGGTGCTTTGTTCGACCAGCGCCGCAGGCAGAAGACCGAGCGCGAGATCGCCGGGATCAAGCGCGCGCTTCGCGCGTCCGAAAGCGCGTGCGACCGCGTCCGTGAGCTCCTGCGCGCCGGCGGAGACGTGACGTCAGAGGACTTGCAGGTCGCGATCAGGCAGACGTTCACCGAGGCGGGGATGGTGACGCCCGACCTCGTGATCGCCTCGCACGGGCCGCAGACCGTGATCGCCCACGAGCCCGGGCACGGCCGGATCGAGCGCGGCGAGCCCGTCGTGGTGGACCTCTACCCGCAGGATCCCGAGTCCGGCTGCTTCTGCGACATGGCGCGCACCTTCTGCATCGGCGAGCCGCCCGAGGAGCTCGCAAGGATTCATGGCCTCTGCCTGGAGGCGCTCGAGCTCGTGCGGAATGCAGTTCGGCCGGGCGTGCGAGGTGCCGAGCTCCACCGGCTCGCGTGCGACGTCTTCGAGCGTGAGGGCTATCCGACCCAGCTCTCGAAGAAGGCGGACGAGGTGCTCGACGAAGGCTTCTACCACTCGCTCGGCCACGGCGTCGGCCTCGAGGTGCACGAGCTGCCCGCCCTCGGTCGCGGTGGGAGCGAGGAGCTGGTCGCTGGTGACGTGGTCGCGGTCGAGCCGGGGTGCTGGCGGAAGGACTTCGGCGGGTGCACCCTCGAGGACCTCCTCCTCGTGACCGACGACGGCTGCGAGGTCCTCACGGACTACCCGTACGATCTGGCGCCTTAGGGGCATCTCAGCGCGCTGTCCGGTTCTCTCTGGATCCCAGGCGGTGCGTTAGACGGCCACACCGACCTCGACTTCTTCTTCGTCCACGTCTGGCACGAGGACGAGCGGGTCTTCGACGGCACCCAGCCCGAGCCCGAGTACCTTCCCGACCCGGGGAGCCGCCAGGAGCTCGAGCGGGTTGCGCGGGG
>JBKOXJ010000093.1:0-12475 GCA_046724905.1 Actinomycetota bacterium | reverse complement strand
TGCGGATGTCCATCAGGATGACCGTTGGTTCGAAGCGCGCCGCCTTGTTGACCGCTTCCAGTCCGTTGCTCGCCTCGGCCACGACCTCGATGTCCTGCTCGCCGGAGAGCAGCATGCGGAATCCGGCACGGACCATGGACTGGTCGTCGGCGACGAGGACGCGGATCGTCATGACGTGTGGTCGTCGAGCGGGAGGCGAGTGCTGAGGACGAATCCGCCGCCGTTGGCCTTCCCAACGGTCATCTCGCCGCCGTAGATCTTGACGCGCTCGCGGACGCCGACGAGCCCGTGGCCCAGGCCGTCGCTCGTCGCGTGACCGGCACCGTCGTCGCGCACCTCGAGCTCGATCTGACGCGGCGCGTAGCGCACCGTCACGTCGGCGCGGCTGGCGTTGGAGTGCTTGAGGGCGTTCGTCAGGCCTTCTTGAACGATTCGATACGCGGAGAGATCGATGGCGCGTGGAAGCGGGAACGGCTGTCCGTCGACGTGCACTTGGACGGGCAGGCCGGCGCGGCCGACTTGCTCCACCAACGAGTCGAGGCCGTCGAGGCCAGGCTGTGGTCCGCGCTCCACTTCTTCCCCATCCGGCCGAATTGCTGCGAGGAGGAGGCGCATTTCCGCGAGTGCTTTCCGGCCGGCCCGCTCAACGCCCCTGAGCGCATCGCGATCCTCGGCGAGCGCGTCGGGCAGCTTGTGCCTGACCGCGCCGACCTGGAGCACGATGACGCTCACGGCGTGGGCGACGATGTCGTGGAGCTCACGCGCGATCCGCGCACGTTCCTCGGCCACCGCGATCCGTGCCGCTGCCTCGCGCTCGCGCTCGGCGACGGCCGCGCGCATCTCCGCCGCTTCGGCCTGCTCGGCACGCTCACGCAGCGCGTAGCCCGCGACCCAGGCGACTGCGAAATCGATCGGAACGAAGACGAGCTCGCTCGTCGTATGGCCAGGGATTTTGTAGACGATGAAAGCCAAACTGCCGAGAACAGCGACCAGGCCGATGCCGGCCTGCCAGGGGTTGCGCAGATTCCCGAGCAGGAACGCGGCTGCGAGCCCGACCACGAAGAGGCCCTCCGCGGACGGAATCAGATGCCAGTCGACGAGCGAGATGGCGGCCGCGAGCACGAAGTAAGCGATCGGGCCGCCAAACGGATAGCGCCGGCGGGCGAAGATCGGGAGCACTGCGATCGCGATCGCGGGGACGCCGAACCACAGAGTCGTTAGTGCGACGTCGTGTCCGACGATCACCTCGATCATCGCTGCGACTGCGAGGGTGGCGATTAGCAGGTCGAACCAGTAGTCCCGCGTGACGTATCTGATCCGGCTCACGCCATGAAGGTACTCCACGCCCGGTCGACGTGCCTCCTACTCGAGTAGGACTCGAGATCGTCGGTCTGGTCGAGCCCGAATCCGGCCTTCCGACGATGTCGTGGCCCTAGCCGCCTCCTAGCGTCGAGCACTGGAATCGACCCCCCAAAGGAGGACGCAGATGAGCGTCTCGTACCCACTCACAGCGGATGTCCGCTCTGACGCCGCTGTCTCGAGCGTCGAGATTCCGCAGCTGCGGATGGGCGGGATCCTCGCCGTCTGGGCGGCCGCGGCGCTCCCGATGGCAGCGCTTGCCTGGCTCGTCGCGCCCGTGCTCGCCGACCGGTTCGCCGGCGACGGCCACGTGCCGATGGCGAAGGCGCTGATCGTTTCGCTCACGATCGGCATGGTCTGGCAGTTCGTCCTCGTCGTGACCCTCGTCCGTCGCGAGCAGGGGGCCCTCCGGTGGTCGACGGTCCGCGAGGCGCTCTGGCTCCGCTCTCCGCGGAGCCCGCGCAGCGGCCGCATCGGCGGTCGAGTATGGCTGGTCGTGATCCCGCTGATCATCGCGTTCACCGCGGTGCAGGAGCTGGTCGCGATCGTGCCGGCGCCCGCGAACCGGGAGTTCGCCACGCTGCTCGAGTCGGACGCCGGCAAGGCGTTCCTGGACGGGGCCTTCGGCTGGTACGGCCTCATCCTCGTGTTGTTCCTCTTCAACACCGTGCTCGGCGAGGAGCTCCTGTTCCGCGGGTACCTCCTTCCGCGCATGAACGGCGCCTTCGGGCGCGGCGACTGGGTGGCTAACGGCGTCCTCTTCGCGGGCTACCACCTGCACGTGCCGTGGGCGATCCCGGGGACGCTCCTCGAGATGTTCACCACCTCGTACCCGACGAAGCGGTATCGGAGCGCCTGGATCGGGATCGTGGTGCACAGCGCCCAGAGCGTGTTTCTTGCGATCCTCATCCTCACGCTCGTCGTCTGAGAAACGCACCGCTCCCCTGACGTCCAGAGCCCTGTGAGCCCTTTGGGCCCGCAGGGCTTGGCGCTTGGGCGTAGGTGCCGCTGTCTGCCTCCTACCGGAGTAGGACTCGGAATCGTCGCGCGGTCCCAGCTCGAATCGGGCTTTCCGACGACGCGGTGTACCCGGTGCGTCCCTAGCGTCGTGGCATGAGCTTCGACCAAGGAGGAGTCATGACCGGCGAGACACCCCAAGCCCAGGAGCTTGCCGTGCGCGAAAGCGACGGCATCCATGTCCTGTTGCTCTGGCATCCCGACGAGGACGCCCTCACCGTGAGCGTCGAGGACACTCGGGTCGGCGATCGTTTCCAGCTCGCGGTCGCGCCCGACCGTGCCCTCGACGCCTTCTACCACCCGTTCGCCTACGCGGCCTGACGGTCGACGGACGAGACAGGAGCAAGTCATGGCTAGGACGAAACCGCGAGCCTTTACAGCCGGAAGAGTCGTCGCCCTCGGTCTCATCGCCGTCCTGGTGCTCGGGCTTGGGTACCTGCGCTTCGCGCCGGAGGACGAGGTCTCCGTCCCCGCCCGTGCGCAGGCGGGAGACCTGACCCTCGAGAGCTGCGACTACGCGACCGAGGACGGCAGCTACCGCGCCGACTGTGGCACGCTCGTCGTGCGCGAGAACCGGCACAAGTCGGACTCGCGCCTGATCGCGCTCCCGGTGACGCGGATCCATGCGCGCTCCGGGAATCACGGGGTGCCGATCTTCCGTCTTCAGGGCGGCCCGGGCATCACGAACATGGCGTTCGAGCCCGCGAGCCGGTTCGCCGACACGCGCGACGTCGTGCTCGTCGGCTACCGCGGCGTCGACGGATCGTCGAAGCTCGACTGTCCCGAGGTGTCCTCCTCGCTCGCGCACGCTCGCGAATTCCTGACCGAGAAGTCCTACCGCGCGAACGAAGCGGCGTTCAAGGCCTGCGCAAGTCGGCTGCAGAACGACGGCGTCGACCTCGCCGGTTACACGCTGCCCGAACGCGTCGACGATCTCGACGCCGCCCGCCGCGCGCTCGGTTACAAGCGCGTCGATCTCGTCAGCGAAAGCCTCGGCACGCGCCTCGCGATGATCTACGCCTGGCGCTACCCGCGTCGCGTTCACCGCTCGGTGATGATCGGCGTCAACCCGCCGGGGCACTTCGTCTGGGACGCGAAGACCACGGGCGAGCAGATCCGTCGCTACGCCGCGCTCTGTGCCGACGACGCGTCCTGCCGGCACCGGACGCCGGACCTAGCAGCCTCGATCCATTCGGCATACGAAGACATGCCGGGCCGCTGGTGGTTCCTGCCGATCAAGCAGGGCAATGTCAAGGTAGCCGCGTTCTTCGGCCTGATGAACGCGACCACCGACGGAGCCGGCCCGCTCAACGGCCCGTGGACGATCGACACGTTGCTGTCCGCGAATCAAGGCGACGGCAGCGGGGCCTGGCTGCTGTCGATGATGGCCCAGCTGATCTTTCCGAAGGGGCAGGTGTGGGGAGACGTCGCCGCCTCCGGTAGAAGCGACGCGGCCTTCGCCCGGCGTTTCTTCGCAAGGCACGCGAACCGCGGGTCCGTCATCGGCAGTCCCGGCACTGACCTCACTTGGAGCGGCGGTCGGCTGCTCGATGCCTGGCCGGCGAGCCCCGACGAGAACGAGTACACCAGCGTTCAGGACACAAAGGTCGAGACGCTTCTGATCAGCGGCCAGCTCGACTTCGCGACGCCGCCGCAGTGGAGGCGCGAGCTCCTCCCGCACTTGCCTAGCAGTCACGACCTCGTCCTCAGCAACCTCGGTCACAGCGACGACTTCTGGACCTACGAGCCGGGGGCGAGCGAGCGTCTGATCAACACGTTCCTCGCAAGCGGCCGCGTCGACACGTCGCTCTATACACCCGCGCACGTCGACTTCACGCCGGCGATGAGCCAGGGCACGATCGCCGCGATCGTCGTCGCGTCGATGCTCGGCTTGGCGCTGCTGACCGTGCTCTCGCTGCTGTGGATCGCATTCCGCGTGCGCCGGCGCGGCGCGCTCGGACGGAAGAGCAGCGTCGCCTGGCGCTCGCTCTACGCTTTCGTGCTCGGGCTCGGCGGTCTGTTCCTCGGCATCCTGATCGTGCTGACGGCGCTGCCGACCGTGCCCCTGACCGACGAGCTGCTTGCCGTGTTCTCGGTCGGCGTGCCGGTCGGGCTGGGAATCTACTTCGCCTCGATCAGGCGCGACTGGCCCACGCGGACGAAGGCGATCTGCTTCGCGGTCGCAGCCGGTGGTGCACTCGTCGGCGCGTGGCTCGGATACAACGTGACGTCGGCTGCCTTCGGAGCGGTCGCGCCCTTGCTCGCGATCGTCGGAGCGGTCGTCGGCGCGAACGTGACCGTCCTCGCTCGCGACATGGCCTCGGATCGGCGGAGGGCCTCCTACTCGAGTAGGAGGCGCGAATCGTCGCCTGGTCCCAGCTCGAATCCGACCCGGCGCCGACGACCGGTGCACGACGCTCTCGTAGCGTCGGCCGTGTTGTCGAACCAAGGAGGAACGAACATGTCGCGCCCAAGGCATCACTCCAATCTCGCGGCTCGGATGGGTCGCTGGAGCGCCGGCCATTGGAAGACCGCGACCTTCGGCTGGCTCGGCCTCGTTGTCGTCGCGTTCGCGATCGGTCATCAGGTCGGAGTGAAGAACATCGATCCGAACACCTCCGGGCCCGGCCAGTCGGGCCGCATGGATCGGATCCTCGATTCCGGCTTCAAGCTCCCCGCGGAGGAGAGCGTGCTCGTCCAGAGCCGCTCCGCGGCAGCAGGTACACCCGCATTCGATGCCGCCGTCGCGGACGTCGTCGGGCGCATCTCGAAGATCGGGGCCGTGCAGAACGTCAGCACGCCGAAGATCTCAGACGACGGGCACTCTGCTCTCGTCGACTTCGAGATCCGCGGCAAGAAGCAGGACGCCGGCGACAAGCTCGGGCCCGTCCTCGACGGCGTAAAGGAGGCACAGCGCGCCAACCCGGGCTTCTTCATCGGAGAGTTCGGCTACGCGAGCGCTGTGAAAGAGACCGATGAGGCGTTCGCGAAGGATCTCGGGAACGCGGGTGTGTACTCCGTCCCGCTGACGCTGATCATCCTCGTGGTCGCGTTCGGTGCGCTCGTGGCCGCGGGTATTCCGCTGTTGCTCGCGCTCACGGCCGTCTTCGCGACGTTCGGGCTGGTCGCGCTGCCCAGTCACCTGATGCCGCTCGCGCAGGAGGCGAGCGCGGTGGTGCTGCTGATCGGACTCGCGGTCGGCGTCGACTACTCGATGTTCTACCTGCGACGCGAGCGTGAGGAACGTGCCGCGGGTCGGAGCGAGCGTGCCGCGCTCGAGGCAGCAGCCGCGACCTCCGGCCGGGCGGTCCTGATCTCCGGTCTGACGGTGATGGTCGCGATGGCCGGGATGTTCCTGACCGGCGACCGGACGTTCTCGTCCTTCGCGTACGCCACGATGATGGTCGTCGCGATCGCGATGCTCGGCTCGCTCACGGTGCTGCCCGCGTTGCTGTCGAGGCTCGGAGACGGTGTCGACCGCATGCGCGTCCCATTCGTCGGCCGCATCGGTCGCAAGAACGGCGAGGGCCGCATCTGGGGCCCGATCGTCGACGGCGTCCTGCGCCGGCCGCTGCTGTCGGCGGTGCTCGCCGGCGGGTTGTTGGTGGCGCTCGCGCTCCCGGCCCTTCAGCTGCGTATCGCGACTCCGGGGCCCGACACGTTTCCGAAGTCGATGGACGTCGTGAAGACGTACACCCGCATGCAGGAGGCGTTCCCGGGAAAGGCGCTGCCGGCGAGCGTCGTCGTGAATGCGCCGGACATCAACGCGCCGGCCATGCGCGAGGCGACCGCGGAGCTCGAGCGGAGGGCGCTCGGGAGCGGGCAGGCGCATAAGCCGATCACGATCGACACGAACGGCGCCGGCACGATTGCGAACATCACCGTTCCGATCAACGGGACGGGAACCGATGCCGCGTCGCAAGCCTCCCTCGCCGCGTTGCGGGACGTGATCGTCCCCGAGACGGTGGGTGCGGTTCCCGACACAGAGGCGGGCGTCACCGGGCTCACGGCCGAGTGGAAGGACCAGCAGGACCAGATGAAGTCGACGCTCCCGCTGGTGGCCGGCTTCGTCCTTCTGTTCGCGTTCAGCCTCATGCTCGTCGCATTCCGTTCGATCGTCGTCGCGGTCAAGGCGATCGTGCTCAATCTGCTCTCGGTCGCCGCGGCGTACGGCGTTCTGGTGCTCGTCTTTCAGCACGGCGTCGGCAAGGGCCTGCTCGGCGTCAGCTCAACGGCGGGCGTCTCGCCGGTCGTGCCGCTGCTGCTCTTCGTGATCCTGTTCGGGCTGTCGATGGACTACCACGTCTTCATCATCAGCCGGATCCGGGAGACGTTCGACCGCGGCGCGAAGATGGATGACGCGATCTCGCACGGCATCAAGTCGACGGCAGGAGTGGTGACGAGCGCGGCGATCGTCATGGTCGCCGTCTTCTCGATCTTCATCACGCTGTCGCTGCTGTTCTTCAAGCAGTTCGGCGTCGGCCTTGCCGCGGCGGTCCTGATCGACGCCACCATCGTTCGCGGCGTGCTTCTGCCCGCGACGATGAAGCTGCTGGGCGAGTGGAACTGGTACCTCCCCAGATGGCTCGAGTGGCTGCCTCGGCTCGAGCCCGAGGAGCCTTCGGCGGCTCCGGAGAAGCCGGCTGCTGCCTCGCTCTAGTCCTGGCACGGGTCCCGGCCGCGGATCGATGCGGCCGGGACTTGTCCTTACCGAGGCTCGCTTCGCTTGGCCGGCCCGATCCGGCTCGGAACCACGATTGCCGCGATCATCAGGCCGTACGCGATCGACATCGCCGTCACGAAGGTGTCGAGGGTGGCCGTCACCCCGCTGACCGTTCGACTCGTGAGCAGCTCGAGGACGCTGGTGAAGCCGGCGCTTCCGGGCGCAAGCATCAGGACCCCCGGGACGAGGAAGACGAGCGGTGAGCGACGGCGCAGGGAGCCAAGCAGACTGCCGGTGACGCCGACCAGAACCGCCGCCCCGAAGACACCGGCTTGATCGCCAAGGATCGCGGCTCCCACCCTGTTCGAGACGACGGCGAGCACGGTCGCGGAACACATCGCGAGCGCGTCGCGAGGACGCGCTCTCAGGCTCACGGTGAACGCAAGGCCGGCAGCGACTGCCGCAAGGATCTCGGGTCCGGCGAGCGCCGCGTGCGGCGTGACCTCGGCAGCTGGACCGAACCACGCCACCGCGATCGAGCGTCCGATCTCGACGCCGAAGACGAGTCCCAGGAGCTGGACCAGCGCATTGGCCGTATTTGCGACTCCAGACTGAAGGTGCTCCGTCGCGAGCTCGCGGACGCCGACTGTCAGCGTCATCCCGGGGAGGTAGATCACGAGGGCCGCGAGCGCGACCACCTCGGGCGAGACGTCCATGCCCAGCTCGGCGAGCGCTGCGGCGCAGATCGCGGCGACGATGGCCGCGAGCGGCGCCCCGACCGGTTCGGTGCGCGGCGTCCTCCTCGTCCCGAGGGCGACGGCCCCGACGATCGCGCCGACGAGAGCCGCGGCAACTGCATCGCGCCATCTGCCGCCGATCACGGGTGTCAGCGCTGCACCCGCCAGCGCGTACGCGCCGAGCACCACCGGCCAGGAAAACGCCGGCGGCCTCGAGCGGATCTGCTCCAGCGCCGCGAGCGCGCGGTCGGCGTCGAGCGACCTCTCCAGTACGTCTCGGACGAGGTCGTCCAGCCGGGCGATCATGCCAAGGTCGAGCCCGGCAGGCCGCACGCGAAGCGTGTACGTCTGCTGGCGAGCGAGCGGCCCGAGCGAGAGCTCGACGAGCGTCGGTGTGACCGAGACCTGGGCGCCGGTGAGCCCGAGCGAATCGGCGAGCACGAGCACACGCTCCTCGAGCTCCGCCGTCCCGTAGCCGGCCTCGTGGCCGACCCTTGCGAACCCGAGCAGGAACGCGATCTCGGGCGAGGCGGCGTCCGTCTCCCCGCGCGGGACAGCCTGTCGCGGAAGCGACGGGGGCCGAGTCTCTGAGGGTCCTCTCTGAGTCGCCGTTGCGCTCCTACGCTCGTCGGTTCCTCGAGCCAGTGCTACCTCACGCGCAGAGGCGGTCGTTCACCCGCTCGGGATGATGCTCGGAGCCGCGTGCCCAGCGACCTTCATTGCGTGGCGGAGCGGGGCAACGCCACGCAGCCGCCCGATCGGCGGGCACAGACGTTGGCGGTCCGCGGCGCGACGTTCCTCGGAATCGGGTCGATGATCGGCGCCGGCATCTCGTTCCTGATCGGCGGCGTCGTCGCGGTGTTGCTGGGGTACGTCTGCGTCAAGCTCGGCAGCCGGTACCCGTCCTCCGGCCGAGGCGGCGCGTCCGGCGCTCGGCGACGCCGGCTTCACCGTCATGGCGGTGGCGGCGCTGCTCTCGACAGCGGGCGCGACGAACGCCACGCTCTATGCGTCGTCGAACTTGACAGTCGTCGAACTTGACCGGGATGCTCGCGCAGGAGCGGCTCTTCCCGGCGTTCTTTGGTCCGGCCTCCCGCCTGGGCGGCAGGGCAGGGTTGCTCATCACCTCGGGGCTCGTTCTCGTCGTTGCCAACCTAGTTCGACCTGTCCGCGATCGCGTCCGTGGGAAGCGCCGTCGCGCTGATGATCTTCCTGCTCGTCGGCGCGGCCGGTTACCGGCTTCGAAGGGAGACCGGAAGCAAGGCGGCCGTGGTCGCGCTGGCGCTCGCGGTGACGGCGATTGTCCTCGCGTTCTTCGCAGTCGATACGTGGCGCAACGCGCCTCAGACGTTCACCGCGATCGTCGCGATTCTGGTCGTGGCCGCCGTCCTGGACGCCTGGACACGCTCGCGAGCCGACTCCATCGTTCCTGCCGCCGCGTGGGAGCCGGGCCCGACCCGATGACTCACCAGTCGCTGCGAACGCCGAAGTAGACGACCGCACCGACGATGGGGAAGAGCGCGATGATGATGACCCACGCGGCTCTCGCCGCGCTCGACAACTCAGGGTTCCGAAAAACGCTGATCAATGCCGGGATCGCGAGAGCGAGCGCCACCACGCCGGCGACTGTGATGCCGGCAATGAGGAAGGTATCCGCGAGCATCGCGTGACGATGTTCGAGCGCCTAGCGCCGTTGCGCCATCGCCCGATTCGGGTGAAAACCGGTTCGCGAGGCCGTATGTCTACTCGAGCGCGCTGATCGCGAAGGCGACGCCGAACCCGACCGTCGTCACGACGCCGACAACCCGTCCGCCGTGCTCGAACGCCTCGGGCATCATCGTGTCGGCGAGCATCGTCAAGACCGCGCCAGCCGCGAACGACAGTACGAACGCGTTCGTCCCCGCCGAAGCCGACTCGAAGGCAGCGAAGCCGAGCAGCGCGGAGAGCCCGGACACGGCCGAGACCAGGGCCCACATGCCGATGATCCGGCTCTTGGACCAGCCCGTCTGGGCGAGGCCGCTGGTCGCGGCGATCGCCTCCGGAAGGTTCGACAGCGCCACGGCAACGAGAAACGCAACGCTGACGCTTCCGCCGAGTACGATCGTGAGCCCGAGCACGATCGATTCCGGGATGCCGTCCAACACGATCCCCAGAACGATTGCGGGGGCGGAGCCCTCGGCCTGTCGACCGCCTGAGTGCTTTCGGTCGGCGTCGCCTCTACGGTCGATCAACCAGTCGCCCGCGAAGAACGTCACCGACCCTGCGAAGAGGCCCAACGCGACGTTGCCGTGCCCGCCGGCGGCATCCGGCCTGCCGAGGCACAGAGGGTCAATTCGCCGGTCCGTGCACCTCGTTGATCATGCCGATCGGGTGATGAAGGCTGAGGCCCTGCAAATAGAGGATGCTCTCGTCCACGCGGAGTGAAGGAGTCGCATCGGTGATGAAATCGCCGTCTTTGTCTGCTGCGCGTCTTTCGGCCGTGCCGCGGCCACCCGCCGGGCCATGAAAGGAGTCAATGCATGAGCACTGTCACCGACACGGTTCTCGGAACGCACTCAGAGGTCGGGAAGCTGCACACGGTGATGGTGCACCGGCCCGACCTGGCACACGAGCGGCTCTCGCCGAGCAACTGCCACGAGTTGCTTTTCGACGACGTGATCTGGGTGCGGCGTGCGCGGCAGGAGTTCGACGCCTTCGTCGACCTGATGCGCTCCCGTGGCGTCGATGTCCTGCTCCTCCACGAGTTGCTCGCGCAGACGCTCGAGGACCGCGAGGCGCGCGAGTGGCTGCTGTCGCGGCGAATCCGGCCCGAGGAGGTCACGGTCATGTTCACCGAGCCGCTCACAGAGTGGCTGACCGAGGTGCCCGCCGAGGAGCTCGCGACGAAGCTCACGGGCGGTGTGACCGTGCAGGAACTACCCGACGAGATCCGGTCGGCGATCGGCCCGGCGCTGGCCCAGACCGACTTCGTGCTCCCTCCGCTCCCGAACCAGCTCTTCACCCGCGATCCCAGCGCGTGGCTCTTCGGCGGCGTGACGCTCAACCCGATGTTCTGGCCCGCTCGCCAGCTCGAGACGCTGAACGTCGAGGCGATCTACCGCTTCCACCCGCGCTTCCGCGACGCCGAGTTCCAGATCTGGTTCGGCGGCGCCGACCACGACTGGGGGCACGCGCGGCTCGAGGGCGGAGACATCATGCCCGCTGCAGACGGCGTCGTCCTTGTCGGGATGGGGGAGCGCAGCACCGCCCGAGCCGTTAGCATCCTCGCGAAGAACCTCTTTGCCGCGGACGCGGCGAGGCTCGTGATCGGCGCGCAGATGCCGCGCGAACGTGCCGCCATGCACCTCGACACGGTCTTCAGCTTCTGCGACCGAGACATCGTCACTCTCTACGAGCCGGTGGTTTCGCAGATCCGGCCGATCCTGTTCCGCCGCGGCGGTCCCGCGGGAGTGCAGGCCGAGGTCTCGGAGCGAGCGTTCCTCGACGAGGTCAAGGACGCGCTTGGGATCACCGACCTGAAGGTCGTCACGACCGGCGGCGACGAGTTCGAGGCCGAGCGCAACCAGTGGGACGACGGCAACAACGTCGTCGCGCTCGAGCCGGGCGTCGTCATCGGCTACGAGCGCAACGAGGCAACGAACGCGAAGCTGGCCAAAGCCGGCATCGAGGTGCTCGCCATCGCCGGCCAGGAGCTCGGTCGCGGACGCGGGGGCGGCCACTGCATGACGTGTCCAATCGTCCGCGAGGCATGAGGAAAGGAGCACGAGCATGGCGACCATGATCGACCTGCGCGGCAAGCACTTCCTGAGGCTGGCCGATTTCAGCCCCGAGGAGATCACGTACCTGATCGAGCTCGCCGCCGAGCTGAAGGGAGCGACGAAGGAGGGGCGGGAGGAGCAGAAGCTCGTAGGCAAGGAGATCGCGTTGATCTTCGAGAAGGACTCGACGAGGACGCGGTGCGCGTTCGAGGTCGCGGCGTACGACCAGGGCGCCCATGTCACCTTCATCGGGCCGGGGGGCTCCCACATGGGCCACAAGGAGACGGCGAAGGACACTGCCCGCGTGCTCGGCCGCATGTACGACGCGATCGAGTACCGAGGCTTCGCCCAGGACACCGCTGAGGAGCTAGCCGAATGGTCGGGCGTCCCGGTCTACAACGGCCTGACGGACGAGTGGCACCCGACACAGATCCTGGCGGACTTCCTCACGTTCCAGGAACACTCGTCGAAGCCGCTGAGCGAGGTCGTCTTCTGCTACCTCGGCGATGCGCGCTTCAATATGGCCGACTCGTACCTCGTCGGCGGCGCGAAGCTCGGGATGGACGTCCGCATCGCCAGCCCGAAGTCGCTATGGCCCCGGGACGAGATCGTCGAGCTGGCACGCTCGGTCGCAAGCGAGACGGGCGCCCAGATCACGATCACCGAGGACGTCGCCGAGGCCGTTCGCGGCGCCGACTTCCTGCTCACGGACGTCTGGGTCTCGATGGGCGAGCCGGACGAGGTGTGGGCCGAGCGGATCGAGCTGCTCAAGCCCTACCAGGTGAACTCCGACACGATGGCTGCGAGCGGCAACCCCGACGTGAAGTTCATGCACTGCCTGCCCGCGTTTCACAACACGGAGACCCGGGTCGGGAAAGAGATCTACGAGACGTATGGGCTGGAGTCGCTCGAGGTCACCGAGGACGTGTTCGAGTCGGCGG
>JBKOXJ010000168.1:0-8805 GCA_046724905.1 Actinomycetota bacterium | reverse complement strand
GATCATCACCGCCTCGCCGCCCCTCGACTACCACGTGCACGACAGCTTCTTCGTCGTCGCGCACTTCCACTACACGATCTTCGCGGGGAGCGTCTTCGCGTTCTTCGCCGGGCTCTACTACTGGTTCCCGAAAGCCACCGGGCTACTGCTCCGCGAGGGCCTCGGGAAGCTCCAGTTCTGGCTGATGTTCGTCGGGACGAACCTCGCGTTCTTCCCGATGTTCGTGCTCGGCTACAAGGGGATGCCACGCCGCGTGGCTGACTACCCCGACAACGCCGGCTTCCAGAGCTGGAACGACGTCTCGACTGCCGGCGCATTCGTGATCGCGCTCGGGCTCGCCGTCTTCCTCTGGAACCTCTGGACGTCGTTGCGTCGCCCGGTGCCCGCCGGCGACGACCCATGGGGCGGCCAGACGCTCGAGTGGTGGACGACCTCGCCGCCGCCGCGGCACAACTTCGACTCGCTGCCCCCGGTGCGCACGTTCGCGCCGCTGCTCGACCTGCGCGAGGAGGAGGCGAGGCGGCGGTGAGTCGGCCCGGGGCGGTCGTGGCCGTCTGGGGCCTGTTCCTGACGGGACTCGCGCTGCTGCTCGTGTTCTGGACCTCCGACGCGCTCGCGAAATCGCTGCTCGCGATCGCGGCGGTGGCGACGCTGGCGCTCGCCGTGCCGTTCCTGCTGGGGCTTGCGCGTGAGCCGCGGGCGCGCTTCGTTCCGGACATCAGTGTCTCGACGGCCGTCGTCGCGATCGGGATCGCGCTGGCGCTCGCCGGGATCGCGTTCGGGCCGTGGTTGTGGCTGCTCGGCCTTGGAGTCGCGGCGGTCGGTCTCGCGGGGGTGCTGGTGGAGCTCCGGAGTGCGCGGCGGAGGGCGCCGTGACCCGCTTCGCTCTCCTCGCCGCCGCCATCGCGACCGCCGTCGTCGCCGGTTCGTTCGACCCGGGCTCGCTACCCGCGCACATGGCCCAGCACGCGCTGTACGTGGGCGTGGCGGCGCCTCTGCTCGCGCTTGCCGGCCCGGCCATGCTCCTGCTCAGGGTCTTGCCGCCGAGGCGGCGGCGCTCGCTGCGACGCCTGTCCGCCCTGGTGCACCCCTTCCTCACCTGGCCGCTGTTCGCGGTCGTGCTCGTCGGGCTGCACCTGCCGTTCGTGCTGGAGACGCTCGAAGCGGAGCCGGCTCTGCACGCGCTCGGCCACGCGGTGCTGCTCGCCGTCGCCTACCTGTTCTGGGCGCCCGTCGTCCTGCGCGACCCGCTGCCGCGGCGGCTCTCGGGGCCGGCGCGAAGCCTGTACCTGCTTGCCGCGATGCCGGTCGGGGAGGCCGTAGCGGTCTGGTACATGGTCACGGGCGACCCGCTCGCGGGGGCCGTGATGAGTGCGGGGATGCTGCCATTCGCGCTCGGCTTCCTCGCGGTCACCTGGTCGTGGCTTCGCGCGGAGGAGGCGCGCGCGACGCGGCGGGAGGCGGTGGCGGCTCGTTAGCGCCGTCTGCCTGCTCGTGGTCGTCGGCGCGCCTGCCGCGTCGGGCGCCGACGTCGGGCGCGGGCGGTCGCTCTTCGTCGAGGGCTGCGCCTCCTGCCATGGGCTCGACGCGCGGGGGATCGAGGGACGTGGGCCGTCGCTCAACGGTGTCGGCGCCGCAGCGGCTGACTTCTACCTCTCGACCGGCCGGATGCCGCTCTCGCAGCCGGAGTCCCAGCCCCTGCGGAGCGATCCCGCCTATCCGCGCGCCGACATCGACGCGCTCGTCGCGTACATCGGATCGCTCGGCGGTCCGGGGATTCCGCACCCGCGGCCGGAGCGAGGCCGCCTCAACCGCGGCTTCCGCCTCTACACCGAGGACTGCGCAGGCTGCCACCAGATCGTCGGCCAGGGAGGCGTGATCACGGGCGCGGTCCCGCCGCAGTTGACCGCCGCGACGCCCACGCAGATCGCGGAGGCGATTCGTGTCGGGCCGCACGTGATGCCGAAGTTCCCGCCGAGCCAGCTCTCGGACGCCGATGTGGACGCGATCGTCCGCTACGTCCTCACGACGCGCGACCCGGACGACCCCGGCGGCTGGGGCATCGGCCACATCGGCCCGATCCCGGAGGGCATGGTCGCGTGGCTGCTCGCGGGCGCCGCGCTCGTGCTCGTCTCGCGCGTGATCGGGACGCGGGCCGAATGAGCGTGTTGCGGGCAATCGGGCGCATGCTCGTCGCGGCTGTCGTGCTGCTGCTCAGGCGCGGCCGCAGGCCGCGGTCGCTCGAGCCGGCGGAGCGGATCGTCGAGCCGACGCCGCCGCGTCCACGCGCCGAGCTGCTCGTGCTGCTCCTCCTCGGGCTCGCAAGCGCGGCGGCGGTCTTCTTCATCGTCGTCTACGCGGTCGAGTGGTTCGGCGCCAACACGCAGCTGCTCGGGCTCGCGCTCGGGCTGGCGTTCGCCTTCCTCGCGGCCGCGGCGATTGTCACCGGGAAGCGCCTCGTCCCGGAGGAGGAGCTCTCCGAGCCGTACCCCGAGCCGTTTCACGAGCCGGAGGAGTCCGAGGTCGCGCAGATCGTCGAGGAGTCGAAAGACACGTTCACGCGCCGGCGGCTGCTCTTCGTCGCCGCGGGCGGGACCGGAGCGGTTCTCGGCGCGGCGCTGCTTGTTCCCCTGGCGTCGCTCGGGCCGCTGGTCGACACCGACCGGCTCTACCGCAGCCCTTGGCGCCGCGGAATCCGGCTCGTCGACAGCGACGGGCGGCCGCTGCTTGCGCACGATGTCCGGCTCGAGAGCATGCTGACGGCGTTTCCGGAGGGCGCCGACCCTGAGGAGCTCGGCTCGGGCATCGCCGTCGTGCGACTGCCGCGCCCGGACATGCGGTTGCCGTCGGAACGTGCGGGCTGGGCTCCGGGCGGCATCGTCGCCTACTCGAAGATCTGCACCCATGCGGGGTGCGCGGTGTCGATGTACCGGGCGCCAAGCTATGAGCCGACCTCGCCCGGCCCGGCGCTGGTCTGTCCGTGTCACTACTCGACCTTCGACCCGGCGTCCGGCGGACGCGTGACGTTCGGTCCGGCGGGCCGCGACCTGCCTCAGCTGCCGCTCGAGATCGACGGCGAGGGCCACCTGCGGGCGGCGGGCGACTTCTCCGGGCCGATCGGGCCGTCCTGGTGGGGAGTGCGCGAGGGGCCGTGATCCGCCGCACGGTCCGCTACCTCGACGCGCGCACGAACGCGGCGCCGCTGCTGAAGAAGGCCCTCCGCTACGTGTTCCCGGAGCACTGGTCGTTCCTGCTCGGGGAGGTCGCGCTCTACTGCTTCGTCGTCCTGGTCCTCACCGGGATCTACCTGACGTTCTTCTTCGAGCCGAGCCTGACGAAGACGACGTACGTCGGCGAGTACGAGCCGCTGCGCGGCGTGACGATGTCGGAGGCCTATCGCTCGACGCTGGACATCTCCTTCAAGGTCAAGGCCGGGCTCCTGATCCGGCAGACGCACCACTGGGCCGCGGATGTGTTCCTGGTCGCGATCGTGCTCCACGTCGTGCGCGTGTTCTTCACCGGCGCGTTCCGGAAGCCGCGCGAGCTCGTCTACTACGTCGGCGTGACCATGGTCGTGCTGGCGGTGCTCGAGGGGTTCCTCGGGTACTCGCTCGTGGACGACCTGCTGTCCGGGATGGGCCTCGCGATCGCGTACTCGGTCGCGCTCTCGGTACCGGTCGTTGGCGCAAGTCTTGCGCTGGCCCTGTGGGGCGGGCCGTTTCCCGGCGTGCCCGAGCTGGAGTCGCGGATGTACATCGCGCACGTGTTCCTGCTGCCGGGGCTGATCGGGCTCCTGATCGCGATCCACCTCCTGCTCGTCGCCGCGCACCACCACACGCAGTTCGCGGGGCCGCGCGCGAGCGAACGCCGCGTGGTCGGCGTGCCGGCGTTCCCGGGCTACGCGCCGCGCTCGATCGGGCTCGCCTTCGCCGTTGCGGCCGTGCTGCTCCTGCTCGGCGGGCTGATCCAGATCAACCCGATCTGGCAGTGGGGGCCGTACGAGACGGCGCAGTCCACGAACGGCGCGCAGCCGGACTGGTACCTCGGCTGGCTGATCGGCGGGCTGCGGATCATGCCCGGATTCGACGTCACGATCGGCGACTACACGCTCGTGCCGAACGCGTTCTGGGGCGGCGCGGCGTTCCCGATCGTGGTGTTCGCGTTCCTGTTTCTGTGGCCGACGTTCGAGCGGCGGCGCACCCGTGACCACGCGTTCCACAACCTGCTCGACCGGCCGCGCGACGCGCCGTGGCGGACGGCGGTCGGGGCGGCGTTCTTCGCCTGGGTCGCGACGGTGTTCTTCGCCGGCTCGGCGGATCGGCTCTTCTTGCAGCTCCAGATTCCGTACACGACGCAGATCTGGATCTACCGCGTCGCGGTCTTCGTGGTGCCTGCGATCGCGTTCTTCGTGACGAAGCGCGTCTGCGACGAGCTACGCACGAAGGAGCTTCATCCGTTGCGCGCGGCGAGCGGCAGGGTCGTCCGGCGGACTCCGTCCGGAGGTTTCGAGCCGGCCGAGCGGCCGTGACCGGCGGAGCCATGTCAGGGGTCTGACCCCCGCCATGTCCGTCTTGGCTAGGTCGTGACGCGCCCTGCGTGCGTGTAGACGTTCACCCGGCCGGATCGTGCGAAGCCGCACAGCGTGATCCGCTGCGCTTCCGCGAGCTCCACGGCCAGGCTCGAGGGGGCGCCGACCGCGACGAGGAGCGGGGAGCCGGCGACAGCCGCCTTCTGCACGAGCTCGAACGACGTACGGCCGCTGACGCAAAGGATCGCGTCGGCGAGTGGCAGCCTCTGCTCGTCGAGCGCCCAGCCGAGCACCTTGTCCATCGCGTTGTGCCGGCCGACGTCCTCGCGCAGGCACAGGAGCTCGCCGCCCGCGGAGAACAGCCCGGTGGCATGCAGGCCGCCGGTCGCCTCGAAGGCGGCCTGGGCTGTGCGCAGCCGGTTGGGCAGCGCGGCCAGCAGCGAAGCGGGCACGCGGAGGTCGCTGTCGACCGGCGGCGCCTCGACGCGCACGGCCTCCAACGCGCCCTTCCCGCAGACACCGCACGAGGACGAGGTGTAGAAGTGCCGGCGCAGGCGGTCCGGATCGAACGTCTCGACGTCGACCTCGACGGTGTTCGCGGCCAGATCGGCGGGGACCGCCGCCCGCAGCGGCCGCAGGCCCTCAGAGAGGCAGAACCCGAGCGCGAGCTCCTCGTCGTGACCGGGCGTCCGCATCGTGACCGCGACCGGCTCCCCGCCGATCCGGATCTCGAGCGGCTCCTCGACCGCAACGCGATCGCGCTCGATCCCTCCTTCCGGCAAGCGTGCGACCTCGACCGACGCCGTCGAGTACGGCGGCGCCTCTGCCACTAAGAGACGAGCGGCAACGACTTCACGATCCCGACGCCCTCCTCGCGCCGGGTCGCGTCGATCGCCTCGGCGATCGACCGGATCTCCGGCGTTACGAGCGGCTCGCCCGCGTCCGCCGACTCGCGGAGAGCCGGATCGAGCGGGACCGACCCCAGGAGCGCCAGCCCGAGCTGCTCGGCCAGTGCCTCCCCGCCGCCGTGCCCGAAGACATCGCCTGCCATGTTCTCGACGACCCCCAGCAGGCGCATGTTCGTCTTCTGCGCCATCAGCGCGGCGCGCGCGGCGACCTCCTGCGCGGCCGGCTGCGGCGTCGTCACGAGCACCGCCTCAGCGCGCGGCAGGAGCTGGCCGAGCGAGATCGCGACGTCGCCGGTCCCCGGCGGCATGTCCACGAGCAGCACGTCCAGCTCGCCCCAGTGCACGTCGGACAGGAACTGCTCGAGCGCGCGATGCAGCATCGGGCCGCGCCACATCACCGGCTGGTTGTCGTCGAGGAAGAACCCGATCGACATCAGCTTGAGGTCGTGGGCGACCGGCGGGACGATCATCCGGTCGACGACGACGGGCCGCTGCCGGATCCCGAGCATGTGCGGGATCGAGTGGCCGTAGACGTCCGCGTCGAGGACGCCGGTCTGCAAGCCCGACTGCGCGAAGGCGGCCGCGAGGTTGACGGTCAGGGTGGACTTCCCGACTCCACCCTTGCCGCTCGCCACCGCGAGCACGCGCGTCGACCGGTCGAGCGAGATCCCCTTCGTGCGCTCGGTCACGCCGCCGCGCAGCTTCTGCGTCAGCGCAGCCCGCTCCTCCGGGCTCATCACGTCGAAGGAGAGCGACATCGACTTGACGCCCTCGACCGGCTCGAGCACGCGCGCCACCTGCTCCTCGAAGCTCGCGCGCAGCGGGCACCCGGCGACGGTGAGCGCGATCTGCACGGCGACGTGCCCGCCGTCGATCTCGACCGATCTGACCATGTCGAGCTCGGTCACGGGCCGGCGCAACTCGGGGTCGATAACACCCGCGAGGGCGCCAATCACGGCATCGCGCGAGACCTCCACGAAGTTGACAGTAGCAGCGGGATTGCGGGCCGGTACGGTTCCCTCGTTTCGATCGCAGCGGCCTGGAAACGCTGATCTCGACCGCTCGAGACGGAGGCACCGATGGCTGACCTCGTCGCCGACTACGTCCTCAAACGCCTGCGGGAGTGGGGCGTCCACCGCGTGTACGGCTATCCGGGCGACGGCATCAACGGCTTCCTCGGCGCCTTCGACCGCGCGAAGAAGGATCAGGAGTTCATCCAGGCGCGCCACGAGGAGATGGCCGCCTTCATGGCCTGCGGGCACGCGAAGTTCACGGGCGAGCCGGGCGTGTGCATCGCCACCTCGGGTCCCGGCGCGATCCATCTCCTGAACGGGCTCTACGACGCGAAGCTCGATCACGCGCCGGTCGTCGCGATTGTCGGCCAGCAGAAACGCATGTCGCTCGGCGGCGACTACCAGCAAGAGGTCGACCTCCAGGTGCTGTTCAAGGACGTCTCGGCCTACGTCCAGACCTGCATGGAGCCGGCGCAGGCGAGACACCTCGTCGACCGTGCGCTGCGCATCGCGCTCGCCGAGCGGACGGTCACGACGCTGATCTTCCCGAACGACGTCCAGGAGGAGAAGGCGGTTCCGTCGCCGCCGCGTGAGCACGGCGCGATCTACTCGAGCCCCGGCTGGTCACCCCCGAGGGTCGTGCCGCCGCGGGCGGAGCTCGACCGCGCCGCGGAAGTGCTGAACGCGGGCGAGAAGGTGGCCATGCTCGTCGGGCAGGGCGCGCGCGACGCGGAGGATGAGCTCGTCGAGACCGCGGAGCTGCTCGGGGCGGGAGTGGCGAAGGCGCTGCTCGGGCGCGCCGTCCTCCCGGACGAGCTGCCCTTCGTGACCGGCCCGATCGGCCTACTCGGCTCCCGTCCGAGCTATGAGCTGATGTCGGGCTGCGACACGCTCCTAATCGTCGGCTCGAACTTCCCGTACGCCGAGTTCCTGCCGAACGAGGGCCAGGCGCGCGCCGTCCAGATCGACATCGACCCGAAGCTGATCGGCATCCGCTATCCGCTCGAGGTCCAGCTGGTGGGCGACGCGAAGGAGACGTTGACGGAGCTCCTCCCGCTCCTGCAGCGGAAGGACGACCGCTCGTGGCGCGAGCAGATCGCGGAGAGCGTCGAACGCTGGTGGAAGCTGACCGAGGAGCGGGCGATGCAGGACGCCGACCCGATGAACCCGCAGCGCGTCGTCTGGGAGCTTTCCGAGCGGCTGCCCGACAGGGCGATCGTGACCGCGGACTCCGGCTCGTCCACGAACTGGTTCGCACGCGACCTGAAGCTCCGCAAGGGCATGATGGCCTCCCTCTCGGGGACGCTCGCGACGATGGGCCCGGCGATGCCGTACGCGATCGCGGCCAAGTTCGCGCACCCGCAGCGGCCCGTCATCGCCTTCGTCGGCGACGGCGCATTCCAGATGAACGGGATGAACGAGCTGATCACGGTCAAGCGCTACTGGGAGCGCTGGGCCAATCCGACGCTCGTCGTGTGCGTCTTCAACAACCAGGACCTGAACCAGGTCACGTGGGAGCAGCGCGTGCTGGCCGGTGATCCGAAGTACCCGGCGACGCAGTGGCTGCCCGACTTCCCGTACCACCGCTACGCGGAGCTGTGCGGGTTCACCGGGATCTTCTGCGACGACGGCGACCAGGTCGGGGCCGCCTGGGACGAGGCCTTCGCGGCTGGGCAGCCCGTGGTGCTCGAGGTCAAGGTCGATCCGGAGATCCCGCCGCTGCCGCCGCACATCACCGGCACGCAGGCCGAGAAGATGGCCAAGGCGATGGTGAAGGGCGACCCGGAGCGCGTCGGCGTGATGGAGAAGTCTTTGCGTGGCAAGCTCCAAGAGTTCCTGCCGGGACGATGACTGTCGGCGCTCCCGAGCGCCTCGGCGTCGGGGTCGAGCGGGTCGAGGTCTCGGTCTTCGAGATTCCAACCGACGAGCCCGAGTCCGACGGCACGCTCGAGTGGGACTCGACCACGATCGTCGTCGTCGAGGTCACGGCGGACGGCAAGACCGGCCTCGGCTACACGTACGGCCCGCAGGCGGTCGCGACGCTCGTGCACGAGAAGCTGGCTGAGCTGGTCGAGGGGACGGATGTCGGCTCCGTCAGCGAGACATGGCTCGAGCTCGGACGGCAGCTGCGAAACGCGGGCCGCCCCGGAATCGGCTCGATGGCGATCGCGGCAGTCGACTGCGCGCTCTGGGACCTGAAGGCGCGCATCCTCGGGCTGCCGCTGGTCGCGCTGCTCGACGCGCCGCATGACTCCGTTCCCCTGTACGGCAGCGGCGGCTTCACCTCCTACACGTTGGATCGCCTCGAGCAGCAGCTGGCCGGCTGGGCGGCCGAAGGCTTCGCGCGCGTCAAGCT
>JBKOXJ010000101.1:0-4298 GCA_046724905.1 Actinomycetota bacterium | reverse complement strand
GCCACAGCGTGCGTGGCCGCCTCAATACAGCCGCGAGGCGTCGTCGTCCTCGAGACCGCGGTCGTGCCGAAGTCCGGCCGCGCAAGAGTCCCTAGAGCTGACGTAGCGCCACAGGTGTTCGCCCTGAGCAGCGACCGCAGCGACTCGGTCGGCGGGCGCTCGAGGATCACAAGCGTCACCCGCGCGATCCGACGATGCGCTGCGCGTGCCTCGAGCCGGTACGTGCCGGGCGCCAGCAGCGTTCCGTTGGTCCGCCCACGGAAGCGCACGCGATTCATGCCGCGATGGGCCCGCACGCGGAAGAAGCCGACGAACTGACAAGCCGGCGAGAGCTGCTGCACCGAGAACACGACCACGCCTGCGCGCCTCGTGCGGAAGACGATCCTCACCGCCCGGTATCGCTGCCGGCCGGTCCGCGAGATCCAGTGCCGCCGGGCGTGGGCGTAGACAAGCCGCGGCGAGGATGGCGAGCCCATCGGGGCTCCGGCTGGGCGCGCCGACGAGCCCGAGCCGCCGCTTCCGCCCGACGAGCTGGCTCCCGACGTTGAGCTCGCGGTGGCAGCCGCCGCCGTCGTCGACCCTCCGCCACTCGTTGCGCCTGGGCCTGCTGTATCTCCCGCTGGTCCGACAGGCAGTGACGGGCTTCCCGCGGAGGGGGCGCCAGGTGCGCTCGGCGCACTCGGAAGAGACGGTGCGCTCGGCACAGACGGCGCGCTGGGTGTCGTTGCCGTCGTCACGGGCGTGGTGACCGTCGTGGTCGGCAGAGTCGGAGCGGTCACGGACGGAACGGTCGGTGCAGTGACCGTCGGCGTCGGCGGTCGGTCGATGCCGAGTGCCACGCCCGTCCCCAGACCGAGGCAAGCAAGCGCCGCGACGATCGCCCCAGGCACCGCCCTCCTCGTGGTCCGCAGAAGGTGCCGCACGATTCCCCTGCTCGCACAACGGATTCCGAGCCGAAAGGGATGCTGCTCCTGACCTCCGTTCGGCCTTCGTCACAGGACGAGGGATGTTTGCGCTCGCCTCCAGCTTCGACGGAAATCGGGATGTATCGAGTCGCCGCAGCGCGATTTTTCGCGGCGAAGCGGCGGGGGTGGGATTCGAACCCACGGGCGACCTCTCGGCCGCCAGCGGTTTTCAAGACCGCCCCGTTCGACCGCTCCGGCACCCCGCCTGAGCTACATGGTGCCAGCGCTCAGGCCGGCGTCGGGACGGCGCCGAGCCGTGCCGGCGCGCCGAGCTCGACGAGCGGCTCCGGCACCGAGATCGAGCCGCCCTCGTCCTGGAAGTTCTCCATCAGCGCGGTCATCGCCCGCGCCGTGATCGCCGTGCCGTTCAGCGTGTGCTCGTGCTCGAGCTGCTTGCCGCCGCGGCGGAAGCGGATCTCGAGCCGCCGCGCCTGGAAGTCGGTCGTGTTCGACGTCGACGTGATCTCGCGGTATTGCTGCTGGCTCGGAAACCAGGCCTCGATGTCGTACTTCTTCGCCGCCGAGGCGCCGAGGTCGCCCGCCGCGATGTTGACGACCCGATACGGCAGATCGAGGTCCTGCACGAGCTCCTCCTCGATCGCGAGCAGGTACTCGTGCTCGTCGCGCGAGCGCTCGGGCAGCGTGAACGCGAACATCTCGACCTTGTCGAACTGATGCACGCGGAACATCCCGCGGGTGTCCTTGCCGGCGGCGCCGGCCTCGCGGCGGAAGCACGTCGAGTAGGCCGCGTAGCGGAGCGGCAGCGCGTCCTCGTCCAGGATCTCCCCGCTGTGGAACGCTGCCAGCGGCACTTCCGACGTCCCCGCGAGGTAGAGCTCGTCGCGCTCGATCGCGTAGATATTGACCTCTTCCGTCGGGAAGAACCCGGTCCCGTACATCGCCTCCTCGCGCACGAGCACCGGCGGCAGCATCGGCGTGAAGCCCTTCTCGACCAGGCGGTCGAGGGCGAAGCGATAGAGAGAGAGCTCGAGCAGCGCGACGTCGCCGACGCGGTACACGAATCGCGAGCCTGAGACCTTCGCCGCCCGCTCGACGTCGATCCAGCCCTGGACCGCGGCCAGCTCGAGGTGGTCGCGCGCCGGAAAGTCCAGCGCCGGCGGCTCGCCGACGCGCCGGATCTCGACCGCGTCCTCCTCGGTGAACCCGTCGGGCGTCGCCTCGTCCGGCGGATTCGGAATGCGGTCGAGCAGCTCCTGCCGCCCCCGCTCAGCGTCCTGCAGCCGGCTCTCGAGCTCCTGCAGCTCGGCCTTGCTGCGCTCGAGCTCCGCGAGCTGCTCCGGCGTCGGCTTGCCCTTCAGCTTCCGGCGGGCCCGCAGCTCCTCGACCTGTGGCTGCACCTCGCGGACCGCTCGATCGGCCTCCAGCAGCTCGTCGAACAGCTCGGCTGCGCCCTTTCGTGCGAGCGCGGCCCGGAAGCCGTCGGGATCGTTACGCGCGGCCCGGAGGTCGATCACGGGACGGAGCCGCTAGCCCTTGCCGGCAGCCTGCGAGACGTACGCGGCGACGTCGGCAATCTGCTGATCGGTCAGCGTGCCCTTGAACGACGGCATGACGCCCTTGCCGTTCGTGACGCGGTCGACGACCTTGTCGTAGGACGGCTTCCTGTCGTCGAGATTCGGGCCGACGGTGCCGCTCGTGCCGGCGTCCGCCAGCGTGTGGCAACCCCCGCACGAGGGCGACGCGGTCTTCGTGAAGACGATCTTGCCCTTGGCCGGATCGCCCTTCGCGGCCGTCGCAGCCGTCGTCGCGGGCGCTGACCCGACGGTCTCCTCGGCGGTGGGCGAGACCGTTTCGCCGCCGCCGCACCCGGCCGCGAAGAAGACGACGATGGCGAGCGGGACGAGGCGGCGCGCCATGGGGCGCGAGTCTAATCGACCGTTTGGCGATGATGCACTCTCAGAATGGAGCGAGGACTCGGACTGGGACGGGGCAAGACGGATTCCCGCTTGCTCGTGGAGGCGCTCGCCTCGGCGGGCGTTGCGGCCGTCGTCGCGTCGCTGCTCGCGTGGCTCGGGCCCCCCGGCGCCGACCTGGCGGCCCACGCCTACCAGCGCACGGTCTTCCTGGACCACGGCTTCTCGCTCTGGAACAACTTCTGGTACGCAGGGCGCTACAGCTTCGTCACCTACAGCCTCCTGTACTACCCGCTCGCGGCTGCGCTCGGGATCCGCCCGCTCGCCGTCGCCACGATCGCGATCGCCGCCCTCGCGTTCGCGGTCGTGATCGGACGCGAGTGGGGCCCGCTCGCTCGCTGGTCGAGCAGGACCTTCGCCGTCGTCTGGGCCGGCATCGTGCTGTCCGCCGCCTTCCCGTTCGCGCTCGGGATCGCCCTCGCACTGCTCGCGATCTGGGCGCTGCAAAGCGGCGCGCGGGGCCGGTTCGCGCTCTGTGCGGCGCTGACGATGGCGGCGAGCCCCGTCGCCTTCCTGCTGCTCGTGGTCGTTCTCGCCGGGGTCGGGCTCGAGCGACGGACGCGCGGCGCGCGGCTCGCCGCTCCTGTGCTCACGCTCGCCGTGATCGCGGTCGGCGAGCTGCTGCTCTGGCGGGCGTTCCCGAACGGTGGCCGCTACCCGTTCACGCTCGCCGAGTTCCTCGCGGCCTCGCTCTTCTGCGTCCTCGGAGTGCTCGCAACGTGGAACGTCCAGTCGGCAGGCACGTTGCGGGTCGTCTTCCTCGTCTACCTCGGCGCGTGCCTGATCGCCTTCGCGGTTCCGTCGAGCGTCGGGGAGAACGTCGCGCGGCTGCGGTTCGTCGCGGTCCCTGTCGCCGTCCTGACGCTGTCGCTGCGGAGCTGGCGTCCGCGCATCGTCTGTGCAGGGCTGCTCGCACTGGCGGTCTCCTGGAACATCGGGCCGCTCGTCGCGAGCTTCGTGAAAGGCAGGCGAGACGCGGGGCAGAACGCGGCGTACTGGCACAGCGCGATCGGATACCTGCGCGCGCACCTCGAGCCGTCGTACCGCGTCGAGGCCGTTGACACCGTCGGGCATTGGGCGGCCGCATACCTCGCGCAGGCCGGGATCCCGCTCGCGCGCGGCTGGTTCAGGCAGGACGACTTCCCGCAGAACCGCGTCCTCTACGGGCCGCTCGGTCGGCAGGCGTACCTGGGCTGGCTCCGGTCGCTCGGCGTCCGCTACGTCGTCGTCACCAGCGCGCCGCCCGACTACAGCGCTCGGGCCGAGCGGCGGCTGCTGGCGAGCGGGCAGTCGGGGCTGCGGCCGGTGCTGCGCACGCCGACCGTGACGATCTTCTCTGTGCCCCGGGCGCGTGGGCTCGTGAGCGGGCCGGGCCGGCCGCGCGTCGTCTCCTTCGGCC
>JBKOXJ010000146.1:0-6183 GCA_046724905.1 Actinomycetota bacterium | reverse complement strand
TCGCCGGGTACTTCCTCGTCGTGCAGAAGCCGATCGAGTCGCGGTTGCGCTACGCGTCCGAAGGGGCACGGGCGGAGGGGATCGGAGCGCGTCACGTCGACTGGGTCGACCGGGCCGTCGGCGGCCGCGGCGAGGTCGCTCTGCTGTGGACGGGCAACACCTCGCGCTTCTCGATCTGGGAGAACGAGTTCTTCAGCCGGTCGCCGGGACGGCTCCTCTACCTCGTCGAGCCGATGGGAGGCGGGCTGCCGCAGACGAAGGTGACGGTTGACCGCCAGACCGGCCTCCTGCGCGATCCGCAGGGCCGGACGATCTCGGCTCCGTACGCCCTCAGCGACGGCTCCGTCACGCCCGCAGGGTCGCTGGTCGCCGCGGACGAGGGCCGCGGGATCTTCCTCTACCGGCTCGCCGGGCCGCTGCGCTCGACGACGCACGTGACCGGGCTCTACGCGAACGACACGTGGTCGGGGCCGCGCGTGGTGTACCGGCGCATGGCATGTCGTGGCGGCTCGCTCACGGTGCTGCTGCACAGCGACGTGCACCTGTTCCCAACGCCGTCGCTCGTCGTCGCGCGGTCGGACGGCGCGGTGCGGAGCCGCCGGGTGCCGTCCGAGGGGCGCGGCTATGCGCTGACGGTGCCGCTGAAGCCGCAGGCCGGCGTGTGCACCGCGAAGTTCACCGTCTCGCCGACGAAGGTGCCCGGTCACGGCGACCTCCGCCGGCTCGGGCTGCACTTCTCGGCGTTCCGGTACCGGCCGCCCGGGCCTTGAGAATCGTCGTCGAGGTCAGCCCGCTCTCGCACTTCCGGACGGGGATCCCGAACTACATCCGGGGGGCCCTCACGGGGCTTGCCGAGACCGAGCACGAGGTCGTGGCCTTTGCGCCGGCGAGCCGTCGGGGTGCGGGCGAGATCCGCGGTGCCCTGGCCGGGCTGCCGATCGAATTGGTCGTTCAAGAGCTTCCGCTTGCGCACGCATGGCGCGTCGCCTGGAGCCGTCTGCCCTTGCCTCGGCTCGAGCGGCTCGTGGGGCGGTTCGACGCCCTTCACGTGTCGGACTGGGCCCAGCCGCCTCAGCGCTCCGGCGTGCGGGCGGCGACGGTCTACGACCTTGTCACGTTCCGCCATCCCGAGTGGACGACGCGACTGACGCGCTGGATGCACCGGACGAGCTACCGGCATGCGGCGCGCCACTGCGACGTCGTCTTCGCGATCTCCGAGCACACGGCGGGCGACGCCGTCGAGCTGCTCGGGATCGAGCGCGAGCGGATTCGGATCGCGCGCCCGGGTGTAGACGGGCGTTTCCGGCCCGACGGCGAGCGGTCGCAGCTCGGACGGCCGTACGTCCTGACCGTGGCGACGCTCGAGCCGCGCAAGAACCTCTCGCGGCTGCTCGAGGCGCACGCGCTGCTCGATTCCGGCCTTGCGCTCGCACTGGCGGGCGGCGAGGGGTGGGGCGACGGCGAGCACCCGCTGCTCGAGGGAGACCGCGTCCTTCGGCTCGGCTACGTGGCGCACGATCGGCTCGCGCCGCTGTATCGGGGCGCCGAGGTCTTCGTCTTTCCATCGCTGTTCGAGGGGTTCGGCATTCCCGTGCTCGAGGCGATGGCGAGCGGGGTGCCGTGCGTGGTCTCCTCGCATCCGTCGCTCGACGAGGCGGCCGGGGACGCGGCGGTCCGGGTCGATCCCGAGCAGCCGGAGGCGATCGCGGCGGGAATCGAGCGTGCGCTCGCCGAGCGTGAGGAGCTGGTGCGGCGCGGGCTCGAGCACGCACGGCGCTTCTCATGGCGTGCGACGGCCGAGGCGATGCTCCAGGGGTACGCGGACGCTGCGAGACTGGGATCGTGAGGGTCGGGCTCGAGGTCTCGCTCCTTCGGCAGACACGGGCCGGGGCTGCGCGGTACCTGCACGGGCTGCTGCCGCGGCTCGAGGCCGCGCCGGGGCTGGAGCTCCGGCAGCTCGCCTTCGGTGGGGCGGGTCGCGTCGCCGCCGTAGTTCGCGACGTGTGGTGGTATCCCGCGGGGTTGCCGGTCGCGGCGAGGCGGGCGCCGGTCGACGTCCTCCACTGCCCGACGTTCCGCGCGCCTATCCGGGCCTCGGCTCCGCTAGTGCTGACGGTGCTCGACCTCGCCGTCCTCCGGCATCCCGAGCTCTTCAACCGCTGGAACCGCAGGTACAGCCGCCTGCTCGTCCCGCGGGTCGTGCACGGCGCCCGGCGCGTGATCGCGATCTCGGACTTCACGCGGCGCGAGCTCGTCGAGCTGCTGGGGGTGTCCGTCGAGCGGATTCGCGTCATCGGTGTGCCGCCCGGCGAGGCGTTCGCACCCGAGGGGCCCGCCGCGGAGGGCGACTACGTGCTCGCCGTCGGGACGCTCGAGCCTCGCAAGAATCTTGAGCGGCTGGTCGAGGCGGCGCGGCGCGCCGAGGTCGAGCTGCGGATCGTCGGCGCGCGAGGCTGGGGCGAGGTGCGGACGAATGGGGCCGGCGTGCGCTGGCTCGGCGAGCTTCCGGACGCGGAGCTGGCACGGCTGTACCGCGGCGCGGTCTGCCTCGCCTACCCGTCGCTCTACGAGGGCTTCGGGATTCCGGTGCTGGAGGCGATGGCGAGCGGGACGCCCGTCGTAACGAGCGCCGGTGGCGCGACCGAGGAGACGGCCGGCGGGGCGGCGGTGCTCGTCGATCCTCGCGATCCGTCGTCGATCGCGGCCGGGATCGAGCAGGCGGCCGCCCGGCGCGACGAGCTCCGGCGGCGCGGTCTCGAGCGTGCCCGCGCGTTCAGCTGGGACGAGGTCGCAGCCGAGACGATCGCCGTGTACGAGGAGGCGCGAGCGTGACGATCGCGGCGTGGGCCGAACGGGGACGGCATGGCTGACCCGCTCGTCGTCGTCGACGCGGACGTGCTCGGGCGGGAGCGGACCGGCGACGAGACGTACGTCGACAACCTCCTGCGCGCGCTCGTTCCGCTCGCCGACGGCATCCGGCTCGCGCCTGTCGTTCGGCGCGCGGGTTTGGCCCCGGCGGGAACGGACGAGCTCGTGCTACCCGCCCGCCTCCAGGAGCTCCGCATGGCCTGGTCGCTCCCGCGGTTGCTCCGGCGCGTCCGACCCTCACTCGCGCACTTCGTGCACGCGATCCCGCCGCGCTGCCCGTGCCCAGCGGTCCTCACAATCCAGGACATCTCGTTCGCACGCCGGCCGGAGCTGATGGGCCGTGCCGACCGCCTCGTCTTCCGCAGCCTCGTCCCCCGCGCGGCCCGCCGCGCCGTACGCGTGCTCGCGATCTCGGAACGGACGAAGCGCGATCTCATCGAGCTCTACGGGCTCCCCGAGGAGCGAGTCGTCGTCACTCCGCTCGGCGTCGACCCGACGTTCGGCCCGGGCGACCCGGCGCCCGACTCATACCTCCTCTTCGTCGGCGCAATCCAGCCGCGCAAGGACCCGCTCGCCGCCGCGCGCGCCGCCGGGAAGCTCGGGTTGCGGCTCGTCGTCGTCGGCCCGGAGAAGGACGCGTCTCTCGCGGCCGAGCTGCGCCGCGCGGGGGCCGAGCTCCGCGGGTACGTGCCGAAGGACGAGCTCGCGCGGCTCTACCGCGGCGCCGCCTGCCTCGTGTTCCCTTCGCAGTACGAAGGCTTCGGCCTCCCGGTGGTCGAGGCCATGGCGAGCGGCACGCCGGTTGTGGCCGCCCCCGATCCCGCGCTGCAGGAAATCGCCGGCGACGCGGCCGTGTTCGCCGAGCAGGGAGACCTGGCCGAGGCCGTCGAACGCGCGCTCGCCGACCGAGAGCGCCTCAGAGCGGCCGGCTTCGAGCGGGCACGGCGCTACACGTGGGAGGAGACGGCGCGTCGCACGCTCGCTGTCTACCGCGAGGTGCTCGGCCGGTGACCGTCTCCGGCGTCGTGGTCTCGCACGGACACGCGGCCGAGCTCGCCGAGTTGCTGCCGGCGCTCGCGCCGCAGGTCGACGAGCTCCTCGTCGTCGTCAACGTCCCCGAGCGCCTACCGCAGCTCCCGGCCAACGCGAGAGCCCTCGAGAACAGCGAGCCGCGCAGCCTCGCGGGCAACGTCAACGCGGGGATCGCGGCAACCGCAGGCGACTTCGTCGTGGTCGCGAACCCCGACGCGGTGCCCAAGCCGGACGCTGTAGGCGTCCTCCGAGAGTTCGCCGAGGCGCATCCGAAATGCGGCATCGCCGGCCCCCGGATGGTCTACTCGGACGGCCGTTGGCAACCCTCTCGCCGGCGCTTCCCCACAGTCACCGGCACGCTCGTCCGCCGCACGCCGCTGCGCCGCCTCTTCCCGCCGCTCGAGCATCAGCGCCGCCACTACGCCCTCGACGAGCGTCCGACCGGACCGGTCCAGGCCGAGTGGCTGCTGGGGGCCTTCGTGCTCGCGCGCCGGGCGATGCTCGAGGAGCTCGGCGGCTGGGACGCCGGCTTCCGCCACTACGGGGAGGACATCGACCTCTGCTACCGGGCTGCGAAGGCGGGCTGGGAGCGCTGGTACGTCCCCGCTGCGCTCGTCCGACACGAGTACGCCGCAGTGATCGACCAGCGCTTCCTGACACGGCACACGCTCTGGCACCTGCGCGGGATGCTGCGCTTCGTCCGCAAGCACCCGGAGCGGCTGCTGGCGCTGTGAGCACGACCGAGAAGTTCGGCGCCGACGCGGCGGAGCGATGGAGCGAGGAGGCGTACGCCGACTCGGCCCGCTACCTGGCCCACCGCGCCGACATCGTCGTCGCCCTCGGACCCCGGCTCCTCCCGGGCGAGACGGTCCTGGATCTCGCCTGCGGCGACGGCGGCCTCGGCGAGCGCCTGCTGGAGCACGGCCTCGAGTACCTCGGCGTGGACGCGAGCCCGCCGATGGTGGACGCGGCGCGGCGCCGTCTCGGCGACCGAGCGACGATCGCGCTTGGCGACCTCAACGACTACGTCCCGCCGCACCCCGTCGCCGCGGCGACCTGCTTTCGCGCGATCTACTACACGCGAGACCGCCCGGCCTTCTTCCGCCACGCGGCCACCTATGTCGAGCGCAAGCTCGTCTTCGACCTCAACCCGCGCCAGTACGAGCTCGACACGATCCGCGCAGAGCTTCGAGACGCCGGCTTCTCGCGCATCGACCTGCGTCCTTTCTTCGCCCCCCAGCGCGTCGAGCTGCCGCAAGCGGGCTTCGCCGTCCTACGCGCGCTCGAGCGCTTCGGCCTGCTCGCCCGCCTCGTCCTTCGCTTTCGCTTCTCCTATCTCGTCGCCGCCTACCGGGACTAGCAGGCACGCACCCGCGCCGGCACGCGCCGGGCATATCCGAAGTCGACAACGGCGCCGAGCGGCCGCACGTCGGCGAAACGCGGGTCGAGCTCGTGCGGGGTGAAGGTCGGATCGATCGTGACGCGCACGAGGAACGGAGGCGGCGGTGCGCGGAGGTAGAACGTGCGCTCGGCCAGCCGGTGGATCGTCCAGCTGCACGTGTCGGTGACCTTGCCGAGCGCCGGCTGCTTGTCGTGCCCGAGCCGCAGGTGACCGACGCGGATCGAGACCTCCGCAGGCTTGTCCTTCCCGCCCCACGCCTTCCTCGAGACGGTGACGACCGCGTAGCCGGGCCGCCGGCCCGGCGTCGTGAACCGCGCGTACTGGCTGTCAGCTCCCGCCCAGCCGTCGTCGTAGAGCCCGGTCGCCGACTGCTTCAGGCGCAGCGGCTGGGCGATCCGGATCAGGTGCCAGTCGACGATGCTCTCGCCGACCCGCCGGTGCTGCCGCCACTCGCGCTGCCCGACGACGCTGATGCCCGGCTCGGTGACGACGAAGCGGACGTCCGGGGGCGGCTGCGTGATCTCCCCGGTCGGCTTGATCAGGTCGGGCGTCAGCGTCGGCCCGGGCCCGGGCGCGGTCCCGTCAGTCGACCACACGTGCTTCAGCGAGCGGTTCCAGAACTCGAGCTGCCAGAGCCCGTTCGGGTCAGTGATCTTCTGGCCGAGGTAGACGGTGGGCGCGCCGCCGGTCTGCTCGTCGATCCAGTCGAGCGGCCGCTGGATGCCCTGGACAGCCTGGTCGGCGATCTCGTTCGAGCCGGTGGCCGCGGAGATCTGGCCGGTGACCGTCCATGCGATCACCCCGAGCGCGACGACCGTGTAGAGCACGCGGCGGGCCGGTTCGCCGCCGGGGAGCACGCGCGGCAGGACGAGCGCGAGTAC